>NZ_JAKSYB010000031.1:0-624 GCF_022829505.1 Methylobacterium sp. J-043 | reverse complement strand
CCCCGAAGCCACCGACCGAGCCTTCCTCCACCGTCACCAGAACCTCGTGGCTCATCGCCAGATCGACGATCAGCTCCGCGTCCAGCGGCTTGGCAAAGCGCGCATCCGCCACCGTCGCCGCGACACCCTCGGCCTCCAGCGCGTCGGCCGCCTTCAAGGCCTCCGACAGGCGCGTGCCGAGCGAAAGAAGCGCCACCCGCGCCCCTTCCGGACGCCGCACCACACGGCCCCGGCCGATCGCCAGCGGCTCACCCTTCTCCGGCAGCTCGATGCCGACCCCCTCGCCGCGCGGGTAGCGCAGCGCGATCGGGCCCGAATCGTGCGCGTGGCAGGTCGCCACCATGTGCACCAGTTCCGCCTCGTCGGCGGCGGCCATCACCGTCATGTTCGGCAGGCAGCAGAGTCAGGCCAGTTCGAACCGGCCAGCAAGCGTCCTGCCGACGGCACCCACCCCACCAGACCGGTCGAGGCAGAACCGCACCGGAAGGTTCTGCAGCGCCACATCGTGCACTACATGATCGTAGGCCCGCTGCAGGAAGGTCGAGGAGATCGCCACGAACGGCTTGTAGCCCTCCGTCGCCAGACCGCCGGCAAACGTCACCGCGTGCTGCTCGGCGATGCCGA
>NZ_JAKSYB010000026.1:0-278930 GCF_022829505.1 Methylobacterium sp. J-043 | reverse complement strand
GTAGCTCGTCAGGCTCATAACCTGAAGGTCGCTGGTTCAAATCCAGCCCCCGCAACCAATACACACACGCATACACCAGACGAACACACCGACATTCCCGCACACGATCCCAAGCCCGCAGACCCCAGCCGGTCGCGGGCTGTTTTCCGTTCAGGCCAACCGACAGGGCAATCGGCGTACCGACATACCGACACGCCAGGGTGATCGTCCCCGCCGAATGCCAACCGAAGGGGAGGGGGCTTCGCGTGCTTTCGAAACTTGGCGCGGACAAATCGGCTGAGCGGCGGGGTCACCTGCTCATCCGAGCTGAGTCCGATCCCGCCAAAAAGAGGTCACTGCGTTCCCCCGGCCCGCCGTCCCCGACGCTCCGCCTTGCGCGTCGCCGTCTGCCGCAAGTGATGCTCGATCGCATCGTTGGCGTAACGACGCATATGCTGGGTCGCCTCGATGTCGTCGAAGGTTTCGGGAAAACGCCGCGCCAGCCATAGATAGGCGCTGGCGAGTTTCACCGTCCGCTCCTGATAATCGAGTTCGCCGGTGACGCTCGCTCGCAGGGCGGGGACGGTTGTCCCGGCCGCGCGAACCTGGCTCCAGCGCTCCAGCATGCCCATCGCGATCTCGTCCCGCCGATTGATCGGACAGACGGAGAAGATGAACTTTTCCTCGATCGGCAGCCGCGCGCGATCGATGGCCCGTGCGATCTCGAGAACCTCTTCCAGAGCCGACGGCTGGAATGGCGAGCCGGCGTAGAAAGTGGCGCGCGCGAAATGCGTCATCACTTCATAGAGGCTCGGCGTCCGCATCTCCTCGGCCACGGAGCGGATGGCAGTCAGGTCGGGGCGTACGTAGAAGCGCGTGTCGGCTGCCGGTGCCGTCGGTGCGCCGGCCAGAGCTGTTCGGATCGGCTCGACGGCGGTCGGTTCGGTCGCCGCCACATAGCCGACGTCCTGATGCCCGTAGCGCCCGGCCCGGCCGGCAATCTGCCGGATCTCGGAATTGGTGAGCACGCGCTCCTGGACGCCGTCCCACTTGCGCACGGTCGAGAAGACGATCCGCTTCAAGGGCCCGAGATTGAGGCCCATGCCGATCGCATCCGTCGTCACCAGAACGTTGGCCTCGCCGGACCGGAACCGTGCGGCCTCGGCGCGGCGGACCTCCGGCGACAGGGCGCCGTAGATCGTTGCCACCCGATGGCCGCGAGCGACCAGGATTTCACGATTCTCGTGTACGGCCCGGCGGGAGAAGGCCACCACGGCATCACCCGGCTCGACCTTCTCCAGGGGGACGGGTTCGTCGAGAAGCACGAGCGGCGATTTGCGCTCGAAGTTGATGACTTCGAGCGACTCGTTGGCAGCCTCGGCGGCGCGGCGGACGTAGGAGAGCGCATCGTCCGATCCGCAGACGATGACGGTCTTGGCAGGAACACCGAACAGGGCGTTCGTCCAGGCCCAGCCGCGGTCCGGATCCGAGAGCATCTGGATTTCGTCGATGACCGCGACGTCGATCGGACGGGTGAGGTCGGCCGTTTCGATCGTTCGGGCCGTGTGGGTCGGTTCGAGCTCGCCCAGCACTTCCTCGCCGGTGACCATGCCGGCCCGAAGGCCGCGCTCGCGCAGCGCCTCGTAGTTTTCCAACGCCAGAAGACGCAGCGGTGCCAGGTAGGCGCCGGTCGTGGCCGCGCTCAGCGCCTTTAGAGCTGCATAGGTCTTTCCCGAATTCGTCGGGCCCATGTGGAAGAGGATGCGCCGGTTCAGCCGGCGGGCTACGGCGAATTTCTCGATATAGGCACCGAAACCGACTTGATCCCGAAGGCGTCGCAGGCGTGAGCCCTCGCGCGCCACGGCTTTTGCACGTTGGCGGACCGGCGCCAGAGCATCCGCCAGGGAACGGGCCAGCCTCGGACCGAAGTTGAACGGGCGGGAGCGCAACGAGCGATCCATATGCTCAAGATAGGCCGCCGCATCGGCACCCACCTCGCGAAGATCGACGAGGATCTGAGATCTGAGCCGATCGGTCGGCTTGCGCAGGTCGCGCGTGGTCTGGACCGCCGTTTCCGCCACGGCGGCGCGCAGTTCTTCAAGCCGACGCGTCGGATCGTTCCGCGCCGCCATGCTTTGGAGGATTTCGGCTGTGATCGGGTCCGGCCCCGCATCGATACGCAAGTCCATGCGGCCCGCATCGAGCAGCGGGATGCCGACCCGGACGCTCCACCGGATGCTCCGGTCCTTGGCCACCACCGCCCTGAGGGCGGGGACCGCTCGCTTGAGGGCCGGAATGCCGGTCTCGACGAAGGCACGCGCTGTCTTCATCTCCCGCAGAGCGTGCGCCACACGCTCGTCCTCGACTGCAGCCCCGAATTCCGGAAGTTCGAGGTGGACGCGCAGCGCCTCGAGATCGATCTCTGCCGGGGACAGGCCGAGACGGCCGGCGGCCTCGATCAGGCTCTCGGTCGTGGGGCGGAGACGCTTGCGGGCCATGCACTCACTTTCGACGACGTCTGCCTCGAGGCCGGATCTCCCAGTCTCATCTTGCCTCCGTTCATAACCGGTTTCTGGCGGGGTGTTCTCCGCAGCGGCAGCTACCAGGGCGCCGCGGGTAACCCATGCCTCGAAAGAGTAATTCTCGGAAAGGTCAGGTGTGCTGCCGGAGCCGTATTCGTAAGCTGCCGCCCATCCGCGGAACCACTGCCTGGAACACACGTCGGATCGGTCGGACCAAGGGGGTATCGATGACGAAACTTGTCCTCTCGCAGAATGCCGATGGTCTCTGGACGGTTTCGACGGAAGGGCTTGTCGTCACGGGCTTGCAACGACACGAGGCGGATGCATTCATCGCGTCTTACGAACGCTGTTCGGCCGCCGTGAGCTGCTGACATCATTGCGATGCTGGTGCGAAGAACTCTGCCTGATCGCTCGATCCCAACCTGCGCGTTCGTGCCATTTTGGTAACAGTGGGGTTAACCTTTTTCCCCTAAAAGGCCTGTTCAAACCAATGGACAGGCCTTCATGACGAGAACCGCTACGAAGCCGGTCGCCCGCAAGCCCGATGCTGCAAAGTCTGCGTCTTGGAGCGACTACGATCCGTATTTCTCGCCCCGGAAGGCACCGGGCGGCTCACAAGGGAGACCGACCGCTCCCGCTCTGAACCGCAGCAATAGCCCGTATTTCCCGAGATTATCGGGCGTGTCGCAGGGCTGATCGGGAGGCTCAAGGCGGCGGGCTGCGCTGAGAGCTGACGCCGTGGTGACGGCGACGCTGATGCCCATGAGTGTATCACGTTCACATCGCCTTGCGTCGTGAGGCCCTGCCGCCAGATACGAGCGGGTAGTATCCAAGCGCCCATGAGCATCCGTTCCTCCGTCCGCGTGGTGTAGCGCAGGATGCGCTCAAGTGCGCTCGCGGGAGGGACGGTGATGGAGAGGCGGCAACCGAAGCAACCATCTCGGCGAGATGATGCATTCCGGCTTCGGCTCATGATCGGCGGCTTGCTCATCGGCATACTGGTCTATGGCTGCTGGCAGGCTGTCGCTTGGTTCGCGGCCTCGTTCCCGAAGGATTTCCGGTAGAAGCCTTACCTGCCGTATCGAGCGTTCACGGTCGAGCCGGTCGATCAACGCTTGCTGTGAAACGGTTCGCGGCACCCCCTACCGGAGCGCCCGCCCCGGCAGAACGTCAGCCTCAGGAGCGGCTTCGTCCCATTCGCGGTCTTGCTCCCGTAGCTGCTCGGCGCGCTCGCGCGCGCACCTTGCTTCTCGTGCCGCTTCGACCTCAGGCGCAGCCGCAACGGACGGCACAAGCGGCTGTTGCGGCACGAGCGCTAAGATGAGAGCTGCGGCGATCCGGTCGAGGTGAGCCGCTGGGATATCGAGTTCTGCCCTGATATCGGCACAGGGCTTCAAGGCCAGATCGGCGCAGGTTTCGCCCGCGCCGTCGAACCGTCCGCCCGGCATGGTGCGCAGCCGCTCCAGGCGCCGCCGGTCGGTCGCCTTTCTGCCGTGGTCGGCTCTCGTGCCCGGAACCAGCCGCGCCAGTTCATCGAGCAGATGGGCCCGGATGGCGCTGACCCGCACCGGGCCGATCTTACGCACGGCCATAAGGTCAACCGGCGACGCGAGCGCCAGCGCGGCCATGTCGGCGAATCCGGCGTTGCGCAGCCGGGCCCGGAGCGACGCCGTCAGCAGTCCGCGCCCGTAGCCGCTGGCAGCGAGGCGTTCGATGGCGCCCTCTGGCAAGCCGTCAAAGAGCGGCAGATGCGCGGAGACCTCCTCGAAGAGCGTGAGCTGGAGCTTTCTCATGCCTCGGCCGAATCGTTTCACCAGCTCCTACAGCGACCGCTCGTCGATGTCTGTGGCGTTGCAGCCTGCCAGAGGCTGATGCTGGTCGCCGTCAGCGATGAGCATGATGTCGCCGGCCGGGCAGGGCTGGTGTTTTTCCCCATCGTTCGGTGACCGTTCCGTTGCCGTGAGGCCCGCCGTTCAGGCAGGCCGCCAACCAGCTAAGTAAGTCTGCGCGCCGATCCACTTCCGCAGCCGTGAGAGCGCGATCCAAAGGCGCTCACCAGTTCTACAGCTTTACTCGTAGTGTCGAGGATTCTGACATGGTGCTGACCGATTGTGGCGAGTGCCTGAGCTGAAACCCGCAGGTACTCGGCGCGGCGCACCCTTGGCTTCGCTCCCGAAAGCCACGGTGACACAGTGTCAACGCGTGGGCTGGGATCGAAAGCAGAAAACCGTCTGCTTGCAGTGGTTTATAGGTATCTGGCGGAGGGAGCGGGATTCGAACCCGCGATACGGTTTCCCGTATACACACTTTCCAGGCGTGCGCCTTCAACCACTCGGCCACCCCTCCGGATCCGGCCGGGGACCGTCGCGGGCGCTGGGCGCGGGCGGTGGTCTCTTGCGGCAGGTGCGGGTCTGTAGCCGGGGCGTGGGCGTCTGGCAAGGCGAAGAATGCCACAGACGCACGCGTTGTGCGCCGCCCGGCTCCGGTCCGGGCGGCGTGCCGCTTCAGGCGATGCGGCGCGGGCGGTCCGCCGTGGCGGCTTGCGGAGCGGGTGACGGGCCGGTGGGGCTATTGACCGGAGCTGGTGTCGGCAGGACCGAGGGGGTGCCTGCACCGGTCTGGAGGAAGCCGGGCGTGGACGGGGCAGGGCTGTCCGTGGTGACCGGAGCCGGCCCGGGCGCGGCCGGGATCGCGACCGGGGCGGCAGGCTCGGCGTCAGCCGGAGCAGGGGCGTCGTCGTCCTCGGGGCCGACCAGGATTTCGGGCGGCGTCTTCCATACGAAGGCGTCAAGGCGGCCGGAGACCGGCGAGACCGGCGCCCAGCGCTCGGAGATGATGCCGTCGGCGACCCAGGCCGGGTCACGCGGGGCGCGGGCGGCACGGGCAAGCCACTCGCGCGAACGTCCGCTCTCGGCACCGTGCTCGGCGGCCTCGATCCGCGCCATCATCCGGCAGACGCGCGCCGTCGGCCGATCGTCGGCCAGGGGCGCCAGCGCCTCACGGGCGCGACCGAAATCCTTGGCCTCGGTCGCCGCCTGGGCGATGACCAGACGCGATTCCGGCTCCCAGGACGAGAGCTTGGCCAGGTTCTCAGCGCGGGCCAGCCGGTCGCGGGCGGAGTCGCCCGTGCGCAGGTTGAGGTAGACCTTGGCGAGTTCCGGATGCGGGGTCGCCTTCCAGGCAGCCTCCACGATCTTGGCGGCCTTGCGCAGATCGTTGCGCCGGGCGAGCAGCCGGCCGGCGATGACGGCCGCGGGCACGAGGTCGGGGGCGAGCTTGACGGCTCTGAGCGCCTGCTCGGCGGCGGTGTCGGGCTCGCCCGCCTCGTGGCGCTGGGCGGCTGCGGTGAGCAGCACCGCGCGCTGGCGGCGGGCGGCGTGCTTGTCCATCAGCCCCAGCGCCGCGCGGCGCTCCACGGTCTCGGTCGCCGCGGACCACTCGCCGTCGGCGCATTGCGCCTCCAGCACGGCCTCGTTCGCCCAGGTGACGCTCGGCGCGAGACGGGCGGCCTCGGTGGCGTAGGCGCGGGCGGCACCGTCGTCCTCACGGCGGCGGGCCTCGACGAACAGGCCGCGCAGACCCAGCACGCGGGTCTCGGGATCGTCCGCCATGCGCTGGAAGGCGCGCTCGGCTGCGTCCCGGTCTCCGGAAATCTGGGCCGCCTGGGCCTTGAGGAGGAGCGTCAGCGGCTGGCTGCCGAGCAGGCGCTCGGCGTCGCCCGCGTGGCGGCGGGCGGCCAGTGGGTCACCGGAGCCGACGGCGATCATGCCGCGCGAGAGCGAGGCGAGACCTTTGTTGCGGCGGCGCTCGCGAGTCGAGCGGCTGATGCTGGCGGGCAGGCCGATCACACCGGTCACGACCGCCCAGATCAGGCCGAGGACGATCGCGGCCACCAGTACGCCGGTGAGGCCAATGGCGAGGCTCATCCCGATCTCGTAGCCGTTCCAGACGACGGTCACGGTGCCCGGATGGTCGGCGATCCACACTGCGCCGTAGGCGGCGACGGCCAGGAGGGCCAGGAAGACGAGGGCGCGCCACATGGGTCAGGGCCTCCTTGAAAGCACGGGGAGCGGGCGCACGCGGCCCGGGCAAAATGGAAGGGTGGAACGCCGCGCGGGGCGCGGCAGGTTCGTCGTCATTGAGGCCGGTCCTGGCCGTCAGCGTGCCGGCGGCAGGCCGGTGAAGGCATCGGCCAGCAGCGTCTGTGCCGCGCGGCCCGCCTCGGTGCGCGCCGCGAGCCGCGTTCCGAAATCGCCACCCTGCGCCCGCGCCTCCTCGGGCAGGGCGGCGTAGGCCTTGGCCGCCTCGGCGAGGTCGCCACGGTCGAGCGCCGCCTGAACCTGCGCGGTCGACGCCGTGCCGCCGGTCGCGGCCTGGGGGCCGCCCGCGGCGGGTTCGTCGGCGCGCTTCACCTGCACCAGGGAACTCGCCATGTTCATCAGACGATCGCCCACGCTGCCGGTCTCGGCGACGGACTTGGCCTGGGCCGCGCGCTTGGCCTCGGCGATCTTCTCGGAGATCCGGCGGAACTCGGCCGCAAGACTTGCCGCGGTCGGCGCGCCCTTGTCGGCGAAGGGGCCGAGCGCGTCGAGGCGCTTGGAATCCGCCGGTTCGAGGTTGCGTAGGCTGGCGAGCGCATCCGGGTAGGGTTGGCCCGCCTCAAGTGCCGAGGTGATCCGGTCGGCCGCGACGATGCGAAGGGCCGACTGCACCGTGGATTGCTTAGCGCTCTGATCGACCGCCTTGTCGAGGCCCGCGATCCGGTCCGACTGTTCCTGAAGCTTGCGCTCCAGGCCCTTCACGGCTTCGTCGGCGCGGCTCTGCGCGGCGTCGGCGGCCTGCTTGCTCGCCTGCGTCGCCTCCTGCACGGTCTGGGTCGCGGCGGCGATGCGACCGTCCAGCGCCTTCTGCACCTCGTCCACGCGCTTGCCGAGGGCGGCCTCGGCCGCTTCGTCCGCCTTGGCACGGGACGCGAGGTCCGCCTGCAGCGCCGTGATCTTGTCCGAGAGATCGGAAGAGGCGCTCTTGGTGCCGTTCGCTTCGAGTGCCTTGAGCCGATCGTCGAGAGCGGCGAGGGCGGCCGGATCCACCGTCTGCGCGGTCTTCACCTCGGCCGTGCCGTCGCGGCCGGGCTCTTCCTGCAGCGCCGAGACGCGCTGGTCGAGGGCATCGAGACGGGCCGTAATGTCGGCGGGGATGGCCGGCGCCGGGGCCGAACCGTCGGCCGAAGGCGCATTGGCAGGGACGGTGCCCGCCTTCTGCACCGCTTCGTTGGCGCGGTCGGCGGCGGTCTTGGCCGCAGTTTCCGCCCGGGCGACCGCGTCGGGCAGGGGCTTGAGCGCTTGCTCGTTGGCAGCGAGGCGCTTGTCGAGACCCGCCACGGCATCCTTCGTGGCCAGGCCCGCCAGGGATTTGTCGAGGGTCGCGAGGCGCGGATCGGCGCCCCGCTGATAGGTGGTGACGCCGTAGAGAAGGCCGGCACCAATCAGGCCGCCCAGCAAGCCCGAGGCGGCCATGGAGCCGAAGCCCGCGCCACCGCGGGCCGGTGCGGCCTTCGCGGTTTCCTTCGACGGTTCCTTGGCTGCATCCTTGGCTGCATCCTTGGCTGAAGCGGATGTGCCCACGCTCTCCTTGCCGGGCTCGGGCTTCGCGCCCGGCTTGGTGGCGTCCGCCGCGTCGGAGAGGCGCTTGGCCTTGAGGTCGAGGATCGGGCCATCGGTCAGCGAGGCCGTCTCCGTCACCCGCGTGGCACCCGGCGCTGCTCCCGGCTTGGCTCCGGAGGCCGCATCCGGCTTGGCGCTGCCGGCGGTGGCATTTCCGGAGGTCGGAGCCTCCGGCTTGACCGCGCTGCTGCCGGTGGTGCCGGCCTTGGCGGGCACGTCCGGCTTGGCATCGGCGGTCTTGGCCTCGGCCGGATTCGGCGGAATCGCGCTGCTGCCGGTGGCCCCCGGCTTCAACGGTGCAGCACCTGCCGGTGTGCCGGAGGCAACGGCAGCAGCGCCGGACGGCTTTCCGGGCTCCGTGGGCTTGTTGAACATCGTTCCTGCGCTGATCGAGGCGGCGGTCGAGGGAGGGACCGCGCTGCTGCCGGTGGCACCCGGCTTCGACGGCGCATCTGCGCGAACGTCTTGTAGGCGCGCGGACGAGCCGGTCGCATTGCCACCGGGCAGGGCGCTGCTGCCGGTCGGCCCCGGCTTTGCGGGCTCGGACTTGACCGGCTCCGACGCGGCCAGACCCGACTTGGCCGGCTCGACCTTCGTGGTGGAGACCGCTGCGGACGGCTCGGCCGGCTTGCCCATCGCCTTGTCGGCGGGCCGGGACGAATCCTTCGTCACGTCCTTGGCCGCTTCCCTGGCCTGCTCCGGCGACTTGCCTGGCTCCGGCGACTTGGCACCATCCCTGGCGCCGTCCTTGGGTGAAGTCACGGGCGTTCGCTCCATTCAGCCGCCGCACCGGCGCAGTGTGCCCCCATAGAAGAGCGAACCGGCGCCGTCATCCATCGGAACCGCTTCCCGGGTTCCATCTCCGACGCTCCGACACGCTCTCGCGTCCCCATCACGCAGGCGCGACGAGGCCGTTCAGTCCGAAGCCGCGAGACCGGCAAGGAGAGCCTCCTCGCTCGGGCGCGCCGCTACAAAATGGGCCGCGACGCCGAGCTCGACCAGTCCCAAGGCCACATCGGGGGACAGGCAGTAATGCGCCAGCGCCCGAAACGCTCCGCTCAGACCGGCTTTGCCGGACAAATGCACCGCGATTTCGGCGCTCCGTCGCGAAAAATGCAGCGCCGCGACGAGGGGCGGCGCGCCGTCCCGTCCCATCAGTGCCCGTGCCGCCGGTTCCGGCAGAGTCGCCTCGGCCACAGCTGCGTAGGCCGTCCAGGTCGTGACGCGGTAGCCCGCGGCCGTGAGGCTCGCGGCGGGCTCGGCCTTGCGGTCCTCGCCGGCCGCGTGGAGGAGGGTGCCGCCCGGCCTCACCTGGGCTGCGACGAGCCGAGCCAGGCTGACGGCGTCCCCGTCGGCACAGTGCACGGAGCGCAGGCCCGCCCGTGCCGCCCGCTCGGCGGTGCGGGTCCCGACGGCGAAGACCGGTGCCTCGGGAAGACCGGCTGCGGCGAGCGGCGCGGCGGCATTGGCGCTCGTCAGGATCAACCCGTCGAACCGACCGGTGGGTAGCGGCCCGTCGCTCGGGGCGATCCGCAGCACGGGCGCCACCAGCGCCGCATGGCCGAGTTCGGCCAGCCGCCGTGCCGTGCGGCTTGCGCCCGGCTCAGGCCGCGACACCCAGATCCGCATGCGCCCTTCTCCCTCACGCCATCCACAGCATCCGTCGGCGTTGAGCTTCACCTGTATCCGTCGGCGGTTTCGTCGTAGACGTGTTGCCGCGACCGGTATGACCGAGCTTTCGCGAGACATGGAGTAGGCGGGCCGGTCCCCGGCACGCAACGGTGCGTGGACGTCAGCGTGACCCTCATGAAGATCCTCGGCATCGAGACCACCTGCGACGAGACTGCCGCCGCCGTCGTGACCCTCGGTGAGGGCGAGCGCGGACACATCCTCGCCAACGAGGTGCTGAGCCAGATCGCCGAGCACGCGGCCTATGGCGGCGTCGTGCCCGAGATCGCCGCCCGCGCCCATGTCGAGGTGCTCGATCGGCTGATCGCCCGGGCGCTCCAGCGGGCGGGGACGACGCTGAAGGAGATCGACGGGATCGCAGTCGCTGCCGGGCCCGGCCTGATCGGCGGTGTGCTGATCGGCCTCGTCACGGCCAAGACCCTGGCCCTCGTCGCGCGCAAGCCGCTGCTGGCGGTCAACCATCTCGAAGCGCACGCGCTGACGCCGCGGCTCACCGACGGGCTCGCTTTCCCCTATCTGCTGCTGCTCGCTTCCGGCGGGCACACGCAGCTCGTCGCGGTGAAGGGAGTGGGCGATTACGTCAGGCTCGGCACCACCATCGACGATGCCATCGGCGAGGCCTTCGACAAGGTCGCCAAGCTTTTGGGGCTGGGCTATCCCGGCGGCCCCGAGGTGGAGCGGCAGGCGCTGAGCGGCAATCCGGAGCGGTTCGCGCTGCCCCGGCCGATGATCGGGCGGCGGCAGGCGGATTTCTCGCTGTCGGGCCTCAAGACGGCCCTGCGCATCGAGGCCGAGCGGCTCGAGCCGCTGGCCTCGCAGGACGTGGCCGATCTCTGCGCGAGCTTCCAGGCGGCGGTGGTGGACGTGATCGTGGACCGCGTGCGCGTGGCCCTGCGCGCCTTCGCCGGTGTCGCCGGGCATCCGACGGCTCTGGTCGCGGCAGGCGGCGTAGCAGCCAACGGAGCGATCCGCCGGGCGCTCGCCGCGCAGGCCGGCGAAGTGGGAATGAGCTTCGTCGCGCCGCCGCTACCGCTGTGCGGCGACAACGGCGCGATGATCGCCTGGGCCGGGCTGGAGCGCCTCCGCCTCGGCCTCGTCGACGATCTCACCGTGCCGGCCCGCGCCCGCTGGCCCTTCGCCGAGGCCGCCCCGGCCGCCTGAGGCCGGCTTTCCCGGATCAGACGAGCGCGCGGGCGGAGGCGGTGACCTTCTGCACGGAGAGATCGACCTCGTTCGCAGCCTGCGCGATGCCGTCGGCGTTGCGGCGCACGGCGTCCACGCTGCGCGCCGCGGTCTGCATGTTGCTCGCGATCTCCTGCGTGACCGCGGCCTGCTCGGTCACGGCAGAGGAGACGCTCATCGAGATCTCGCTGAGATCCGTGATGGTCGAGACGATGGCACGGATCGCCTCGACGGCCCGGGCCGAGGAATCCTGCACGGCGGCGATCTGCTGACCGATATCCTCCGTGGCGCGCGAGGATTGGCTCGCCAGCGCCTTCACCTCGGTGGCGACCACCGCGAAGCCGCGGCCAGCCGCTCCGGCGCGGGCCGCCTCGATGGTGGCGTTCAGGGCAAGTAGGTTGGTCTGGTCGGCGATCGAGCGGATCACGGAGACGACTTCGCCGATGCGTTCGGCGGTGGCGGTCAGTCCGCTCACAATTCCGCCGGCCTCTTCGGCGCGGCTCACGGCCGCGTCGGCGGCGGCCTTGGCCTGCGAGGCGTGACGGCTCAACTCCGCGATCGAAGCCGCGAATTCCTCGGCGCCCGCGGCAACCGATTGGACGTTGTCGGAGGTGACGGCGACCGCGGCCGCCGTGTCGGTGGCCTGACGGCTGACATGCGACATCGCACCGGTGATGGTGCCGAGATCGGACTCGATGGCACGCTGCCCGTTCGCGCGCCGAATACGGTCGGCCACGGCTTGGGTGACGTCGTTGGCGAACTTCACCACGGCGCAGGGACGCCCTTCGCCGTCGAGAACCGGATTGTAGGTGCCGTAGATCCAGATCTCGCGCCCGCCCTTGGCGAGCCGCCGGAACTCGCCGGCCTGATAGGTGCCATTCGCGAGCGACCGCCAGAACTCGGCATAGGCCGCGCCCTTCACTTCCTCGGGATCGACGAAGAGGCTGTGATGCCGGCCGCGGATCTCGTCCAGCCGGTAACCCAGCGCATCGAGGAAGTTCGCGTTGGCATCCGTGATCGTGCCGTCGAGCCCGAAATGGATCACCGCCTGAGACCGGTTGATCGCGGCGATCTGCCCCTCATAACTCGCGTTGCGCTCGGTCTGGGCCGTGATGTCGGTGGCGAGTTTCACCACCTTGTAGGGCTGCCCGCGTCGGTCGAAAATCGGGTTGTAGGAGGCCTGAATCCAGATCGAGCGGCCGTTCTTCCCGATGCGGCGGAACTCGCGGGCTTGGAGCTCGCCGCGGCGCAAAGACTCCCAGAATGCTTTGTATTCCGAACTCTCGCGCTGCTCCGGCGGGATCAACATCGCGTGCGGGCGACCGAGCACCTCGTCGAGAGTGTAGCCCACAAGGGTGAGGAAGTTGGCGTTCGCATCCGTGATGGTGCCGTTCATCGAGAACTCGATGCGACCTTGAGCACGGTCGACAGCAGCAAGGATGGAATTCTGCTCAGAGTGGAAGATTGCCAAGGCTATGCGCTCCAGGCATGACGTGGCCGGATGAAAGACTTTTGACATAAACTGTTTAATTGAAAGTTAATATCGCAAATTATACCCAGTGCGTGCTGATACGAAGCGTGTAAAAATTGACAATCACGTGGATTTGAGGGTCATTCGATGAATGAATATAAATTTTGACTAAATTCGGGTCTGCTGAAATCATGCATTGATGGAAATCGAGCCGGCAGACATATGGAACTTGGACACAAGGATTGAGTTCACGCAACCCGCGAGGATGAATGCCGGCCTTGCTTGAGGTTGTATGACAAAGATCTTCCGGCCTCGGACACAGCACCAAACTCTGCGGCCGGTCGCGGCTGTCACGGTTCAGTTCCGAGGTTCGCTTTCGACGCCGTCGAGCGGGTGCATTCCGGTGGGATGGAGCCCCGCCACCGGACGATCGCGCATCGGTGCTCGCTCTTGCGCCGACAGGTCGTTATCGCGGACCTGACGATGTGGCAGCGGGTCCGCAGCGAGTTCCCGGTGGAGGCAGACATGAAGTCAGGCACACAGCGGCAGGACGAGAGCGTCGCCGTCGTCGGCGGCGGATCCTGGGGCACGGCCTTGGCCAACGCTGCCGCCGCGGCCGGACGCCCGGTCACGCTCTGGATGCGCGATCCGGAAGCCGCGGCGCAGATGGAGCAGGCCCGCGCCAACGCGCGTTACCTGCCCGGTGTCGTCCTGCATCCGGGCGTGCGCGCCACGGCCGAGGCCGCCGCGCTGGGGCAGGCCAGTACGGTGCTGCTCGTTGTGCCGGCACAGACCCTGCGCGGCGTGCTGGCCGCGCTCGCACCCTCGCTGGCGCCCGGCGCCGCTCTGGTGCTCTGCGCCAAGGGGATCGAGCGGGGAAGCGACGCCTTCATGAGCGCGGTGGCGACAGACGTTCTGCCGGCTGGTTCGCCGGTGGCGGTGCTGTCGGGGCCGAGCTTCGCCACCGACGTCGCCCGCGGCCTGCCCACGGCGGTGACGCTCGCCGCGACGGACGGGGCGCTGGCGGCGCATCTGGCCGGTTTGCTCTCGGGGCCGGCCTTCCGGCTCTATCACACGGACGACGTGCGCGGCGTCGAGGTCGGCGGAGCGGGCAAGAACGTGCTCGCGATCGCTGCCGGCATCGTCGCGGGCCGCGGTCTCGGCGAGAGCGCCCGCGCCGCGCTGATCGCCCGCGCCTTCGCCGAGCTGATGCGCTTTGCCCGTGCCTATGGCGGCCGGGCGGAGACGCTGATGGGGCTGTCGGGCTTAGGGGATCTCGTGCTCACCGCCTCCTCGCCGCAATCGCGCAACTTCGCCTTCGGCGAGCGGCTGGGGAAGGGCGCCTCGCCCGAGGAGGCCGCAGGCGGCAAGCTCGTGGAAGGCGCCTTCACCGCGCAGGCGCTGGTCGATCTCGCAAGGGCGCGGGAGGTCGAGATGCCTGTGGCCGAGGCCGTCGCCGCTGTGGTCGCCGGAGCGCTGACGGTCGATGCGGCGATGACCCGCCTGCTCTCGCGGCCACTCAAGGCGGAGACGGCGTGAGCATCCGCCGATGGGTTGAAAGCGAAGCGGTGCGCGCCCTTCAAGCGCGGCCGGATTTTCGATAAGCGAGGGCGCCTTTCCCGACGGAGCCGTCCCGCGCCATGGCCTACTACTGGCTGTTCAAGTCCGAACCCTCGACCTGGTCCTGGGACCAGCAGGTCGAAGCGGGGGAGGGCGGCACCTTCTGGAACGGGGTGCGCAACCACCTCGCCAAGAAGCAGATGCAGGCGATGCAGGTCGGCGAGCGCGGCTTCTTCTATCATTCCAACGAGGGCAAGGCCGTCGTCGGCGTCATCGAGGTCATCAAGCCCTATTATCCCGACCACACCGACGAGAGCGGCCGTTTCGGCATGGTCGATGTGAGGGCGGTGGCGCCGATGCCGCGCCCGGTGACCCTCGATGCGATCAAGGCGGCGACGGCGCTCAAGGACATGGCCCTCGTCACCAATTCCCGCCTCTCGGTGCAGCCGGTGACGGAGGCGGAATGGGCCACGGTCTGCGCCATGGGCGGCTACGGCGAGAGCTGAGCGGCCGGCTTCCGGCGCCGGTTGCTCCTCAGCGGGTGAGCACCTTGGGCGTCGGCACGCGACTGCGGAGCCGTGCGCCGACGATCTGGAGGGCGCGTCCGAGACCGGCGCGCAAGGGCGGCTCGACCCGCCGCGACACCAGGAGGGACGTTCCGATGGCCACCCCGATGCCGCCCGCGAGGATCGCGGCCCGCGGCAGTTCGTAGGCGGACAGGAAGCGCATCGCCACGCCGCCGACGAAGGTGTGCAGCAGGTAGAGCGGATAGGTCGCGAGGCCGAGATCGCGGAACCGCCGCCCGAGTCTGGGGAAGGTGTCGGTCAGCGCGGTGTTCGCGCGGATCGAGAGGCAGAACAGGAGCATGAACACGGCGTAGAGGAGCCAGGGCGTCGCGGGGCTCCCGTCGACGCCGAGCAGGGCGCCGACGAAGCCGGCATCGCAGCGGATCTGCAGGAGGCCCCCCGTCAGGCAGACGGCGAGGCCGGCAAGGCGTGGCGCCGTCAGGCCGTTGCGCACCGCGCTCCACAGCAGCACGCCGATGGCGAAATGGCAGCCATGGGTGAGCAGGGTGAGCTTGGCGATCCGCGTGCTGATGATCCGGTCGAGGTCGGGCCAGAGCGGCGTCGCCGTGAGGCACCACGCGAGCGCGCTGATGACGCCCACCGCCAGGATCACCGGTTCCAGCCGTTCGAATCGGTTCAGGAACAGCAGAGCATAGACTAGAGCGTAGAACATGATCTCGATCCCGAGCGTCCAGTAGACGCCGTCGATCCAGCGCGGGACCGGAAACAGGACGAGGGTGCGGATGTAGCGCTCGAACAGGACCCAGTTGGCCTCCGGGTCGAAGAGCAGCGCGAGCCCGAAGGAGACGCTGGCGCAAAACCAGATGCCCGGCACGAGGCGCAAGATTCGTCCGCTGAGAAAGCGCGATGCGCTCGCGTGGGAGGCGGAATAGGCGATGACGTAGCCCGAGATCACGAAGAACATCGGCACACCGACCCAGCCCTGGGCGCTCAAAAACAGAAGCGCCGGAAACGGGATCGGCTGCCCGACCAAGACTGCCGCCTCGCTCGACGGGACCATCCAGGCGGTGCAGGCGAGGTGATACAGCACGACGAGGCAGGCCGCGCCGAACCGGAGCAGGTCGAGGCCGATCAAGGGCCGAGGTGCGTGCGGGCGCGGGCCGGCCGAGATTTCGCTGCCGGTCTGGACGATTGACATGCCTGTGGTCCTGGTGCCGGGCTCGATCATCGTCCCGAAAATCGGCCGCCGGCTTCCGGAACGAGGCTGTCTGCCGGACAATCACCCGGCAACGCGATGCGCGTCTGTTGTGTTTTCGGGCAAACACGTGCCCGGGACAACGGCATGAAAATACCGATGCCGCCTCTTTCCCCGCGGCACTTTCAGATTTGGGATTAGAAAGCTGAAATCCAGACTCACGGATATGTGAGGCTTGACTTATGTGTCCGGCACCGGGCGAAAGGCGTTCCGCTCCGCATCGATTGATGTTCCGTGAGCTGCCGGCCCCGTTGCCGACCATCTGCAACGTTGTACGAAGCCGGCTTCCGCGTTTCGGAGGGTGAATCGGACGGCATGTCTGATCCGGCCCGACTCCGGGCGCGCTCGAAACGAACGGGAGACTTCATGGCATCGCGCGAACCCCTGCTCATCTCCGTGCCGATTGCGGACTTACGCCCGACGCAGATCACAGTGGGCTATCGTGAGGTGGAGGAGAAGCGCCGCCGCTGGCGGGCGCACGATCCCGAGAAGAAGGCGGCCTTTCTCGGCTCGCATATGATCCCGGTGCTGCTCGGCCCCAAGAAGAAGCACTTCGTCATCGACCACCACCACCTCGCCCGCGCCCTGCAGGAAGAGGGCGAGGAGAACGTGCTGGTGACCGTGGTCGCCGACCTGCACAAGCTCGACAAGGATGCCTTCTGGACGGTGGCCGACCACAAGGCCTGGGTCCACCCCTACGACGCGGGCGGCAAGCGGGTCGGCTTCGACGACGTCCCGAAGGCGATCGCGGATCTTGCCGACGACCCGTTCCGAAGCCTCGCGGGTGAGCTGCGCCGGGCCGGCGGGTTTGCCAAGGACACGACGCCGTTCAGCGAGTTCCTGTGGGCCGACTACCTGCGGCGCAACCTGAAGCGGAAGCTGATCGAGAAGGATTTCACCCAGGCGCTCGAGCAGGCGCTGCGCCTCGCCAAGGCGCCGGATGCCGGCTACCTGCCCGGCTGGTGCGGGCCCCTCGACGGCTGAGCGAGGAGCGCGGCCGCAGCGGCGAGAAGGCCGAGGCCGGCAGCGATCAGCGCGTTCCAGCCGGCGAGCGAGACGCCCAGGAAGCGCCACGCGGCGGCCGTACAATCCACCGGCCGCACGGTTTCGAGGTTCTTCAGGAAGTCGGACACGTCCGCCGGTCCGGCGCCGGACCCGCCGCCGCAATCGCTGGGGCCGGGCCAGAACCCCCATTCCGCGCCCGCGTGATACACGCCGAGGCCGGCGCCGTAGATCAGCACCAGGGCCACGAGGCCGAGGACGAAGCGCGCGAGCCGCGGCGGGAGCAGGATGGCGCCGAGCGCGAGCGGCACAGCGAGGTAGTAGGGCACCCGCTCCGTCAGGCAGAGCTTGCACGGCACGTAGCCGAGGCCGTGCTCGAACACGAGGGCACCGCCGACGGTCAGAGCGGCGCCGAACGCGACGATCGACGCGGCGGCGCGCAGGGGGATGCGGCTCACAGCATCACCTTGAAGGCGACGAAGCCGAGAATCACGACCGCCACGAACAGCCCCGCCACCACGTTGAGGTGCCGGTCGAGCACCGCGCGGATGCCGATGCCGTAGCGCCCGAGCAGCCACGCTAGCAGGAAGAAGCGCGCACCGCGGGTGACGACCGAGAGCAGCGTGAACCAGAACAGCGAGTAATGGGCGAAACCCGAAGTGATGGTGACGAGCTTGTAGGGGATCGGGGTGAGACCCTTCAGCAGGATCACCCAATGCCCATAGGTGGCGTAGGAGGCCTGGAAGGTCTCGGCCTTGTCGGCGAGCCCGTAGAGGTTGAACAGCCACAGCCCGACCGAATCGAACAGCAGCGCGCCGATGGCGTAGCCGAGCAGCCCCCCGAGCACCGAGGCGACGGTCGCGATGGTCGCGTAGAGCCACACCCGGTCCGGCCGGCTCACCGCCATTGGCACCAGCATCGCGTCCGGCGGGACGGGGAAGAACGAACTCTCGGCGAAGGCCACCGCTCCGAGCGCCCAGGGCGCGGACGGCTTGGCGGCGAGCGCGAGTATCCACTCGTAGAGCCGGCGGATCATGGGGCCTCGTTGGGGTGGGGCAAGCGGTGCCCTTTCAGCACAGATGCGCCACGGAGGCGAGCGTCACATCCGATGCGGGAAAGATTCGCTCTGGCCCGTCGCCCCGGCTTGTGCCAAGAGGCGCGTGCGTCGCGGGTATGGCGGAATTGGTAGACGCGGGCGACTCAAAATCGCCAGCCGAAAGGCGTGGGGGTTCGATTCCCTCTACCCGCACCAGCCGCCCCACATTGTTGCCGGGACAGGCTTACGCGTTCAGGAAGCGCCGGATCCAGCCGGCCACGCGAGCGCTGTCATGCGGCGCTTCCAGCGAGGCCAAAGCTGTCGGAACCAAAGCCGGGTCACTCGCCCCCGCTCGGTGTCCGTCTGTGAGCGCGCGGGCATAGTCCGGGGCAAATTCCGGGTGGCATTGGAAGGAGAGGACGGGGCGGTCGCTCCAGGCCAGCACACCGTAGGGCGTGAACCTGCTGCCTGCGAGCACCCGCACGCCGGGCGGCAAGGCCACGACCTGATCCTGATGGCTTACGGGGATGGCGATCGTGTCAGAGCTGTCCATGAAGGGCGCGCGCTCCACCACCTCGTAGGCGTGCAGCCCCAGGCCCCAGCCGCGCTGCGACCGCTCCACTCGTCCGCCGAAGGCCTGCGCCAAGGCCTGATGTCCGAAGCAAAGGCCGACGAGCTTTTTCGAGCGGTCGAGGCCGCGCAGGAAGGCCAGCAGATCTTCGACCCAAGGGGTCGCGTCGTAGACCGAGGCGGGCGAGCCGGTGATGAAGAACGCGTCGAACGCCTCCGGCGCCTCGGGCCAGCGGCCTGCCGTCACGTCGAATCCCGTGAAGGCGTGGCCGTCCCCGATCAGCGCCTCGACCATCGCGCCGTAGGAGGGAAAGCGCCCGCCGAGCCGCTCGGGCGGATGGCCGGTCTCGAGGATGGCGATGTTCATGGGGCCGGACTTAGAGCATCGTCCCGAAAGGTGGTTACCGGCTTTCGGACAAGCCGATGCTCTAGATCGCCGCATCGAGGGTGGAAACCGTCGCCGGAGCCGCAGGCTTGGCCACGAATCGCACCAGCAGCACGGCCACACCCATCACCGCGGCGAAGATCGCAAAGATCAGCGGGTTGTAGACAACGAGCGCCACGAGGCAAATGACCGCCATCCCGAGCGCGAAGGCCGGAGCGTAGGGATAGAGCGGCGCCCGATAGGGCCGGGCCAGATCCGGCTTGGCTCGGCGCAGGCGGAACAGCGCGGCCATGCTCATCACGTACATGGTGAGCGCGCCGAACACCGCCATCGTCACGATGCTGGCGGTGAGCGACTGGCCGGCGACGCTGATGAGGTTGTCGCTGTAGATCGCGGCGATGCCGACGGCGCCGCCGGCCAACGTCGCGATATGCGGTGTCTGAAAGCGCGGATGCACCCGCGCGAACAGGGCAGGCAGGAAGCCGGCGCGGGCGAGTGCGAAGATCTGGCGGGCATAGCCCATGATGATGCCGTGGAACGAGGCGACGAGGCCGAACAGGCCGAGCCAGACCAGCATGTGCAGCCAGCCGCTCGACTCGCCCACCACCCGCTTCATCGCCTGGGGCAGGGGATCGTTGAGATCGGACAGGCTCTTCCAATCCCCGGCGGCGCCCGCGAACAGCATCACCCCGAAGGCGAGTGCGGTGAGCGTCAGCACACCGGTGATGTAGGCGATGGGGATGGTGCGCTTGGGGTCTTTTGCTTCTTCGGCGGCCATGGCCACACCCTCGATGGCGAGGAAGAACCAGATCGCGAAGGGGATCGCGGCGAAGATGCCGCCGATGGCGGCCGGCCCGAACGCGTCCTCTCCGGCCCAGCCGCCGGCCGTGAAGTTGTCGAGGCGGAAGGCCGGAGCGACGACGCCCATGAAGACCAGAAGCTCGGCCACCGCCAGCACGGTGACGCACAGCTCGAAGGTGGCGGCGATGCGCACGCCGACGATGTTGAGGCCCATGAACAGCAGGTAGGCGCCGAGCGCGGCGTGCTTGGGGTCGAGCCCCGGATACTGGACGTTGAGATAGGCGCCGATGGCGAGCGAGATCGCGGGCGGCGCGAATACGAACTCGATCAGCGTGGCGTAGCCGGCCACCGCCGCCCCCGTGGGCCCGAAGGCGCGGAGCGCATAGGCGAACGGGCCGCCGGCCTGTGGGATCGCGGTGGTGAGTTCGGTGAAACTGAAGATGAAGGCGACATACATCGCGGCCACGCACAGCGTGGTGACGAGGAAGCCCAGGGTGCCTGCTTGAGCCCAGCCATAGCTCCACCCGAAATACTCGCCCGAGATCACGAGCCCGACGGCGATGCCCCAGAGATGGAAGGCGTTGAGGCTCTTATCGAGCGTGGTCGAAGGCGTCGGCATCGTGCAACTCCGCGGTCCCGGCCCAAAAGACGGCGTCCGAACGGCGCCTATGGGGCAGGGGGCCAAGCAAGAGCGTTGCCGCTTGCGTGCCCGCGGCGCTCGTCAGGCGCCGCTCAGCCCTTCTGGGCCGGCAACGGGGCGCGCCAAGAGCCGAGGGCGGTCACTCGGGCGAGGGCCGCTGGCCGGCCGGATCGAAGGGCATGTGAGCGATGCGTCCTGATGCCGGATGTTCGCTCAGCTCGACGTTGAAGGTTTTGTAGATGAAGGCGAGCAGCTCCTCCGCCGCGCAGGCGCGCGTCTCGGACGAGGCCGCCGCCGCTTTCGCCTCATGACAGCGCTGCGACAGGATCTCCTGTTCGGACAGCGCCGTTCGCAACGCCATCTTCGTCGCGGTGATCGTCAGCCGGCACTCGCTGATTTCTTTCATCAGCGCCGATCGCTCCGATTGCCACCGGACACGCTCCTGCTGCACGCTCTGGATCAGATTCATCGCCTGCGGCTCGATCATCTCCTTCCAGCGCTGCAAATCATGGATCGTGTCCGCAGCCTGCTTCACCAGACCCAATGCGTCGTCGAGCCTGACATCGAGATCGAACATGGCCCACTCGGAGGGCCGGATCGGCAGGCCGCTCTCACTGGTGCTCGGATATGGGCTGTCGAGGTCCATCGGAACGCGTTCACGCCTTACGGCGCGTCCTGACCGCTGTCGCCGGTTTCCGCGGGGACGGGCTTGTTCTTCGAACCGAAGGCCGTGAACACCGCATCGTAGATGCGGACCAGCCAGGTTTCCGCCTCCTTGGCGCGCGCCTCGGCGCGGCGGGCGCGGTCCTCGGCCTGGCTCAGCAGGAGCTGGTTCGAGGCGAGCGTCTTCTGGAGCTGCCGCACCTCGTCCTCAGCTTGGCTGATGACGCTGCGGAGCTGGTTCTCGAGATCGACGGCGCGCTCTTCGCTGATCCGGATCGCTTCGGCGGCCTCCTGCACGAGGTCGATCGCGGAGACCCAGTCGCGCTGCGGCAGCGAGGCCGTGCCCCCGTCGGAGGCGGATGCGGTGTCGGAGGTGGCTGGCGAGAAATTGATGATCTTGTCTCCCGGTCGCGTCACGTTGGCCTGCCAAGCCCGCATGAGAATGGAATTGCCGGAGGAAGGGGCGGCGTCTTTCACGGCCTGTTCTGACATTCAAACGTCCTTCCGAGTCTTCTTTGCCGAGGAACGGCGAATTAGGCCGACTTGCCCGTGGAGCTGAACGGCCGAACGTTACTCACCTCGTCGGCCGAGGCATGCGCGGTCTCTTCGTCGAGCTCTTCGTTCACCTGCTCCCGCCACGGGCGGCCCGAGCGTTTCAGGGCATCGTGCTGCTTCTGCAGCGTGACCCGGCTTTCGCGCGCGATGTCGAGGGCACCTTGCAGCAACGCGCGCTCCGAGCGCTCGTTCTGCAATTCCTCCATCAATCTGCGGTTCGAGGCGTCGAGATCGGCGCGGGCGGCCTCGTGCCGGTGGGTCAGGTGCTCGATGCGGTCGTTCAGAACCGCGTTGCGGTTCGTCGTCTGCTCGATCGCCGCATCCTTGGCCGCGAGAGCCTTGTTGAGCATGTCGCAACGGCTGTCGAGTTCGCCGCGAATGCGCTGGATCTCCAGGAACCGCTCGGTCTGGCGCGAAAGGTCGGCTTGCAGGGCTTCGAGGCGGCGCTCCAGCGTGCTGCGCGCGATGGTCGCCTCCTTGAAATTGCGATCGACCGAACGGAATTCCTCGTCCTTGTCCCGCAACTGGTTGCGAGCCTGCACCAGCAGCTGTTCCGTCGAGGTCGCTCGGTTCAGGGCGGCTTCGAGTTTCATCGCGAGGCTGGCGCGGTCGTTTCGGAGCGCGGACAGCTCCGTCTCGTGCTGCGCCTCGTTCCGCTCCCTTACGGAGATTTCCGTTGCGAGTTGGGTCTCGACGATACGCAGGCGCTGCCGGTCGGCTTCGGCGGTGCTCGTCAGGTCGCGGTGGCGGGCATCCAGATCCGCGAGTTGCGTCGCCTGCTCCTCGCTCAGAAGCTGGAGCCGGCGTCCCTCGACCTCCAGCAGGCCGTTCCGCTCGCGGACGTTGTTCAGCTCGTGCTCGGAACGCGCCAGGGCGCTGTCGGCGGCCTGCGCTTCCTGCCGCAGTGCCCGGCTCTCGCTCGTCAGCGCCTTGTTCTGCTCGACTTCGGAAAAGAGCTGGCGCTCCAGGTTCTCGATCGCAGAGACCTTGTCGCGCAGATCGATCTGGTGCGCCTCGACCGCCCCATCGCGCTCGCGCAGGCTTTCCAGGGTTCGCTTCGCGTGAACCTGGGAATCCGCGAGTTCGCTGTTCATCCGCGACAGCTTCGCGGAGAGATCGGCCACCTCGTCGCGCAGGTTGCCGTTGGCGCCGACTTCCTGGGTCAGCGTGTTCTCAAGTTCGGCAATCCGCACGCTGGCCTTGGACAGCTCGCTGCTGATGCTCGCCAGCGGTTGCAGGATCAGCGCGAAGTCGTCCTGCAGGCTTCGCAGGTCGTCCAGGCGACCGAGCATCGCGTCGATGCGCTGCCGGACGACCTCGTCCCTTTGGCCGATGGCGTCGAGGTTCGTCGGAGCGGACTCGGGCGCCGAGCGGGAGCGCCTGCCACCCTCCATCAGGTCGGGGACGACCGCCTTTGGCAGCCGCGGCGAAGGGGCCGGCTGCGGGTTGCGCGGCTGTTGCTCTGCGTCCCGGTCGCGTGAGGCGGATGACGTCGGCAGCACGTTTCGGAACGGCATCCAAGCCATCGCAGTGTGTTTCCCCTGACCACACGGCGAATTCGCGTGCTTACTGCTTTTTTAACAGATCTGCCGCTCAACGCGAGTCGCAAGCCCCGTTGGCAACAGGCTTCTTCCCGATAGGTGGCGCGCGGATATTTCGGTAACTGAACCGTGAGTGTCGAATATTTCAAAGTATAAATGATCGTATTGTTGGTTCTGATTCAGCGATATGATGGATTGGTAAGAACTGTTTCTCGGGGTATCGGGTTGCTGTCGCAAGTGATGGCGATGGCCGCCGGGTTACGCGGATTCTGTGGCCGAGGATATTCCGGCAGAAATCGCCGCGGCGAAGAACGCTGCGGCATGGGTCGCCGCGATACGCGCAGATGCCGCTCGATGCCGAGAAAGGCCCGCAATCACGGCCGCAGGCCGTCGCCGGGTCGGGCGCATCCATTCGCCCGCTTGCGCCGCGTCATGTCCGCGCGGAGGCTGCGCCCGGCCATCCCCTCATGAAGGCCGCGGCGGTCAGGCGGCGCTCGGCCCCGTTTCCAGTGAGGCCGCGTCGCGGGTGCGGATGTCCATGGCATTGCCGCGCCAGACGATGGCGGTGCGGGCCCAGGCACTCGCCCAGATCGCCGGCAGAAGGGCGTCGCGGACGAGGAGGGCGGCGAGCATCCGCGGCGAGCGGTGCCAGCCGGCGCGTGCGGCCAGCGCGATCTCCGCCCCGTACCAGAGCACGCCTGCCCCGACGAGCCAGAGGGCGACCTCCATCGTCCCCGCCACGACGCCGGTCAGCACCAGCGGCAGCAGGGCGCCGATGCCGATCTCGGGAGCGAAGAACAGTGGGAAAGTGACCCGGCGCAGCCGCGCCCAGCGCACCTGCCGCGACCAGACCTCCGACAGGGCGCGATGACCGAGCGGCTGCTGGAAGGGCGCGGCGACGAGATGCACCCGCTTGCCCGCCGCGCGCACGAGCTTGGTCGCGGCGGCGTCCTCGGCGATCTCGGCGTTCAGCGCGCGGATGCCGCCCTGCGCTTCGAGGAAGGGCTTGTTCCAGAGCATGCTCTTACCCTGGGCGAAGCCGAGGCCCAGCGCCTCGCCGGCATATTGCCAGCGCGCCTGCAGGGTGTTGAGGAAGGCGCATTCCACTTCGGCGAAGAAGTTCTCCGGACGTGCGCCGATCGGCGTCGAGCAAACGAGGCCGCTGCTGGTCCGCCACGCCGCCTGCATCTGCTGAATGTAATCGGGCGGCATCAGAACGTTGGAATCGGCGAGGATCACCCAATCGTGCCGGGCGGCATCCCAGCCCCGCACGCAGTTGTTGAGCTTCGGATTGCCGCCGATGCGCTCGTCGCCGAGGATCACTCGCGACGGGGTCTGCGGGTGCGCCGCCCGCATTCGCTCCAGCAGCGGCAGGATCGGGTCGCCGGCCTCCGCCACGCAGAAGATCAACTCGTAGGCGGGATAATCGAGCCGGAAGCTCGCGAGCAGCGTCTCTTCGCTGAATGCCTCCAGGCCGCGCAGGGGCCGCACCACCGAGACGGGGGCGCCGGCCGGGAAGGCGGATGGCGTGCTCTCGTCATGGTGCTTGTCTCGACTTTTGCGCCCGATGCGCAGGGCCGCCACCGCGAGGCTCGCGAGGTTGACGGCGACGAGAACCGCGCAGAGCGCGAGGGCGGCGAGCGCGCCGCTCTCCGGCAGGGCGATCATGCGCGGCGTCTCCCGTCGAGGGTGTCTTCGGGCGCGACGGCGCGTCCCATCACGCCCCTAGCAGCGCCGCCTTATCAGGCGTGTGACACTTCAAACGCCGTCACGGGCCGTTCCCTTGATCCCGATCGTGTTCCATCCGGCCTACGAGGCCGAATTGCCGGAGGGCCACCGCTTTCCGATGCGCAAATACGGCCGGCTCGCCGAAACCCTGCGCGCCCGCGGCCTCGTGCCGGACGGCTTCGTCACGCCGGAGCCCGCCGACGCGGCCCTGCTGTCGGGTGCGCACGATCCGGCCTATGTCGCCGCGGTGCTCGCGGCGCAGGTGCCGCGGGCGATCGAGCGGGCGATCGGCCTGCCCGTCACGGAGTCCGTCACCACCCGCGCCTGCGCCTCGGCCGGGGGAACGCTGCGCGCTGCGCGCCTTGCGCTGAGCCACGGGCTCGCCGGCAGCACGGCCGGCGGCAGCCACCACGCCCGCCGAGCCGGCGGGGCGGGCTTCTGCGTGTTCAACGACGTGGCGGTGGCCGCCCTCGCCCTGAGACGCGCGGGTGCGATCACCCGGGCGCTGATCGTCGATCTCGACGTGCATCAGGGCGACGGCACCGCCGATTGTCTCACCCGCGAGCCCGACCTGTTCACGCTCTCGATCCACTGCGAGCGCAACTATCCGCACGACAAGGTGCCCGGCGACCTCGATATCGGCCTGCCCGACGGGCTCGACGATGCGGCGTATCTCGCGGTGCTGGAGGCGCGCCTGCCCGCGCTGGTGCAGAACTTCGCGCCGGACCTCATTTTCTACAATGCCGGCGTCGATCCACATCGCGACGACCGGCTCGGCCGCCTCTGCCTCACCGATGCGGGATTGCTCGCCCGCGACCGGTACGTGGTCGGCCTTGCGCGGGCGCAGCGGATTCCGCTCTGCGCCGTGATCGGCGGCGGCTACGGCAGCGATGTCGACGCCCTGGCCGCGCGCCATGCCCTCGTCTTCGAAGCGATGGCGGCCGCTGCCTGAGGAACGCCGGTCCGCGCACCCGGTTTGCCCAGCCACGGAGACGACGCCACAGGACAGAGACGATGCCGGACGACGCGTTCGACCTGAACCGCTTCGTGGAAGCACAGGACGGCCTCTACGAGGGCGCGCTCGCGGAGCTGAAGAATGGGCGCAAGCAGAGCCACTGGATGTGGTTCATCTTTCCCCAGATCGCCGGGCTCGGCTCCAGCCCGATGGCCCGGCGCTATGCGATCGGCTCGCTGGCCGAGGCGCGGGCCTATCTCGCCCACCCGATGCTCGGCGAACGGCTGCGGACCTGCACGCGGGCTGCGAATGCCTGGGAGGACCGCTCGGCCCACGCCCTGTTCGGCGCGCCCGACGACATGAAGTTCCGTTCCTCCATGACTCTGTTCGCGCAGGCCGATCCGAACGATCCGGATTTTACCCGCGCACTCGCGACTTTCTTCGAGGGACGGCCCGACCCGCTGACCCTGGAGAGGCTGGCGCAGCGCTGAGACGGGACCATCGCCCGGCCGCTCGTCGAGTTCGAAAAAATCTAGAAGCGGCAATTCGGTCCTAATCCGATTTTTCCGGACCGCCCATCAGTATAGAACTATTATGAAAAGTTGAGTTTTCCGGCGATTGGTTGTTGACGATACATTGCGCGTAAACATAGATGCTCCAAGACCGCCAATCGAAGATCAAATATTAGTCCGTTCTCTGGTTGTCTGGGGATTGGTCGGACATGAGGCATTGTGATGAAGCGCGCGCTTGTCTTAGCCAATGGCCCGCGCATCCAATATCGAGTCTTGCGATGTGCGGGCGAATGCTTTGATGAAGTCTATGTTCTGGGCGCAAATGATGCGTATCTCTTGAAGCGCTCGCGATTTTGCGAGATTTTTATTGACTTCATGGGAGATTTTGCCAATATTCGGCAATCGGATCTTGCCGATATTCGCCGGCTCTGCGCCGTCCACAAGATCGATATGGTGCTCCCGAGTTGCAGCCGGACGACGCGTCTTCTGGCGGCCCACGGCGCCGAGATCGGGGCGCCGTACTATCCCGTGCCGGATCAGCACACCTTCGACGCCCTCGACGACAAATGGCGCTTCGCCGGCGTTTGCGCCGACCTCGATCTTCCCGTCCCCCTGACGCGGCGGTTCGAGACGATGGCGGATCTGCGCCGCGATCCGGACCTCGCCCGCTTCGGATTTCCCCTGATCCTGAAGCCGGCGGCCATGTCGGGCGGCTACGGCGTGCGGCGGATCGATTCCGCCGAAGAACTTCCCGAGCATCTCAACTACGCACCGATCATCTGTCAGGCCTACGTGCCGGGCGAGGAGTTGAGCGCGTTCTATCTCTGTGAAGCCGGAAAGATCTTCGCGTCGTTCTCCTATCGCCGGACCCTCACCAAGCTGGAGGAGATCCGTGTTCCGGACATCGATGCGCATGCAAGCCGGCTCGTCGCGCATTTCCGCTACGACGGGGTGATCGGTTTCGATATCCGGCGCCGGCCCGATGGCGAGATCGCCTTCATCGAATGCAACCCGCGCTTCTGGTACCACATGGAGGTGGCGATGCTGGCGGGCCTGAACTTCGTCACCCTCGGCTGCCGCCTGCGTCAGGGGGAGGGAGGCCCTGCCGCTTCCGACACGCTCAAGCTTCGTTCGCCGCGCCGCCTGTGCGGGAACCTGCTCACGCCCTGGCGCCTGAACCGCGCCGAGCGGGCCTATCTCCGCTACATCGTCCGCGATCCGGCGATTTCGGGCTGGGCGGCGTTCCAGAGCGCGATCGGCCGCTACCGTCTCGCCGGCGGGCAGCTCCTGTGAGGCGCGCCCCGATCCGCCGGAGAGCGACGTCGCTTCCGATCAGGGCCGGTCTGCGCATCGGGATATCCCCCTCAAAGGCGCGTGCTTTGCGCGCGGCTTTGCTGTCGTTCTCGGCGGGCAACGAAGTGATCACTGCGTAAGCCGGCCCGCGGATGCAGGGCCGGCGCAGCGACGAGACCGAGGAAGAGGGGCCGTCCATGGATTCGAGCGGCGACTTCGCGAGCCTGCCTGCGGCTGAGCCCGCCCCCCCGTCGTTTGTGCCCGATGCGGTCTCGCAGCGGCCGGCCCTTTCCGTCGAAGTGGCGACCGCGCCGCGCTTTCGCTCCCTCGCCGCGGAATGGCGCCGGCTGGTCCGGCGCTGCACCGAGCCGAACGTGTTCATGGAGCCCGCCGTCGCGGGTGCGATGTACACGGCGACCGAGACGCCGTTGCACGTTCTCCTCGCCTGGTCCCGCCGCAACGGGGAAGAGGCCGAGCTGATCGGTGCCTGGCTCCTCGTGACCGGGCGGCCCTCGTCGCGCCTGCCGATCCAGACCCTCGAAGCCCCGTGCAATTCGCTGACCTTCCTCGGCTCGCCGGTGCTCGATCGCGACCATGCGGTCGAGGCCCTGTCGGCGATGCTCGATGCCGTCGCCGAGCATCCTGCCTTGCCGAAGCTAATCTGCGCCAACCAGATCGCGATGGACGGGGCGGTCTACGCCGCCCTCGTCGGCGCGGCCGGCCGGCGGGGGTTCCGAATCGTCGAGATCGAGCGCCGGCAGCGCGCCCGGCTCGATGCGCCCGTCGCGGGACAGACCGCGCCGGTCTCGTCCAGCTCCTCGAAGCGGCGTGCGGAGTTGCGGCGCCATCGCAAGCGGCTCGCGGAGCAGGGCGAGTTGCGTCACGTCAGCATCCGCAAGCCGGAGGAGGTCAGCACGGCATTCCAGGAATTTCTATATCTGGAGGCCGCGGGCTGGAAGGGCCGCAAGAGCCGGCGCGGACGGGCGATCCGCAACGCGCCGCCGCTCTGCGCCTTCGCCCAGTCGATGATCGCGGGGTTGGCGCGGGACGGCTGCGCCGGCGTCGAGGCCCTGCGTCTCGACGGCCGAGCCATCGCGATGAACATCTGGCTGCGATCCGGCCGTACGGCCTTCGGCTGGAAGATGGCCTATGACGAGGCTTACGCGAAATGGGGGCCCGGCTCGCTGCTGATGGAGGCGATGACCGAGACGGTGTTCGCGGACGGGACCATCGACACCATCGATTCCTGCAACCGGGACACCTCGGCGGCGCTGGCGCAGATCTGGCCGGACCGCCGCGAGATCGCCGATCTCCTGATCGACGTCTCCCCCGGCGGCTCCCTGCGCGGCCGGTTGACGGCCCTGTCGGAGACGTGGTTCCGGCATGGTCGCGGCGTCGCCCGCCGGACCTACAAGACCCACGTCAAGCCGGTCTATTTGCGCGCCCTGGCCCGGTTGACCGCGGCGCCGGGAACCGGAGCGGCGGGGCAGGGGAAGACGCAGGGGTAGGAGGTCCGATCCCGCCGGATCAGGACGCCGCCGGCTTCTCCGTGCCGGCGCGATCGACCCGCGCCTCCGGCCGGCTGTCGGTCGAGGCGAAGTAGGGCTTGATGTCGAGCAGCGGCGTGCCGTCGATGCAGTCGAGCCCGCGCACGCGGACGGTGCCGTCGGCGATGTCGAGCCGCTCGACCACGGCGAGCGCGATGGGGTTCGGGCGGGCGGGCGAGCGCAGCGAAAAGGTGCCGCGGCTGCCTGGCGCGTGGCGCGGCTGCTGGCGCACGAGGTCGCGCGCGGCCCGGTCCATCCAATAGAGCACGATCAGGTGCGTGGCGCCCTCCAGGTTCTGCAGCGCGGGCCGGTAGGCGGCATTGACTTCGAGGGTGCAGATCGCGTCCGTCTGCGTGCCGTTCTTGGGGCACTCGCTTAGGTCTTTCCACGGCGTGCGCACCCGGCCGATGAAGTAGAGGCCGGCATCGTAGTCGGCGGGCAGCGGGATCGCCTCCTCGCCGGGGCGCCGCTCGACATCCTCGTTCATCCGCTTTCGCTTCCCCGTTTGGCGACGCATGCCTTGTCGCTCCGGCGCAGCGGCTCTGCAAGGCAGGCAGAGCCCTTGCAAGGTCGCTCGCTCGTCTCGCTGCGTCGCGCGGTGTAGACGTCTTGCGGTCAGCGGGGAGGGCACATGGTCATCGACGAGTTGCGGCCGATGGAGGCCGTCGCCGACGCGGAGACGGCCGTGGATCGGCTCGAGGCGCTGCATGCGGGCGCGACCCAGGCGCTCCAGGCGGCCCTGGCGCGCTACCTCGAACACCGCATCCCGCCGGACGCGACCGAACGGCTCCAGTTCCGCTACCCTGAGCTGCGCCTGACCTACCAGCCCGCGGGACCGCTGCCGCGGCTCAACCGGGCCACCGCCAAGTTCCAGGCGCCCGGCCTCTATGCCACCACGGTGACGCAGCCCGGCTATTTCCGCGCCTATCTCCTGGAGCAGTTGCGGCCGCTCGTGCGCGATTACGGCGCCAGCATCGAAGTCGGCCTGTCGGGCCAGGAGATTCCCTACCCCTACATCGTCGAGCCCGGCACCGATCTCGGCGGCAGCGGGGTCAGCACCAGCGATCTCGCCACCCTGTTCCCGACGCCGCTCCTCTCGGTGGTGGGCGACGAGGTCGCCGACGGTCTGTGGCTGGAGAATGCGGGCGATCCGCGCCCGCTCGCCCTGTTCGACGGGGTGCGCACCGATTACTCCCTGCGCCGGCTCGTGCATTACACCGGCTCGGACTGGCGCGAGATCCAGCCCTGGATCCTGCTCACCAACTATCACCGCTACGTCGATGGCTTCGTCCGTCACGGGCTGGAGCGTCTGGCGGCGGGGGAGGGGGAGCGGCTTGTGCTGCCCGGCGGGATCGTGGTGGAGCAGGCCGAGGCCGCCTCGGCCGATCCGGCGGCGCTGATCGCCGCCTCACCCTGGCACAAGTACCAGATGCCGGCCTACCACCTCGTCGGCCGTGGGCCGGACGGGGCGCCCCAGGGCACGACGCTCGTCAATATCGGCGTCGGCCCCTCCAATGCGAAGACCATCACCGACCACCTCGCGGTGCTGCGCCCGCATTGCTGGCTGATGGTCGGGCATTGCGGCGGATTGCGTCAGTCGCAGACCATCGGCGACTACGTGCTCGCCCACGGATACCTGCGCCGCGACCGCATCCTCGACGACCTCGTGCCGCCGGAGATTCCGGTGCCGGCTTTGGCCGAAGTGCAGATCGCCCTGCAAGCGGCGGCGGCGGCCGTCACCGGCGAGCGGGCCGACGCTCTGAAGCAGCGCCTGCGCACCGGCACGGTCGTGACCTACGACGACCGCAACTGGGAGCTCCGCTTCAGCCAGGAGCGGCGGCGCATCAACCTCTCGCGGGCGATCGCGGTGGACATGGAGAGCGGCACCATCGCCGCTCAAGGGTATCGCCTGCGGGTGCCCTACGGCACGCTGCTCTGCGTGTCCGACAAGCCGCTGCACGGCGAGATCAAGCTGCCGGGCGCGGCCGACGCCTTCTACGAGCGGGCGGTGGCCGAGCATCTCAAGATCGGGCTCGCCACGCTCGATACCCTGCGCGCCGACCGGGCGGGTCTGCATTCGAGAAAGCTCCGCAGCTTCGACGAACCGCCGTTTCGGTAGGATTTTGGGGTTTCGAAAGGGCGAGCCCGTTCACGGGTCCTGGGCGGAGCAGCCCTGGTGGAAGGGAAGCCGGGGCTCTGCCCCGGCACCCCGCCAAAGGGATGATCCCTTTGAGATCCCGGTGGGAGCCTACGCCGCACGCACCGTGGCGAGGAACTGCGAGACCTGGGCGCGCAGCGCCTCGGACTGGCGCGACAGCTCGCCCGCGGCGCCGAGCACTTGGCTTGCCGCCGCGCCCGTCTCTTCGGCCGCACCCGCCACACCCGCGATGTTGCCCGTCACCTCCGACGTGCCGGTCGAGGCCTGGGCGACGTTGCGGACGATCTCCTGCGTCGCCGCGCCCTGCTGCTCCACCGCCGCGGCGATGGCGGTCGCCATCGTGTCGATGTCGCGGATGCGGCCGGCGATGTCGCCGATCGCCGCGACCGCCTGACCGGTCACGCCCTGGATCTGCCCGATCTGCGCCGAGATCTCCCCGGTCGCTCGGGCGGTCTGGTTGGCGAGTTCCTTGACCTCGGCCGCGACCACCGCGAAGCCGCGGCCGGCCTCGCCGGCACGGGCGGCCTCGATGGTGGCGTTCAGCGCCAGAAGATTGGTCTGTCCGGCGATGGAAGAGATCAACCCGACCACGTCGCCGATGCGGCCCATGGCAGAGTTCAGTTCCTGCACGAGATGCGCGGTCCGATCCGATTGCGTGACGGCGGCCTGCGCCAGCTCGGTGGAGCCCGCGACCTGCCGGCCGATCTCGGCGACCGAGCTGCCGAGTTCCTCGGCGGCGGAGGCCACGGTGTTGACGTTGGTCGCGGCCTCTTCCGCCGCGGCGGCGACGGTGGTCGCCTGGGTGGCGGTCTCGGTCGCCGTCGCGGTCATGGTCGAGGCGGTCGCCTGAAGCTCGGTCGCGGAGGACGAGACCATGCCGACGATGCCGCCCACGGCCGTCTCGAAGCGGTCGGCCAACTCGATCATCGTCCGCTTGCGCTCGGCGGCGGCGGCCTCGTCGGCGATGCGGCGCATCTCGGCCTGCTCGGCGGCCTTCTGCGAGACCATCTCCCGGATGCCCTCGACGGCGCGGCCGACCGCGCCGATCTCGTCGCCCCGTTTCGCCTCCGCGATGCTGGCGTCGATGTCACCCTGCGCCATCCGCCGCAGGACCGTCACGAGCCGACCGAGCGGACGGACAATGCCGAAGGCGACGATGCTGCCGGCGAGCGCCATGGCCACGAGCAGGGCGAGACCGGAGCCCACCATGAGATGGGTGATCGTGCGGCTCGCCTCGTCGGCGGCGGCCTGCTTCTTCGCCTGCATCTCCCTGCCGATCAAGGCGACGCGGGCGAGGACGAGTTCGTTCAGTTTCTCGCGGATCGGCGCGGAGTCCTCCTGCACGACCTTGAGCGCGGCCTGGGTGTTGTTGACGAGGCCGAATTCGGTCGAGCGGGCAAGATGGCCGAAGAACGTCTCCGCCGTCTCCCGGATCTGCTGGTTGGTTGCCCGGCGTTCCGATGTGTCCGCGAGGGCGATGAGGTTGTCGATGGCCGTGTAGGCGGCGGAGGCGGCCGCTTCCTGGCTGGCCTTGTATCGCGCCATCACCTCGGGACGGGTCTCGATGATGGTGGTCCGATTGTGGATCGCAGCCTCGTTGATCTTGAGCTGTGCCTTGAGGATGTTCTCCTGGCGCGCCGCCTGCACGTCGATGACCTGCTGGGTCTGCTCAGTGACGCTGTGCAGGGCACCTCGGGCGTAGACGATGACGCCGACGGTCGTGGCCGCCATCAGTGCCAGGGGAACCGCGACCTTCACCAGGATCCCGGCATTGTCGATCAGCTTCATCGATGTCGTCCCACGTGTGTTTCGTGGGTCGGTTGCTGAAGGCGACACCTTAATCGGACGTTGCTCGGCGTAAGGCTTCTCGAAGTTACCCAACTTTCGTCAATTCACGATCGCGTGATGCGTATTACTCTAGATCGACATTGGGACTATTTGTAATCTTGGGGGAACCGTTGGGCGTCTTGCGTGTTTTTGCCCTCCCGATCCGTTTATCGGGCGGTGGACATCGTTCGCTACGGGCTGCCTCGACTGACGGAGGGCGCTCGTCCTAACGCTCGCGCTGCCACAGCCCGGCGCGTTCGGCCCGGGCCTGATCCTCGGCCTCGACGAGGTCGCTCGGCGCGTCCTCGGCGGCCCGCGCCCCACCCGCGGTCACGATCAGCGAGGCGAGGTCGTCGCCGTCCAGGCGGCAGCGCACGGAGACCGGATCGCCGGAGCAGATCACCTCGCGGCGGCGCAGGTAGCGTGCGAGTTGGCGGGCGAGCGCGCCGCCCTCGCCGACGACGCCGAGCAGCCGCACCTTGCGGCCGCGGATCGCCAGCGTGCCGGTATCGACCACCTCGGGCACGCCGCGGACTTCGCCCGCGGCCGGCGTCGGGGCCGGCGCCACGGCGGCGGCCGGGGTCGGCTCGGCCCGTGCGGCGGAAGGGGTCGGGCGTTTGCGGCCCTTCAAGACCTTCTGCGCCCGCTCCACGAAATCGTGGAAGACGCGGGCCGGGATGTCGCCGCCGGTCACTTTGTTCATCGGCGTGTTGTCGTCGTTGCCGACCCAGACGCCGACGATCATGTCCGGGGTCAGCCCGACGAACCACCCGTCGCGATAGTCCTGGCTGGTGCCGGTCTTGCCGCCGACCGCGAGGCCGTTGACCCGCGCGGCCTTGCCGGTCCCGGATTCCACCACCGCCTGGAGCGAGTCGAGCATCATCGACTGGACCTGCCCGTCCATCGCCGCACCGGGCTTCGGCGCGGCGCGCTGATAGAGCGGCTGCGGCGTGTTCCCCCGGATCGTGCGGACGAGATAGGGCTCCACCGGCACGCCGGGGCCGAGCACGCCGGCATAGGCGCGGGTCATTTCGAGAAGCGAAACGTCGGCCGAGCCCAGCGCGAGGCTCGGCACCTCGGGCAGATCCGACTGCACCCCGAGGCGGCGGGCCTCGGCGATGATCGCGGGCAGGCCGACCTCCTCGCCGAGCTGGGCCGCGATGGTGTTGACCGAGAGCGCGAAGGCCTGGCGCAGCGGCAGGGCGCCGCGGAAGCGGTTGTTCGAGTTCTGCGGCTCCCACTCGCCGATCTGGGTCGGGCGATCCACGAGCACGCTGTCGGGGAAGAAGCCCTTGCCGTAGGCAGCCAGATACACGAACAGCTTGAACAGCGAGCCGGCCTGACGCTTGGCCTGGGTCGCACGGTTGAACTGGCTGTCCTCGTAGTCGCGGCCCCCCACCATGGCGAGGATCGCCCCGTCGGCCGCCATCGCGATCAGCGCGCCCTGGCCGACCTTCTTCTTGTCCCCCTCGCCGTCCAGGCGGCGCGCGAGCACGCCTTCGGCGAGGCTCTGGAGGTCGAGGTTGAGGGTCGAGCGCACGGTGACGTCGCCGGCCGCCTCGGTCAGCCGCTTCACGTCGCCCGATACCGCATCGAGGAAGTAGTTGGTGCCCGGCGGCGTCTCGGGCGGCGTGTGCAGGGTGAGCTTCTCCGCCCGCGCCTTGTCGGCCTCGGCCCCGCTGATCGCGCCGGTCTCGACCATGGCCTGGAGCACGAGGTCGGCCCGCTCCTTGGCGCCGCCGAAATTGCGGGTCGGGGCGAGCTGCGAGGGCGCGCGGACGAGGCCGGCCAGCATCGCCGCCTCCGGCAGGGTCAGCTTCTCGGCGCCATGCCCGAAATAGCGCCGTGCCGCCGCGTCCGCGCCGTAGGCGCCGGCCCCGAAATAGGCGGTGTTGAGGTAGCCGACGAGGATCTCGGGCTTCGTCAGCGTGCTCTCCAGGCGCAGCGCCAGGAAGGCTTCTTGAATCTTGCGCTTGAGCGTCTTCTCCTGGGTGAGCGAGGTAAGCCGGGCGTATTGCTGAGTGATGGTCGAGCCGCCCTCGCGCACGCCGCCGCCGGTCGCGTTGCGCCAGACGGCGCGGGCCATGCCGCGCAGGTCGATGCCCCAATGGCTGTAGAAACGCCGGTCCTCGATCGCGACAATGGCTTGGGCCAGCCGGGGCGGCAGGGTCTTCTCGGTGAGCCGTTCGCCCTGGAACGCGCCGCGGGTGGCGAACGCGCGCCCGCTCTCGGACTCGACCACGAGCGCGCGCTGGTTGGCCTCCGGCGCCACCCCGCCGAGCGGTGGCAGGGAGGCGAAGGCGACGAAGACGTATCCGCCCAGGATCACCAGCGGCAGGCCGATCACGACGGCCAATCCGATCACCCAGGGCCGACGGCGGCGGGGTGGGCGAGCGGAGGGGCGGGTGAAAGGTTGGCTCTGTGTGTCCGGCCGGTCCACCGGCACCGGAGGCGCGACGGGTGTGGCCGGCGGACCGTCCGAGCGAAGGCGGTCCGTGGTGCGCGCGAGGACCGGCTTAGCCCCCTTCGCGGCCTCCCTGGCGGCGGCGGCTCCGCTGCGCCAAGCGCTGCGTCCCGCGCTCCCGGCGAGACGGCCGAGCTGGCGCGCGAGCAAGGCGGCCGCCCGCGCGGCTTCCCGCGCTGCGGCCCGCGTCTCGGTCCCGTCCTCGCCCGGCCTATCCGGTCCCTGCGCCGTCATCGCGAACCGTTCGCCGCCCGCCGGAAATCATCCATCATGAGGCGGACCTTAGCGGAGCGGGGGCCGGCAAGGCTACGCATGCGATGGTGGGGGAGCGCGAACGGGGCGGATGGGTGACCCAGGCGACACGTTCGAGCCCCATCGCCCGCGCTTGCCCTCGTGTCCTTGCCCTCGTGTGATCGGGTATGCGGCACGGCCCGGTTCTGCGAAGCCTGGGATGCGGGCTATCATCCGGGCCGACACTCCCCCGGATCCGTGACCGTGATCGCCTCCTCGTCCCTTCATCGACCCGCCCCGTGGATCGCGCTCGCCTGCGGCGCGGTCATCGTGACCATCGCCATGGGTATCCGCCAGGGGTTCGGCCTGTTCATGCGGCCGGTCGAGTTGGATCTCGGCGTCGGGCGCGAGAGCTTCGGCCTCGCCATGGCCGTGCAGAACCTGATCTTCGGGCTCGCCCAGCCCTTCGTGGGGGCGCTGGCGGACCGCTACGGGCCCGGACGCGTCGCCGCCGCGGGCGGCCTCCTCTATGCCCTCGCGCTCGCGCTGGCGGCCCTCGTCTCCTCGGCGCTCGGCCTCACCGTCACGCTCGGCTTTCTGCTCGGGCTGGCCATGACCGGCGTCACCTTCGTCGTCGTGCTCGGCGCGGTCGTGCCGCTGATGCCGGCCGGACGGCGGGGTGCGGCGGCGGGCATCGTCACGGCGGGCGGCTCGGTCGGGCAGTTCCTGCTCGTCCCGGCCACCCAGATCGCCGTGGACGGCCTCGGCTGGCGCGGGGCGCTGCTCGCGGGCGCCGGGCTCGCCGCTCTGATGCTGCCGCTGGCCTTCGGAATCGCCCGGAAGGCCGCCTCCGGCGCGGTGCCGGCGACCGCGGCACCGGATGCGATCCCGCTCGGCGCCGCCCTTCGGCAGGCGGCGGGGCATCGCGGCTACTGGCTGCTCAATGCCGGTTTCTTCGTCTGCGGCTTCCACATCGCCTTCGTCTCGACCCACCTGCCCGCCGTCCTGACCGATGCCGGCCTCGATCCGGGCATCGGCGCCCGCGCGCTGGCCTTGATCGGCCTGTTCAACATCCTCGGCTCCTACGCCTTCGGGGTCGCCGCGGACCGGATGCGCAAGAAGTACGTGCTGTCGTGGATCTATTTCGCCCGCGCGGCGGTGATGGCTTTGTTCGTCGTCCTTCCCTTCACCCCGCTCACCGCGACGCTGTTTGCCTGCGCCATCGGTTTCCTCTGGCTCGGCACCGTCCCGCTGACGAGCGGCCTCGTCGGGCAGATCTTCGGCGTGCGCTACCTCTCGACCCTGTTCGGGATCGTCTTCATGAGCCATCAGGTCGGCGCCTTCTTCGGCGCGTGGGGGGCGGGCTTCATCTTCGCCCAGACCGGTTCCTACGACGCGGCCTGGACCCTCTCCATCGGCATCGCGCTCTTGGCCGGTCTCCTCAACCTGCCGATCCGCGACGTGCCCCTGGCGCAGCGGGCGAGCCCGGCATGAGCGTTCGGGACGAACTCGTCGTTCTCGCCCTTCTCGGCGCGCTGACGCTCGCCGGGGCGCTCCTGTGGGCCCGCGAGGGGGTGGGGCTCTGGCTGCGGGGAGCGTTTCCCCTGTGCTTTTGAGCCGGCGCCCGTCTCACCGCGCGATGGCGCGGATGAAATAGACCAGCGCCGTGAAGGCGAGGAGGCTCAGGCCGTAGAGGGCGGCGAACCAGAGGATGCGACGGGCGCTCAATGGTAGCTCGCCGCGTTCGGGTTCTCCTCGATCTTCCCCCGGAAGACCCAGTAGGCGTAGGCCGTGTAGGCCAGCGTCAGCGGCATCACCACCGCGTAGCCGACGAGGGCGAATTGCAGCGCCGAGGTCGCGTTGGCCGCCTGCCAGATCGTGAGCTTGGGCGGCACGATGTACGGGAACAGGCTGATCGCCAGCCCGAGGAAGCCGAGCAGGAACAGGGCGATCGAGAGGAGGAAGGGTGCCACCTCGCGCCCGTCCTCGATCGCCCGCCAGATCCGCCAGCACACGAACGCCGTCAGCAGCGGCACGGGCGCCACGAACAGCACGTTCGGCCAGGAGAGCCAGCGCCACTGGATATGCAGCCCGAGGAACGGCACCCAGGCGCTGACGACCGCCATCGAGAGGACGGTGCCGATCAGGAACTGCCGGGCCTTGATCCGCGACCAGATCTCCAGCTCGCCCGAGGTCTTCATCACGCACCATGTCGCGCCGAGCAGCCCGTAGCCGCAGACGAGGCCGATGCCGGTCATGACGCTGAAGGGGGTGAGCCAGTCGAGCGTGCCGCCCGAGAATCCCCGCCCTTCCGTCTGGAAGCCCTGGACGAAGGCGCCGAGCACCATGCCCTGCGCGAAGGTGGCGACCAGCGAGCCGTAGTGGAACGCGTTGTCCCACACCACCTGCGAGCGCTCGGCCTTGAAGCGGAATTCGAAGGCGACGCCGCGGAAGATCAGCGCGATCAGCATCAGGATGATCGGCAGGTAGAGCGCCGGCAGCAGGATCGCGTAGGCCAGCGAGAACACCGCGAACAGCCCGCCGCCGCCGAGCACGAGCCAGGTTTCGTTGCCGTCCCAGATCGGCGCCACCGAGAGCATCATCCGGTCGCGCCAGTTGCCGGGCCGCGCGGCGGTGAAGAGGATGCCGACGCCGAGGTCGAACCCGTCGATGACGACGTACATCGCCACCGCCAGCGCCAGCAGGCCGGCCCAGACCAGCGGCAGCCAGAAGGCCAGGCCCTCGTACTCGTTCCCGAAGCCGAACATCGTCGCTCCTCCCCGGCCGGTGGCGTCCGTCCGTTATAGGAGCACCGCCTCGTGGGGCCAGAACCGCGCTCAGGGCGATGCGGGTCCCCGCCATGATGGCTGGCGGTCGCTGGCCGAGAGCGTGTCGGCTGAGGGCCGCGGGGATGCGGCCTGCCCCGTGACTTGTCCGCTCACGTGCCGGGCGACGGCGGCCGCCCCGGCCCGCACCATGTCCTCCCGCGCCTCGGGCGGCAGCGCATTCACGGCCTCCACGAGCGCGCCGATGCCGCCCGTGGTCAGGCGATCCATCGCGTTGCCCGATACGATCCCGGTCCCGGCGGCTCGCGGCCGGGCCGGATCGGGGCCGCCCTGGCGCTGAAGTGCGAGATAGGAGAGGGCGCCGATCACGAGGGCGGCGCGCAAGAGAAACGACATCGGTCCGGTTCCAGGGGGCACGGCTTCGCCGGCATGGCCGGCGGAAGGTCGATCGCCCGATCCTGCCATCCCGGCGGCACCGCCGGATGAACCGGATGAACCGAAACCGCCGACGTGGTGAACGAAGCGTTTTTCACTAGGGCGCACACCCTCCCGGCCCCCTGTTCACCCTCTGCGGCGCGGCGCCTCCGTCCCCGCCCGGGCCTTGTGAAAAGTGGGGATCGGCGCCTCGAACCGGGGTCGCCGGCTCGGCGGTCGGCGGCAAGTGAGCGACCCTTTTCATCCTCGCTTAAACCGCCTCTGCGACGGTTTCCTCGAGATCGTAACGAGCAGTCGAGGGGCGCAAGACACCCGTGTTCCGGGTCAAGGCTTGCGCTGTGCGTGGTGGTGTTGCGTAAAGACGGTGCCCTTGCCTCCCTGTTCGATTCCCGCCTCGCGGGGCTGGTCCATGCCTCCGCGCTGGCCGAGCCGGGGGTGCGCTTCCGCCACGAGCGGTTCCTGATCTCGCGGCTCGCCACCGGCGCCGTGATGATGGCGGGCCTGCCGCCCTACCTCGTCTGGCGCGGTGTCCCGAGCGGCCTCGAAGCGATCGCCATCGCCAGCCTGTTCCTGCCGCTTCTGGCCGCCGTCGTCCTGTCGCGCACCGGCTCGCTCTGGGTCGCGCATGCCCTCTCCTCGCTCGGCCTGACCGGCATCGTCGTCTGCCTCGCCGCGCTCACCGGCGGGGCGAGTTCGGCCGCTTCCATCTGGCTCGTGGCGGTTCCGCTGGAGGCGATGATCTCCGGCTCGCGCCGGGCGACGATCGCCGCCTCCGTCATCGCCGTCGTCGGCGCCTTCGCCATCGCGCTGAGCGGCTACCTGCCAGTGGGAAGCCTCACGCTCGCTTGGCCCAACGCGATCGTCATGCCGGTCTTCGCCGTGACCGCGATCGGCCACATCGCGGCGCAGGCGATGGAGCACATGCGCCGCGAGGGCGAGTGGCGCGCCCGGATGCAGGACAACGAGGCCCGCGACCGCCTGCTGCTCTCGGCCATCGACGACCTCGTGACCTGGCACGACGCCAACGGCCGCGTGCTGGAGGCGAGCGGCTCGGCGGCGCGCTTCGTCGGGGCCGAGGCGAGCCGCCTGCGCGGCCACGGCCTGCTCGACCGGGTGCATATCGGCGACCGTCCGGCCCTGCTCCAGGCGATCAGCGACGTCGCCGCCCACGGCGCGCCGGCCACGGTGCCGTTCCGCCTGCACCTCGACGCAGCCCGCGGCGACGGCAGCCGCACGATCTTCGCCGAGATGCGGGCTCACCGGATCGAGGCGGGGCTGGCCGGCGCCAACGGATCGACCGTCGTCGCCGTGACCCGCGACGTGTCCGAGCACCGCCGTCACGCGCAGGAACTCGACCGCGCCCGTGCCGAGGCCGAGCGTGCCGACGAGGTGAAGACCCACTTCCTCGCCACCGTCAGCCACGAGCTGCGCACCCCGCTCAACGCCATCATCGGCTTCTCGGACGTGCTGGGCGGGGAGGGCGCGGTGAGCCTCTCGCCGGAGCGTTCCCGCGAATATGCCGGCATCATCGCCCAGTCCGGGCGCCACCTGCTCGACGTGGTGAACACGCTGCTCGACATCTCGCGCATCCGCGGCGGGCATTTCGACTTCCAGCCGGAGCCGGTCGATGTCGAAGCGCTGATCCGCGGCTGCTGCGACCTGATGCGGCTCAAGGCCGATGCCTCGGGCATCACCCTGACCAGCGCGCCCGCGCCCGCCGGCTGCGCCCTGGTGGCCGATGCCCGCGCCTGCCGCCAGATGCTCATCAACCTGATCTCCAACGCCGTGAAGTTCACGCCCCGCGGCGGCCGGGTGGAGGTGATGGTGCGCCGGGGCGGGGCCTATCTCGACATCGTGGTGAGCGACGACGGCATCGGCATCACCGAGGCCGACCTGCCGCGGCTCGGCGACCCCTTCTTCCAGGTCGGCGGCGGCTACGGGCGCACCCACGAGGGCACCGGGCTGGGCCTCTCGGTGGTGCGCGGCCTCGCCGGGCTGCATGGCGGCGCGGTCTCCGTCGAGAGCGCGCCGGGCAAGGGCACCGCCGTCACCGTGACCCTGCCGCTCGATTGCAGCCGCGCCAAAACCGCCACGGCCGGCGCGCGGGACGGTTCCGGCAATGGTGCCAAGGGCGCCGCGCAGGCCCAGCCGGCGCCGATCCGGACCTCGGTGCGGGTGGTGGCGATGTCGGAGCCGGCGCCCGAGCCGATCCGGCGGCCGGCCGGCCTGTTCGATCCCGCCCCGCTCTCCGCCAACCCCCCGATGCGCCGCGCCGGGTGACCGACCCCCGCGAAACACGATTCCCAGGTAAAGGAGCGAATTGATGCGCGAGCTGCCCGCCAGACGGGACCAGCGCGAGATCGTGGTCCCCGGTGACATGCGCGTCGCCCGAGGCCCGGCCAAATCCGCCCCGCGCCGCAAGCCCGCCCCGCGCGGGCCTGCGGCGTCCGGCTGGCAGGCCGCTCTCCTGTCCGCGGCGACGGGGGCCGGGCGGGTCTGCCGGCGCTATCCCGGCGGCGTGTTCGGGACGGTCATCGGCGTCGGCGCGGCGGTCTATGTCTGCGTCAACGCAATGGGCTTCCAGGCCGGACCGCACCCGGCCCCGATCCTGCCGACCGTGGAGCCGAAGCCCGTGGCCGCGCGGCCCGCAGCGGCACCGGTGCGGGAGGTGCGCGCGGTCGAGACGCCCAAGCCCGCCCCCGTGCGGGAGGTGCCGGCGCCCGTCCGCGACAGCATCGCCGACATGATCCGATCCGGCGAGACGACCGCCTCGGTCACGCCCAAGGCCGAGCGCAAGCCCGCGTCCAGGCCCGCCATGAACGACCCGAAGCCCGAGGCGAGGACGGAGGCGGGCAAGTCCGAGGGACCGAAGCCGGACCCGACCGTGATCCGGGCGCAGCGCGCCCTGACCAAGCTCGGCTACGGTCCGCTCAAGGATGACGGCCTGATGGGACCCGGCACGAAGGCGGCGATCGAGCGGTTCGAGCGCGACCGCAAGATGCCGGTGAAGGGCGAGGCGGCCGGGCCCACCCTGCGCGCCCTGACCCGCGAGATGACCGCCAAGGCGGGCGGGTAAGGCGGGCGGGTAAAGCGCCTCGGGGTCGCAGATGCCGCGCGTGCGGAGCGCTGGGCGTCGGGAGGTCGCGCCATCGACGCGGCGGCCATCGGCGCCTATGAACCGCCTATGCCACGCCTTCGCTCGGATTTCTGGGTCTCCGCGCATCTGCGCCGCCTCAACGGCGAGAACATCCCCGCCGTGCAGCGGCGCCGCGGTTCGGCGGAGGCGGGGGCGATTTTCATCAAGATCGACCGGCTCGACGGCACCGCCGACCTCTACGGCCCGGCGCCCCAGGCGCTGATCGAGGCGGATGACGCGGGCGATCGCCGTTTCACGCCGATCCTCACCGCCGCCCCGGCCCCGGATGTCGAGGAACGCCTCGCGCGGGAGATCCGCTTCGATTCCGATCTCTGGATCGTCGAGATCGACGATCGCGAAGGCCGGCACGGCCTCCCGCTCGCGGGTTAGAGCATCGTCCCGAAAGGTGGTTGCCGGCTTTCGGAAAAAGGTGATGCAAAAACAAGTGCCGAGAGCATCGTCCTGGATCCATCATCCAGGACGATGCTCGAAAACGGCTCAGGAGCGGGCGAGACATCGCGCCCGCAATCCGGCCAGGATCCGCTCGAACACCTCCGGTTGATCCAGGGCGCGGGCCAGCACCACTGCCCCCTGAATGCCGCCGACAGCCTCTTCGGCAAGCGGGCCGGCCGAGGCGAAGGCGTGCCCCGCCCGGCCCAGCGCCTCGGTCAGAGCTTCGACCCAGCGGGCGAAGTAGTCCCGGAGACGGCCCGCGAAACGGTCGCGAGCGTCACTTAGGCTCAAGGCCCCGACCAAGCAGACCCGGCGACCTGAGCGGAAATAGTCGAAGACCGTCGCAAACATCGCCGCCACGGCCGCTGCCGGATCGTCCGCCTCCCGCAGGGGGCGGAAGACGTTGACCTCGAACCAGCCGTCGATCTCGGCGAGCACGGCGCTCGCCATCTCCTCCTTCCCGCCGGGAAAGAAGTGGTAGAGGCTGCCCTTGCCGAGCCCCGTCGCCTTCGAGATCAACGAGAGGCTCGCTCCCTCGTAGCCGTGCTCGCGAAACACCTCCGCGAGCAGCGGCAGCACGTCGGCCCGTTCGGCGACGGTACGGGCCACGCACTACAGCCCCAGATCGCTCAAGGACGGGTGGTCGTCCGGGCGGCGGCCGAGCGGCCAGTGATACTTCCGGTCGGATTCGGCGATCGGCAGGTCGTTGATGGAAGCGATCCGGTGGCGCATCAGGCCCGCCTCGTCGAACTCCCAGTTCTCGTTGCCGTAGGAGCGGAACCACTGTCCGCTGTCGTCGCGCCACTCGTAGGCGAAGCGCACGGCGATCCGGTTGCCCTGTTGCGCCCAGACTTCCTTGATGAGCCGGTACTCCAGCTCACGCGCCCACTTGCGCTGCAGGAACGCAGCGATCTCCTCGCGGCCCCGGACGAACTCCGCGCGGTTCCGCCAGACGCTGTCGGGTGTGTAGGCGAGGGCGACGCGCTCCGGATCGCGGCTGTTCCAGGCATCCTCCGCCATGCGCGCCTTCTGCGCAGCGGTCTCGTCGGTGAAGGGCGGCAACGGGGGGCGCGACATGGCAGACCTTTTTGTACTGATCGGTACGATCAAGACCGATCGGTACAGGCGTTCTCGTGCGCTGACAATCCTGCTTTCGAAGCTATCTCGGGCGGATTTCGATCGAGGCCCGAACCTGACCGCGTGCCTTCGCGCTCCGCCTACAACCCGAGCCGCGCCCAGGCTGCACGCTCCTCCACCGCCGCGATCAGCGCGTCGGGGAGCCCGGCCGCGGTCTGGCCCGGCCCGGCGCGGCGGAGCAGGCGGGCGAGCCAGGAGCCGCGGGTCTCGGCCACGAGCCGCAGGTCAACCTTCTCGCCGTAGCGGGCGCGCAGGGTGCCGCGCAGGTCGCCGAGCGCATCGACGAGGCCGAGGTCGAGCGCCTGCCGTCCGGTCCAGACCGCGCCGGTGAACAGGTCGCGGCTGGCGTCGAGCGTCGGCCTGCGCTCGCGCACGAGGCCGGAGAACAGGTCCTGCACGTCTGCCTGGATCTCCTTCAGCCGGGCGATGTCCTGCGGGTTCTCGGGGCGGAACGGGTCGAGCATCGCCTTCGCCTCGCCCTGGGTGTGGACGCGTCGCTCGATGCCGATGCGCTCGATCAGCCGGTCGAAGCCGAAGCCCGCCGAGACCACGCCGATGGAGCCGACGAGCGAGGCGGGATCGGCGACGATCTCATCGGCAGCGCAGGCGATCATGTAGCCGCCCGAGGCCGCGGCATCCTCGACGAAGGCGAAGACCTTGATCTCCTTCTCCGCCGCCAGCGCCCGGATGCGCCGATAGATCAGGTGCGACTGCACCGGCGAGCCGCCGGGGGAGTTGATGACGAGCGCCACCGCCGACAGGCCCGGCATGGTGAAGGCGCGCTCCAGGCTCGGCGCGACCGTGCCGATGGAGAGGCCCGGCCGGATCGGCGAGACGGCGCCGATCGCTCCGCTCAGGCGCACCACGGCGACCCGCGGCGGAGTCTCGCGGAAGCGGCGGGGCAGGAAGCGGCGCATCCAGGTCGGGACGGTCAGCGGCATGGCAGCCTTTTTCGAGAACGCGCGGGAGCACGGCCTCCTGGGAGGCAAGCCATTCTCCGTTAGCAGGACGCCGCCGGCCGATCCATTGCGGCAACGGCTGCCCGCGTCGACCGGGATTTGGCTTTACGGCGCCGGCCAGGGATCGCCCCGGTGCAGGGCCTCGGCTTCCGGGGTGAAGCGCCCGGCCTCGTCCTGAAGCACCAGCGGCGGCAGCAGGCGAAACGGTGCGCGACTGCCCTTTACGGCCGCGATCAGCACGCGGATCGCCGGCCGATCGGCCCGCCCGTGAACCGGGCGGACGGCGCAATCGCCGAAGCGTCCGCGCAGGGCGTCGAGGCAGGCGGGCAGGGCGTCGGCCCGATGGATCAGGCCGAGCCGTCCGCCGGGGCGCAGAAGGTCGGCGCAGGTTCTCAGCCATGGATCGAGTCCGCCGGCCACAAAAGTGTGTGCCGAGGCTTTTTGCGGGGTGGGGGAGGGGCGGTGTGCGCCCTCCTCGAAGAAGGGTGGGTTGGTCAGCACGATGTCGGCGCTGTCCGGCTCCAGGCCCGACGCCCGGCGCTGTGCTCCCGGCGCCAGGATATCCGCCTCGATCACCGCGACACGGGCGTCGAGTCCGTTCGCCGCCACATTCTCGCGGGCGAGGGCGACGAGGTCGGGATCACGCTCGACCAGCACCACGCGGCACGCGTCCGACACCCGTGCCACCGCGAGCCCCACCGCGCCGGTGGACGCGCCGAGGTCGTAGAGCGTGGCGCCAGGGTCGGGGACGAGGAGGCGGGCGAGGAGGACCGCGTCGGTTCCGGCGCGGTGGGCGCCGCGGGGCGGCTGGCGCAGCCTCAGGCGACCGCCGAGGAAAGCATCCGGCTCAGTGCTCATCGCGCAGTTCGGCGGACAGGCCCGCATCGGTCAGGATGCGGCGGGCCTGCGGCGCATGGTCGTCAGGCACCAGCAGGCGCCGGCCGAACACGCCGATCGACCCTTCCAGCGCGCTCATGTGCTCGTCGGCGACGAAAAGCGGGACGCCCGCCTCTTCGAGAAGCGAGCGCGCGAAGCCGATGAGGACGATGTCGTTGCTGCGGATCAGTTCCTTCACGGCATCATCACCCTTCGGCTGCATCCGGTGGCCGGGCGCGCGGCCTCTCGGCTCGTAACATTGTCCACGCTCTTGCGCAGCCGTGCGGCACGACCGCGTGTTGCCCTGCCGCCGGCCCCGTGCGACAGGGGCAGCCGCGGGGCAGGGGTTCCGGCAGGATGCCGGTCGAGAGTTTTTCCGGAGGCATCGCGCTTTGGGCGTCGTCGTTACCCTCGATGAAGGCCGCTCCGATCCGGAGGCCAGCCTCACCGACCTCGTAAGCCTCGTCGCGGCCGGGATGGAGCGGGTGAACGCGACGATCCTGTCGCGCACCGGCTCCGACGTGGCGATGATCCCCGAGGTCGCCAACCACCTGATCGCGTCGGGCGGCAAGCGCCTGCGCCCGATCCTGACGCTCGCCTGCGCCGATCTCTGCGATTATTCCAGCGGCGACGGCGCGGTGAAGCTCGCCGCCGCGGTCGAGTTCATGCACACCGCGACGCTCCTCCACGACGACGTGGTGGACGAGAGCGACATGCGCCGCGGCCGCGTCGCCGCCCGCATCAAGTGGGGCAACGAGGCGAGCGTGCTCGTCGGCGACTTCCTGCTGGGCCAAGCCTTCCGCATGATGGTCGAGGTGGGCTCCTTGCGCGCCCTCGACATCCTGTCGGCGGCGGCCACCGTCATCGCCGAGGGCGAGGTGATGCAGCTCACCGCCGCCAAGAACATCGAGACGAGCGAGGACGAGTATCTCGCGGTGATCCGCGGCAAGACCGCGGAGCTGTTCGCGGCGGCCTGCGAGGTCGGCCCCGTCCTGGCCGGGCGGCCGGACTCCGAGCAGGCGGCCTGCCGCGCCTACGGCATGAATCTCGGTATCGCCTTCCAGCTCATCGACGACGTGCTCGATTACGGCGGCACTAGCGCAGCGCTCGGCAAGAATGTCGGCGACGATTTCCGCGAGGGCAAGATCACCCTGCCGATCGTGCTGGCGCTTCGCCGCGGCTCGGACGAGGAGCGCGCCTTCTGGCGCCGCACCCTCGAACGCGAGGAGTTGGCGGAGGGCGATCTCCAGCAGGCGCTCGCGATCCTGCACCGCCATCGCGCCCTGGACGACACGATCGCGCGCGCGCGCCACTACGGCGATCAGGCCCGCGCGGCTTTGGACCCGTTCCCGCAGGGGCCGATGAAGGCCGCCCTGCTGCAGGTGGTCGATTTCTGCATCGCCCGGGCGCACTGAGTGTCTCTCACGAAACTCCCGCTGAGCCGTCATCCCCAGAGGTAGAACGGTCAGCGATCGGGAGTTTCGTGAGGTACTCCGAGGCGCCCGCGGCGCGGCCGCATCAGGCCAGCCGCGTCGGCTCGACCCACCAGCCCGGCTGTGCCGTGCGGATCGCTCCGGCCGCCGTTTCTGCCGCCCCATCGTCCGAAAAGATCGCGAACACGGTGGCGCCGGATCCCGACATTCGCGCGAGCCGGCACCCGGCCTGAGCCCGCAGCAGTGCCAGCGCCTCGCCGATCACGGGGGCGACGGTGAGGGCCGGCGCCTCCAGATCGTTGCGGGCCGGGGCGATGGCGCCGAGCACGGCGTCGGCATCGAGGCCCGCACCGACGACAGGATGCTCGGCCCCGTCGAGCCGCTGACCGACCGCGAGGCCGAGCGCCTTGAAGACCGGCGCGGTCGCCACCGGCACGCCGGGATTGACCAGCACCGCCGCCAGGGATGCAAGGACGAGTACCGGCCCGATTTCCTCGCCCGCGCCGCGCATCATCCGCGCCCGCGGATCGAGGCAGACCGGCACGTCGGCGCCGGTCGCCCGCGCCGCGGCGATCACGGCTGGGTGGTCGAGGGTGAGTCCGTTCGATTCCGCGAGCAACCGCAGGGCGGCGGCTGCGTCCGACGAGCCGCCACCGATCCCGGCCGCGACGGGCAGTTGCTTGTGAAGCCGGAACGCGCCGAGCCTCAGGCCGTCCACGCCCGCAGCGAGGTGGCGGGCGGCACGCAGGACGAGGTTGTCGTCGAGCGGTCCCGCCGGCCCGGCGGTGGGGCCGGAGATGTCCAGAGACAGATCAGGGCCCGCCATCAGCTCCAGCGTGTCGGCCACATCGGCGAAGGCCACGAGGCTTTCGAGCGCATGGTAGCCGTCCCCCGGGCGGCGGCCGAGCACGTGAAGGGTCAGGTTGATCTTGGCCGGAGCGCGGGTGGTGAGCAGGGACACGAAGGCTCTCGGCCGAAGGGGCAGGGGATGCGCCCTGCCTTAGGCGGACAGCCGAGAACGAGCAAGACGAGGGCCGGACCGTTGCAAGGCCAATCCAAGCCTGCGTCCTCAGCCTGAGGTGCCGCAGCGAAGCGGAGGCTTCGAGGGATCGTCCCGAAGTCGCGGGAACCGGAGGATCCGTCGAAGTCCGCGGTCGCAGTCAGGTCTGGACGGGGCGGCCGGTGGGATTGACCCCATGCCGGTCCGCTTCGCTTGCGGTGCTTTACTTGCCCGGCTTCTTGTCCGCCGCCCCCGGCGGCTCGCTCGGGGCGGGGGCGCCCTTCGGCAGTTCCGGGTTCTCCGCGTTGTGCGGCGCCGCCACGGGAGCGGGCACGGTCTGCGCCGGGTCCTGCACGGGCGGATTCTCGGCGGTGGCGGTCGGCTTCTCCGGCTCGGGCAGGCCGTCCTTCAGCTTGGCGTTGATCTTGGTGAGTTCTTCGGGCTCGGGGTTCAGATCCTTGGCGTGCTGCCACTGGAACTTGCCTTCGAGCCGCCGGCCGGTGCGCCAATAGGCATCGCCGAGATGGTCGTTGATGGTCGGGTCGCCCGGCTTCAGCTCGACCGCCTTCTCCAGCTCGCGCACCGCGTCGTCCCAGCGGCCGAGGCGGAAATAGGCCCAGCCGAGGCTGTCGATGATCATGCCGTCACGCGGAGAGAGATCGACGGCCTGCTTCAGCATGGTGAAGCTGTCGTCGATGTTCATGTTCCGATCGACCCAGGAATAGGCGAGGTAGTTGAGAACCTGCGCCTTGGCGTTCGGCTGGGTCGGCGGAACGAGGCTGAGCGCCTTCTTGAGGTCGGCCTCGGCCTTCTGCCACTCGCCGGCCCGCTCGTAGGCCGTGCCACGGAAGTAGAACAGCGTCCAGTTGTTGGCCTCGCGGCCGGGCTCGATCAGGTTGATCGCGCGGGTATAGGTCTCGGTTGCCTCGGCGAACTTTTTACGCGCGCGCTGCACGTTTCCCAAGGCCGAGATGACATCGACGTTGTCGGGGTGCGCCTTGAGCACGGTGTCGAGGTGCTGGAGCGCCTCGTCGCCGCGGCCCAATTGCTCGAGGTTGAGACCGATCTGGATGTCGGCGTTGAGCTTGAGCGGCGAGGAGGCCGGGATCTGCGCATAGGCCTCGTTCGAGCGCTCGACCTGCTTCATGCGGTCGAGGGCGTCGGCGAGCGTCAGCCGGCCCACGGCGTGGTCGGGGGCGAGGTAGAGCGCGAGCCGCAGGTAGACCACCGCGGGAAGCTCGTCGCCCTGCGTCGAGCCGGCCGAGCCAAGCCCGTACAGCACTTCCGCCGCGCCCTCCTGGGCGGAGGCGATCAAGGGGGCGAGGGGCTTGCCGGCCTTGAGCTTGTCGAGGGCGTCCACCACGAGGGGATGGCGCGGCATCACCTTCTCGAACTCGCTGTAGGCGTCGATGGCGAGATCGGTGCGGCCGATGCCGGCCTCGAAGCGAGCATAGCCGTCGACGATTCGCAGTGTGTTGTGGTCGGCGTCGTAGGCCGCCTTCAACTTACGCTCGGCCTCCGCCCGGTCACCGATGACCGAGGCGATCAGCCCGGCATGGTAGTCGCGGAAGACATTGAAATAACGCTCGCCGCGCAAGCGGTTCAGCGTCTCGTAGGCGCGCTTGCCGTCGCCCGCGCCAGCATAGGCCCAGGCGGTCAGCAGCGTCCCGGTGAGGTCGGCGGCTGCACCCCGGCCGCTGCGGCCGAAGCTCTGGCGGGCGGGGCCGTACTGGCCGGCCTTAAGCTGGCGCACGCCGAGGGCGAGCTGGGCGAGGCCGTTCGAGCTTTCGCGGGTGGCGAGCCGCTCGGCGGCGCGGAAGGCGTCGGTCATGGCGCCGTCGGCGAGGAGCGACACGAAGGCGCGCTCCAGAAGCTCGGCGTTGCGCGGATCGCCCTTCACCGCCTCGCGGTAGTAGCTTGCGGCGGCGGCCGTGTCCTTCGAGGCACCGGCGATGTAGGCGGAGAGGAAGTTGCCCTCGAGCGATTCCGCCGGCTCATACTCGGAGAGCGGTGAGGATTCCCGCGGCTGCATGGAAGCGGCCGGCAGGGTGCCGAGACCGGTCGAAGCAAGCAGCAGGGTGAGCGCGGTGGCGCTCCGGCGGGCGGCGTATCCGAACATGGGCACCAGTCACGGCTCCTTCGCGGGCCCGACGGACGGAGCTTCCTCCGGCCGGTCCCGGTTTGGCGGGGGACACTGTACTCTTCCCGCCATGTCCGCAAGGCGAAAGGATGGCGCGGGGGAGGGGGCCGTTCAGGTGCCGTCGCCGAGCTCGGCGCGGGCATCTTCCACGAGTTGGGCGAGGCCGGCATCGACCTCCTCGCCGAGAAGCGCCCGCTCCGCCGCCGTCAGGTCCTTGGCCCAGGCGCCGCTGCCGAACCCCTCGCGGCATCGCACGCGCTCGGCCTCGATGAAGGCTTGGGTTTCCTCAGGCCGCTCGCGCATTGCATGCATGAAGCCGAACCATGCCGTGCGCTCGACCACCGCGAGGCGGGCCCGCAGGCCCACTGCGACGGCGCGCGCCGGATCGACCGTTTCATCCTCTGTCATCGGTGCCTCCCAAAGCATCGCCCCGCAGGGTCGTTGCCGTCCTTCGGAAGATGACTGCGCGAAAGCGAAACCTATCGAGGCTTCCGCTGTTCGCAGCGCGTCTTCACGTAGGTGTCGGCGCCCGAGCCATGGCCCGCGCTCGCGGCCAGGACCGGGCCCTGGATCAGGCATTCCTGAAGTGTGTGGGCCGGACCGATGATGACGTCCAGAGCGGTCTCCCGCGAGCAATCGGGCATCTGAACGCTGGACGCACAGATCAAGGCGACGACGAGGATGGAGTTCATGGGGCCGGCCTCCCTGCCGGGGATGTTCTTCGCGTGATCGGAACGCGCGACGCTCCGGCGAACCTTTGCGACCGGCGGGTCAGCGATCGAACGAGCTGCCCGCTGGTCGAAACCGGAGAACACCCCGAAAAGCTGCCCCGAGCCGATGCGTCACAGCAGCCCGGTCGGGTTTTGCCGAGCGGGATGTCTGCGGTCCGATCTGGCCAGATGCCCCGTCCCACGTCGTTTCGGCCCTTGAGGCACGATCGACAGCGCGGCGGCAGGCTCAAGCTAAGTCATTGACTGTTCACGTGTTTCCCGCACCATCAAAAGGCTGCCCCAAAAAAGTCGCAAGAGGGTCCTGTCTTCGCGGGGATCGGACAAGTCGTGACCGGCGTCGTAACAGGGAGGCCGCAATGTCTTTCGATATCGTTCTGACGCAATCTGCGCAGGAAATCGCCACGAGAAGTGGTGTTCTTCCCGCTCTCGAAGAACGGACGCGGGGCGAAATCGCAGAACTACCCGGCGAAGGGCTCGAAGAACTCGAGCGCCGCCTGTTCCATGCTTTCGCGCTCGACGACGGGACGGAGGTGATCTGCTCGTTGACGGCCGATGGCGCCGTGCGGATCGATGCCTGCGAGGCCGAGGCGGCGTGATCCTTCTCTCGGAACCGTGAAGGGCAGGCCCGGATTGCTCCTCCCGCTTGGAGTGCCCGACGAAACGCGCGCCATCGGCCGTCTTCCGACGGTTCGCGGCGAACGGGTCGCTTGCGGCACATCCCCACATCTGGCGAGGAGGAGACATGTCCCAGGAGACCGTCGGCGTTGAAGCCGACTTCACGAGCCGTGAAGCGGCCCACGCCGCCAAGGATCGCCTCGTGCGGGCGGGGTTCGCCCGCAACAGCATCGATATCGACCGCGAGGGCGACACCTACATCGTCCATCTGCCGACGCGGGAGGCGAACCGGCAACGGGCCGCGCGCATCCTGCGGGGCCGCGCCGTGATCGAGAGCGCCAAGAGCACCGGCTGGGCCGCCGCCGACACGCTTGGCAGCAATCGCCTGCTGACCCTCGGCCTCGCGGCGCTCGTAGGCTTTGCGATCTACGGGATGACGAACCGGCGCTGACCCGAGCCAACAGACTTCCCGCGGGACCGTCGATGGGTTCGGCGGGGAGCCTATCGCGTCTCGAAGAAGCGGTTGCCCGGCCGCTCCAGGCCGAGATGGTCGCGCAAGGTCGTGCCCTCGTATTCCGTGCGGAACAGGCCGCGCCGCTGGAGTTCGGGCACCACGCCCGCGCAGACATCGTCGAGCCCTTCCGGCACGAAGGGGAACATCACGTTGAATCCGTCGCAGGCCTCCCCCTCCAGCCAGTCCCCCATCCGGTCGGCGATCTGTTCCGGGGTGCCGACGAAGCTGAGCCCGCCATAGCCGCCGACGCGGCGGGCGAGTTCGCGCACCGTCGCGCCCGTGCGGCGGGCATAGTCGACAATCTGCGCCTGCCCGCTCTTGCTCGCATTCGATTCCGGGATCTCGGGCAGCGGCGCGTCGAGGTCGAAGCCGGTGGCATCCGTGCCGAGGCGGACCGAGAGGTTGGCAAGCCCGCTCTCGACCGGCACCAGCGCATCGAGCTGCGCCTTCTTCTCCCTCGCCTCCGCTTCCGTGCCGCCGACGACGACGAAGGCGCCGGGCAGGATCTTGAGGGCGTCGCGGGACCGGCCGGCCGCTGCCATCCGGCCCTTCACGTCGGCGTAGAACTTTTGGCCGGCCTCCAGCGACGAGGCGGAGCCGAACACCATCTCGGCGGTCTCCGCCGCGATCTGGCGCCCGGCTTCGGAGGCGCCGGCCTGCACGATCACCGGCCAGCCCTGCACCGGCCGCGCGACGTTGAGCGGCCCCTTCACCTTCAGGAATTCGCCCTGGTGGTTCAGCGTGTGGAGTTTTTCGGGATCGAAGAACAACCCCTGCTCGACATCGCGGACGAAGGCGTCGTCGCCCCAGGAATCCCACAGCCCGGTGACGACCTCGTAGAACTCGCGGGCCCGGGCGTAGCGGGTGGCGTGGTCGAGATGCGCGTCGCGGCCGAAGTTCAGCGCCTCGTCCGGGTTCCCGGAGGTGACGAGGTTCCAGCCGGCGCGTCCCTTCGAGATATGGTCGAGCGAGGCGAACTTGCGGGCCACATGGTAGGGCTCGTTGTAGGTGGTGGAGGCGGTGGCGATCAGGCCGATCCGCTCCGTCACCATGGCGAGCGCGGGCAGCAGCGTCAGCGGGTCGAACGAGGTGACGGTGGCCGAGCGCTTCAGCGCCTCCATCGGCATGTTCATCACCGCCAGATGGTCGGCCATGAAGAAGGCGTCGAACTTGGCCGCTTCCAGGGTGCGAGCGAAGCGCACGAGGTGGTCGAGGTTGAAGTTCGCGTCCGGAAAGCCGCCGGGATAGCGCCACCACGCGGTGTGGATGCCGATGGGGCGCATGAAGGCGCCGAGATGGAGTTGTTTCCGAGGTTCACTCAACGGGGTTCTCCGATCGCATCAAGCCTTCGGTGCCGCCGATATGGTGCGCCGGCTCGGCCCGGCATCATCACCCATGAACGCGGTCTTGCGGATACCGCCACCCTAGGATTGAACGCCTCGCCTTCGTAAGGTTCGGGCCGCACCGGGATACGAGGGAAGCGAGCATGGCTGGAGCGAGCGTCACGCAGGATGTGCCCTATCGCGCCCTGAACGGCTGGGTGGCGCTCTCCATCGCCATCCCCTGCCTCGCGCTGGCGGCCCTAAGCTTCCTCGGCGGCGGCGTTCTGGTGCTCGGCCGCGGCAGCGTCGGGCCTGCCTTCCTGCTGGTCTCAGGTATGGCGCTCGCCATCGGGATCGTGCTGCTCGCCGGGCTCATCACCCTCAAGCCGCGGCAGGCGGCGGTGCTGACCCTGTTCGGGCGCTATCACGGCACCATCGCCCGCGACGGCTTCTGGTGGCGCAACCCGCTGACCGCCGTGGCCAAGGTCTCGCTCGCCACGGAGGCGCACGAGACGAAGATCATCACGGTCAACGACCTGATGGGCAACCCGATCACCATCGCGGCGGCCGCGATCTGGCGGGTGCAGGATGCCGCGCGCGCCACCTTCGATGTCGGCAGCTACCATGACTTCGTCTCGCTCCAGGCGGAAGCGGCCCTGCGCAACATCGCCTCGACCCGGCCCTACGACCACGAGGAGGCGGAGAATGTCGGCGACGAGGTGGGCGATGCCAAGCGCCGGCTCGCGGAGAAGGCCACCCGCGTCGCCTCGCTCCGGGCCGACCGCGACGCCATCCACGCCGACCTGATCACCGAACTTGGCCAGCGGGCCGCGGTGGCGGGCGTGGTGGTCGAGGACGTGCGGATCACCCATCTCGCCTACGCACCGGAGATCGCGGGCGCGATGCTCAAGCGCCAGCAGGCCGGCGCCATCATCGCTGCCCGCCGCCAAATCGTGGAGGGCGCGGTCGCCATCGTGCGCGACACCATCGCGAGGCTGGAACAGCCGGAGGACGGCCATGCCGGCATCGTCTTCGACGATCAGGGCCGCGCGAGCATGGCGCAGAACATGCTCATCATGATCGTGGGGGACCGCGAGGCGACGCCGGTGGTGAGCGTCGGGGCGAAGCCGTAGCGCCCTTCAGCGCGAGAGCCGAAGGGGATCGTGTCGGCGAATCACGCCTGTCATCCAAGTATCGTGGATGCGAGAATTTGCAAAACCCATTCCGGTGATGGGTGACCTGTTCCGGATCGGCATTTCACCGTCACCAAACCTATCCTTACCGCCAATACCCCAGTCATCGCAGCAGGCGGTGACCTCGCTTAGAGGAATCGGCAGGCATGGGGCAGGACGGCGCAAGCCTTCGTCACTTCAGGCATGACGCGATCCGGCTGCTGCGGCCGGTCTGGCCGTTGGTCGCCGTCGCGACGGCGCTGGGTTCCATCGGCGGGCTCGCCACTGCCGCGGCTCTGGCCAAGATCAACGAGGCCTTCTACGGCGAGGGCGGGCTCGCCGACGGCGTGTTGCTGGCCTTTGCCGGATTCGCGACCTTAAGCGTGGTCGGCACTTTCGCAGCCAGCCTCGGCAATGCCTATGCGGGGGGCCGCATCCAGGCGGCGCTCAGCCGCGACCTCACCGACAAGATCCTGACGGCACCGATTGAGCGGATCGAGCGCCTCGGCAAGCACAAGCTGCTCGCCTCGCTCCAAGGCGACGTCAGCACCATCTTCACGGCCATCGCGTTTCTCTCGCCGATCGTGGTCGCCGCCGGAACGCTGATCGGCTGCGGGGCCTACATGATCCTCCTGTCACCCGCCTTGTCAGCGGTGACGGCGGCGGTTCTGATCCTCGAGAGCCTTGGCGCGAACGCCCTGCGCCGGACTATGCTCCGGCACTTCGAGGAGGTTCGCAAGAACCGCGAGGCGACCCAGAAGCACTACCTCACCCTGACCGAGGCGGCGAAGGAGCTGCGCATCGGCCGCGAACGCCGGCTTCACCTCCGCGACGTCGCGCTCAAGGCCTGCATCGAGCAGGCGCGCCACCTGATGACGCGGATCGCCGTCATCCAGCAATCGCTGTCGATGCTGAACCAATCGACGAACTTCCTACTGTTCGCCGGTCTCATCGCCTACAAGGTTCTGGCCGGCATCAGCGCCGCCGAACTCTCCGGCTTCGTGCTCGTGCTGCTCTACATCCAGGCGCCGATCGCGCAGCTCATCCATTTCGTGCCGATGATCGGGCAGGCCCAGGTGGCCTACCGGCGGATCGCCGAGTTTTCGGAAGGGGGAGCGGAGGCGGAAGCCGGCCTGCTCGCCGCCACGCCGTCGGAGGCGGGCCGCCGCATCCGCGAGATCACCCTGCGCGCCGTGAGCCACGGCTTCCCAGCGGCCGGGGACAAAGCGCCCTTCACCCTCGGGCCTCTCGACCTGACGATCCGTGCCGGCGAGATCCTGTTCATCGTCGGCGAGAACGGCTCGGGCAAGACGACGCTGATCAAGCTCCTGCTCGGCCTCTACCCGCCGCAAGCCGGGGACATCCTGCTCGACGGCGTGCCGGTGACGGCGGGGACGCGCGACGCCTACCGCCAGCACTTCTCGGCGATCTTCTTCGACTACCACCTGTTCGACGAGCTGCTTCCCACTGACGGCGCCGGCCCGGAGGCCGCCCGGCCCCTGCTGGAACGGCTCGATCTCGCCGAGAAGGTCGATGTCAGCGAGGGGCGCTTCTCCACCACCGATCTTTCGACCGGCCAGCGCAAGCGCCTCGCCCTGGTCCAGGCGGTTCTCGAAGGACGCCCGGTTCTCGTGCTGGACGAGTGGGCGGCGGAGCAGGACCCGACCTTCCGGCGCCGGTTCTACGAGGAACTCCTGCCGGACCTGCGAAGCGCCGGACGAACGCTCATCGTCATCAGCCACGACGACCGCTACTTCGCCGCCGCCGACCGCGTGCTGCACCTTGCGGATGGGCGGATAATGGAGATCACCGAGAAGGCGATGGCCGAGCCAGCCTGACCGTACGGCGAAGCCGGATGGCGCTTTGGTACGGTGCGGCGGCGGTCTGATCTAGAACATCGTCCTGGATACCAGATCCAGGACGATGTTCTAACCTCTTCCTTTTGCATCATCTTTTTCCGAAAGCCGGAAGCCACCTTTCGGGACGATGCTCTAGGTTCGGATCGGGAAGCTCGATGCCGAGATCGATGCGATCGTTGGGGCGATCGGGCGACAAGGTTTCACGATCCTACCGATCGATTCAGCCCATCTCACGGCGCTGGCCGGCCTTCAGCGTCTGACGGATCACCGCGATCCGTTCGATCACCTGCTCATCGCGCAAGCGATCGCGGAAGGAGCGACGCTCCTGTCGGCGGATCGCAACATGCCGCGCTATCCGGTCACCCTCCTGACCTGCTCGGACGGGCCGGGCTGACGGGGCAGGTGCTTCGAGGCGCATCGATCGCGACAGGCCGTTCCGCCCGTCGCGATGCCGGAGCGGATCAGATATCCAACTCCGACCCGTCCGCGAACGACGCCCGCTCGGTGATGAAGGCGAAGCGGGCCTCGGGCTTGTTGCCCATCAGGCGCTCCACCGTATCGCCGGTCGATTCCCGCGCCTCGTCGAGGATCGCAACGCGCAGGAGCGTGCGCTTCTTCGGGTCCATCGTCGTCTCCTTCAACTGCGCCGGCATCATCTCGCCGAGGCCCTTGAAGCGGCCGATCTCGACCTTGCCGTTCTTGAACACGGTCTTGATAATCCGCTCCTTGTCCGCGTCGTCGCGGGCATAGGCCGATTTCGCGCCCTGGCTGATCCGGTAGAGCGGCGGGATCGCGAGGTAGAGATGCCCCTTGTCGATCAGCTTGGGCATCTGCCGGTAGAAGAAGGTGATGAGGAGCGAGGCGATGTGGGCGCCGTCCACATCCGCGTCGGTCATGATGATGACCTTCTCGTAGCGCAGATCCCCCTCACGGAAATTCGCGCCGGTGCCGCAACCGAGTGCCAGCGTTAGGTCCGAAATGAGCTGGTTGGCCCCGAGCTTATCGCGGCTGGCGGACGCCACGTTCAGGATTTTTCCACGCAAGGGGAGAATGGCCTGAGTCGTGCGATCCCGCGCCTGCTTGGCGGAGCCGCCGGCCGAGTCGCCCTCGACGATAAAGATCTCCGAGCGTTCCGTGCCGGCGGCCGAGCAATCGGCGAGCTTGCCGGGCAGGCGCAGCTTGCGGGTCGCGCTCTTGCGGGCAACCTCCTTCTCCTGGCGGCGGCGCAGGCGCTCCTCCGCCCGGTCGATCACCCAGTCGAGCAGCTTGTTGGCCTGGGCGGGCGAGGCCGCGAGCCAGTGGTCGAAGGCATCGCGCACCGCCGTCTCGACGATGCGGGAAGCCTCGACCGTCGCGAGCTTGTCCTTGGTCTGGCCCTGGAATTCCGGCTCGCGGATGAAGACCGAGAGCATCGAGGCGCAGGTGGCCATCACGTCGTCGGTGGTCACCGCCGTCATGCGCTTGGCTTGGTTCACGCGCTCGGCGTGTTCGCGCAGGGCTCGCAGCAGCGCGACGCGCAAACCTGCCTCGTGGGTGCCGCCCTCCGGCGTCGGGATCGTGTTGCAGTAGGAATGCGAGACGCCGTCATCGGCCACCGTCCAGGCCACCGCCCATTCGAGCGAACCGTGCGAGCCGGGCTTCGTGATCTTCCCCGAGAAGATGGAATCGAGGACGAGCTCCTTCCCCTCGATGTCGCGGGCGAGATAGTCCGAGAGGCCGCCGGGAAAGCGGTGCACGGCCTCGGCCGGCACATCCTCCAGCCCTTCGAGCAGGGCAGGGGCGCAGCGCCAGCGGATCTCGACGCCGCCGAACAGGTAGGCCTTGGAACGGGCCATTTTGAACAGGCGCCGCGGATCGAACTTGAGCGAGCCGAAGATCTGCGCGTCGGGGTGGAACCGCACCCGCGTGCCGCGCCGGTTCTGCACCCGCCCGATCGTCTCCAGGCTTCCCTGCGCATGGCCGCGGGAGAACGTCTGGCGATAGAGGGTCTGGTTGCGGGCGACCTCGACCTCGAGCACGTCCGAGAGCGCGTTGACCACCGAGATGCCGACGCCGTGCAGGCCGCCCGAGGTCTCGTAGACCTTCGAGTCGAACTTACCGCCCGCGTGCAGCGTAGTCATGATGACCTCGAGCGCCGACTTGCCGGGGAATTTCGGGTGGGGATCGACGGGAATGCCGCGGCCGTTATCGGTGACGACGAGAGAGCCCGATTCCTCCAGTTCCACCTCGATGAAGCTGGCGTGGCCCGCGACCGCCTCGTCCATGGAGTTGTCGATCACCTCGGCGAAGAGATGATGCAGCGCCCGCTCGTCAGTGCCGCCGATATACATGCCGGGCCGGCGCCGCACCGGCTCCAACCCTTCCAGCACTTCGATCGCCGAAGCGTCGTAGCCGGCCTCCGCCGTTTCCGGCACCGGCACCGGAGATTGCGCCGGAGACGGCGCCACGGGGGTGAGGCGGCGGCGGCGCTCGGCCTCCGCGGCGGGAGGCTTGGCACCGGGTCCGAACAGGTCGCGTGCCGGATCGCTCACGCGACGGCTCCTCGAATCGGGTCGGAGACGGGCTGCATGGCTCTTCATACCCTCGTTGTATCGGAACAAACAGGAAACAAAAAGTCTTCTGTCCGCTTCCGCCGGTCGCAGTACCACGATGGCCGGCCGTGTTCGAAGCCCGACCGTCCTGCCAAGCCCGGCGCAGTGTCATCTCAGTGATGCGGGCGGATGGTTAAGAGTGCCTCTCGAAGCCGGCGCCGGGCGGCAATCCTGCGGCCGAAACGAGGCAGCGAAACGTTAAGGGGGCGCAGCCCAGGATGGCAGCGGGAACAGAAGACGGTTTCCGGACGTTAACTCGCCAAGGTCAGCTTGACCGTAAGGGAGCCACGCCGATGACCCCCGCCGCCGCCCAAGCGCGTCACCTCTCCCTCATGCGCCTGGAACAGGCCGCAGGCCAAGCCTTCGGCTACGCCGACGAGCCCGAGCCAACCGCGTCCCGTTCGGCGATGCTGCTCTCGTCATCGGGTTTTGCCATCGCCACCGTGGCGACGGCTCTGGCGGCCACCATCACCTACCTCGTCTGATCGGGCTGATATCCGTCACAACGATCACGCCGCCGCGGGCAGGGCGCAGAGGCGAATGTCTCGCGCCAGCGCATCGACCCGCGACGGCTCCGAGTCCCAGGCGAACATGAAGCGGGACGCCCCGCCGATGAAGCCGTAGAACTGCCAGCCGCGGGCGCGCAGCGCCTCTTGGACCGTGGCAGGCAGGTTCAGGAACACGCCGTTGGCCTCTACCGGTGCCGCGAGCGAGATGCCCGGCACGTCGGCAATCCCCCGCACGAGCCTTTGGGCGCACGCGTTGGCGTGTCGGGCGTTGTCGAGCCACACCCCGCTTTCCAGCATGCCGACCCAGGGGGCCGAGAGGTAGCGCATCTTCGAGGCGAGCTGGCCCGCCTGCTTGCAGCGATAGTCGAAATCCTCCGCGAGCCCGCGGTCGAAGAAGATCACAGCCTCGCCCACCGCCATGCCGTTCTTGGTGCCTCCGAAGCAGAGGACGTCGACGCCGGCCTTCCAGGTCAACTCGGCCGGGGAGGCGTCGAGCGAGGCGCAGGCATTGGCAAAGCGCGCGCCGTCCATGTGCAGGCGCAGGCCCGATGCGCGGCAGACGGCCGAGATCGCCGCGATCTCGTCAAGGGAGTAGACCCGCCCCGTCTCCGTCGCCTGGGTCAGCGTGACGGCTCGCGGTTTCGGGAAATGGATGTCGCTGCGCTTGCCCGAGATCGTCCGCACGACCTCGGGGGTGAGCTTCCCGTCATCGGTCGCGGCGGTGAGCAGCTTCGAGCCGTTGGAGAAGAATTCCGGCGCGCCGCATTCGTCGGTCTCGATATGCGCCGAGTCGGCGCAGATCACGCTGTGGTAGGATTGGCAGAGCGAGGCCAGCGCCAGCGAGTTCGCCGCGGTGCCGTTGAAAACGAAGAAGACCTCGCAATCGGTCTCGAACAGCCGCCGGAAACCGTCGGCGGCGGCCTGCGTCCAGGTATCGGCGCCGTAGGCGGGAGCGTGCCCGGCATTGGCCGCCTGCATCGCGGCGAGAGCCTCCGGGCAGATCCCGGCGTAGTTGTCGCTGGCGAATTGCTGCTCGGCCACGGCACGCTCCGGCTTCATATCGGCAAAAAACAAGGCCGGGCGGTGAGGGATCCGCCCGGCCTCATGACAGCTATGTCGATCCACCGGCCGGTTTTTGCACCCCTCCCGCCCGATGAGCAGAGATGCAGCCGCTGATGTCAGGCCGCGGCGAGCGACATCGACATCGATTCCTTCTTCATCAGCTCGCGGTAGAAACCGTCGAGATGAGTCAGCTTCTCCGGCGAGCCGTCCTGCACGATGCGCCCGCCCTCCAGCACGACGATCCGGTCGAAGTCCTTCAGTGTCGAGAGCCGGTGGGCGATGGCGATCACCGTGCGGCCCTTCATCAGGTTGGCGAGCGCAGCGCGGATCGCCTCCTCGGATTCCGCGTCGAGAGCCGATGTCGCTTCGTCGAGGAGCAGGATCGGCGAGTCCTTCAGGATGGCGCGGGCGATGGCGATGCGCTGGCGCTGGCCGCCGGAGAGCTTCACGCCACGGTCGCCGACGATGGTGTCGAAGCCTTCCGGCAGGGACTGGATGAAGTCGGTGCAGTGGGCCGCTTCCGCCGCCTTCCAAACCTCCTGGTCGGTCGCGTCGGGCCGGCCGTAGCGGATGTTCTCGCGCAAGGAGCGGTGGAACATGGACACGTCCTGCGGCACCACCGTGATCGCCTCGCGCAAGCTCTCCTGCGTGACGCGGTTGATGTCCTGACCGTTGATGAGGATGCGCCCGCCCTGCACCTCGTAGAAGCGCTGGATCAGCGAGAACAGGGTCGACTTGCCGCCGCCCGACTTGCCGACCAGCCCCACCGTTTGCCCCGCCGGAATCAGCAGGTCGAAATCGGAGAAGACGGTGCGCCCGTCGGGATAGCTGAAGGCGACGTGGTCGAAATGCATCTCGGCGCCGGTCTGGCCGATGAGCTTCTCCGCCTCCGGATGATCGACCAGTTCGTGCGGCTGGAGCAGGGTGTGCAGCGCCTCCGACAGGCGGGCCGTGTGCTGGGTCGCGTCCACCAGCGCGACCGCGAGATCGCGGGTGGCGGCGAGGATGCGGATGCCCAGCGTGCAGACGAGCACGACCTGACCGGTGGTGGCCTGACCGGCCTCCCACATCTTGATCGACCAGTAGAGTAGGCCGAGGATCGAGATCACGGTCAGGATGGCGTGGGTGATGCGCAGCTTCTCGAGATAGAGGAGCGAGGAGCGGCGCGCCCGCATCTCGGAGCCGATGGTGCCGTCGAAGCGCACGAACTCGCGGTTGAACGCGGAGAAGGCGCGTACCAGCGGCATGTTGCCGACGAGATCGACCATCTCGCCATCGACGCTCGCGGCCTTGGCGGCGAAGTCGTGGTGCAGCGGCTTGCCGGCGGAGGCCATCTTGAACATCAGCAGCACGACCGCGGCGAAGATGCCGGCGAGCACGAGCGCCATCGTGAGGTTCACGGTGCCGATGTAGATGATCGAGAGCACGGCCGCGACGCAGGGCGGCATCACGTTGAACGTGAACATGTTCTCGACGGTGAAGATCGCGTTCGACGTCGCGGTGATGCGCGAGGCCAGCGTACCGGGCTGGCGGTCGGCGAAGAAGGACGGGGCATGGCCCGTCATATGGCGGAAGAGATCCCGGCGGATGTCGCCGGTCACGCCGACGAAGGTGAAAGCTCCGACCAGCGCCGCGACGCGCCAGAGCAGGTTGTCGGCGGCGATGAAGCCGATCAGCACCGCCAGAGCCGTCCAGACCTGCCCCGCGCTCGGCCCCTTGCCGAGAGCATCGACCACGCCCTTCAGCGCGTAATCGGTTGAGACCGAGAAGGACACCGCACCGAGCACCGAGAAGAGAATCACGAGATGCGGGACGATCCGGCGCCTGAGATAGCGCCCGACGAAGGCCCCCGGTCTGTTGGCGTATTGGCAGAGATCTTCCATCGCGATCGTCAGTCCCGATTCGATCAGACCCGCTGGGCGCCGATTGTGGCTGGAGGGCGCACAGGGCACCCGTTAACCGCAACGCGAAGCGTCGCCTTATGTTTCAAGCAAGCGCGGCTTTCCGCCGGGTACCTCGGCGAAGCTGAACCGCGCTTAAGCGGATGTGCGGCGAAAAAGTGATTCCAACCCCGTCGGCCGGCGCAGGTCAAGACGGGTCGTGCCCCTCGTCCCCGTTCCTGCGCCGGGTCTCCGGCATGATCAGGAGGACGAGGGCGAGGCCGGCGGCACCGACGATGGCGAGGCCCAGGAACGCGGTGCGGCTGCCGAGTTCGTCGGCCATGAAGCCGGCGAGCGCCGTGGAGAGGGCAGCGCCGATGCCCATGCCGGTCCCGACCGCCCCGAGTGCGGTGTTGAACCGGCCGGTGCCGCGGGTGACGTCGGAGACGATCAGCGGGACCATGACGCCGAGGACGGAGGCCGAGATGCCGTCGAAGACCTGGATCGCCACCATCCAGTACGGGTCGCTGACGAAGGCGAAGAGCAGGCCGCGGACGGGCAGGGCCGCAAAACCGATCACGAGAAGCGGCTTTCGCCCCCAGCTTTGGGCGAGGCGCCCGACGAAGGGGGCGGTGAGCGCGAGCACCGCCTGCGGAACCATGATGCAGGCGGCCACCAGGGCCGTGGCGGTCTCGCTGGCACGCAGGGTCATGACGCTGCCGACCAGTGGCAGCATCGCGGCGTTGGCCAGGAAGAACAGCACCATGCAGGCGGCAAAGCACAGGAGCGCCCGGTTCTTGAGAAGCGCCGAGACGCCGCCGGCCTCCCGCGGTTCCGGCTCCTGGGCGGCGGGCCGGGGCCTGCCCGCTTCCACGGCGCGTCCCGACGGGATGAATGACAGCGACACCAGGGCCGGGATCACCAGCACGCCCGCGAGATAGAACACCGCGTTGTTCGAGAGGTAATAGCCGATCGCGCCCATGCCGGCGGCGCCCAGCGCGTTGCCGACCGCCGAGAAGCTTGCGTTGCGCCCCAGCCGCTCGCCGGCCCGTGCATGGCCGACGAGGCCGATGGAGATCGCGGCAATGGCCGGCGTCAGCACGCAGCTCGCCGCCGAGTGGATCGCCATGGCGAGCATCACGACGAGATAGGTCGGGAACGCGGCCAGCATCACGGCGCTCGCGCCGACCCAGAACGCCGAGAAGCCGGCTGCGAAGCGCTTCGAGCGGGAGGCATCGACGAAGGCGCCGCCCGGCATCTGCCCGAGCAGGCTGACGAGGCTGCCCACGGTGAGCGCGAGGCCGATATCCGACTGCGTCCACTTCTGCTGGGTGAAGTAGACGGCAAGGAAGGGCCCGAACCCGGTCTGCAGGTTGGCGATGAAGAACGTGAATGCGTCGAGGCCGTAGGTCGCCCGGCGCGACGGATCGGCGGGACCGGGCGTGCTCGGTCGGCTCGCGCGCCGCGCCGGACGGGAGCCGCCGCGCTCGCGAAGATCGGTGCGATGGATGTCGCGCTCGCGCGCCGGATAGGCGCGCCGTTCCGTCACCGGGCTTGCCGTCATTTGTCCGGCGTCTTCTCCTGTGGCCGGTCCGGGGCCTTTTCGGACGGAGCGACAGGCTTCTCGGCGGCGGAGGCGTCACCTTCCGGCGGGACGGCGCCGGTGCTCGCGGCGCCCGGGCTGGCGGCCCCGAGCACGACGATCGGGTCGCCGGACTTGTATTCGGGCGAGACGCGCACCTGATTGCGGTTGAGCTGGAGCGTGAGGCGCCCGACCTTGCCCTCGGTGGTGAACTTCAGGACGCGCCAATCCACCGCGATCTTGCGAGAGCCGACTCCGAGAAAGCCGCCGAAATCGATCACCGCGGCGCGGGGACGTCCGTCGCGGTCGATGATGACGTCGATGATCCGGCCGAGATCGTCGCCGTTCATGGCGCGGACGCTCTTACCAAGCAGGCTCTCGTAATCCTGGGTGTCGAGCACCACTGCCGGGGTGCCGCCCCCCTGCGACGGTGTCACGGCACCGTTCGGCGTGGCCACGACGGGGGCGGCGGGCGCCGGTGTCGGTGCCGTCGTCGGCGCGACGGCCGGGGGCGTGGAGCCTGCTGGGGGAGGCGAGATCTCGCCGGGAGCGCCCGAGGAGCCGTCCGCGGCCATGGCCGCCGTGGCGAGGAGGGCGATCGCCGGTGTCACGATCGGCCGGATCAGTCTGAGCACCCGTACTACCTCTCGACAGTCTGAAAGATCCGCATGCCGGCCTCAACGAGCCGACGCCCCCCGGATGTAATGGGGCGGGCGGACGCATCGTCCATGCCCGGCAACCACGGCGAAGTTGTGGATGCGGCAGAAAAGCCGTCTAGATCGCCCCGCCGCAACTGGGCGGACACGCGCACCGGCCGTCTGGTTTTCGCCAAAACCCTGGCTTAGAGGGGTGCGGGAAATCTTAACGCTACCGCCCCTTGGCCGGGTCACCGGCTAGGCTCCCACACGAGCCGAGGGCCGGGGGCGGCCGTTACGAGGATTAAGACTTCATGTTCGACCCGTCGAGACTCTGCGCTGCGGCCCTTCTTGCAGCGGCCCTGGGCGGCTGCCAGGCGCTCGGCGGCGGCGGCGGCGTTATGCCGGAAACCGATCTCGGTCCGCCGCCTTCCGCCCGCGGCACGCTGCCCGGCCGCCCCCTGCGCAGCGCCCAGACTGACGACGACGGTCGTCCGCTCGCTGCCGCCCCGACCCGCACTCTCGAGCTGCCGAAGAACATCCGCGGCGAAACCCGCACCGCCGATGACGGCCCGCGCCGCATCCGCCGGGAGGAGATCGACGGCGAGACCACGTCGCGGACGAGTTCCGGCGGCCTCTCGCCCCAGATGGGATCGGCCGGCAGCGTCGGCCTCGGCGGCAAATTCTAAAAAGCTCTCACGAAACGCACCATCGCCGCCCGGCCTCTCTACGGGCGTGGCGGAAAGAGCAGCGTTTCGCGAGGTCCACTCAGGCGGTCGGCGCCTTGCGGCCGCCCCAGTGATCGTTGAGGCGCCCTCCGAAACGGGGATCGTCGAACGGATTTTCGCCGGGCCCCTGGGTCGGCGCGCCTTCGAGATCGGCGGGGTCGATATCGACCACGTATCCGCCGAGTTCGACCGAATAGGTCAGGGCGTTCCACGGCAGGGGATGGTGAGTCTCGCCGAAGCCGAGAAAGCCGCCGAAGGACAGGACGGCATAGGCGACCTGTCCCGACACCTTGTCGACCATGAAATTGTGAACGCTGCCGAGGTGGCGCCCGGTGCTGTCATAGACCGGTGTGCCCTCGACCTTGTCCGAGGCGATCAAGCGGGGGGTCTCGTCGGTCGCGACCCCTTCGCCCGACGTCGGGTCCAGTTCCAGCGTTCCCGGCTTTCGAAGGGCCCGCTCTTCGGGCAGATCCGTCGGCATCCACGTCTCCAGCATGTTCCCGAAGGGCCCTCGGCAGGCCCGCGATCCGGGTGTGTAGCGTGAATGCGAGGTGGCCAGCACGGTTCCCGCTCAGGCGGGAGTCGGGCGGCGGGATCACCAGAGCCCCGCCGCGGTCGGCGCGAAAAAATCCCTCGGACAGTGGATTGGCCTGCGGAAAGGTCCGCTGATCTGTGGATGGACACCGCGGCGACGCTGATCTCCACTTGGAACGGGCGCGGCACCGCTTAGTTGTTGCTCCTCAGTGCCCCGATGCCTCTCGGCCTCGTGTCACGAATCGCCGGTCCGCAGGACGGAGGGAAACCATGGCTACCAAGACGACGGAGAAAAAGGCGGCTGCGCCCAAGAGTGCGCCGAAGAAGGAGACCGCCACGAAGGCCGCCTCCGGCACCAAGCCCAACGCGCTTCAGCAGCCCCTGAAGCCGTCTCCCGAACTCGCCGCCATCGTCGGCGACAATCCCCTGCCGCGCGGCGAAGTCGTCAGCAAGGTGTGGGAGCACATCAAAAAGCACAATCTCCAGAACCCGGAGAACAAGCGCGAGATTCTCGCCGACGACAAGCTCAAGAAGATCTTCGGCAAGGACAAGTGCTCGATGTTCGAGATGAACAAGCACCTCGCCGCGCACCTGAAGTCCTGATTTGAAGGAACCGTTCGCGGGCCGTCCCTCGGAGTACGGCGCCGGTTAGTCCGGCCCGTACGTCCGGTGGGCTCGGGAGCGGTGAGCCTCAGGCGATGCCGCGCAGCACGCCGCCGTCGACCCGCAGGGCCGCCCCCGTGGTTGCGCTCGCGGCGGGCGTGCACAGATAGGCGACCATGTTCGCCACCTCCTCTGGCTGCGCGAGGCGCTTCAGGAGCGAGGTCGGGCGGTTCTCAGCGATGAAGGCGCGGCCTTTGGCCTCCAGATCGCCGTCGCCCCCTCCCATCGATTCGAGAAAATCCGCGACGCCCTCGGTCATGGTCGGGCCGGGAAGCACGCTGTTGACGGTGACGCCGCTGCCGCCCACCGTCTCGGCAAGACCGCGGGAGACAGCGAGCTGCGCCGTCTTCGTCACGCCGTAATGGACCATCTCGGGCGGGATGTTGACGCCCGACTCGCTGGCGATAAAGACGATCCGTCCCCAGCCGCGCTCGACCATGCCGGGCCCGTAGGCCCGCGCGAGGCGGATGCCGCTCATCACGTTCACCTCGAAGAAGCGGCGCCACTCGGCATCGGCGATTTCGAAGAACGGCTTCGGCTCGAAGATGCCGGCGTTGTTGACCAGGATGTCGACCCGCGGCAGGGCGGCGAGGAGTTCGCCCGTCCCCTCCTCGGTGCCCACATCGCCGATGCCGGCGATGAATTCGCCTTCGGGCACCTCGCCGCGCAGACGCGTGATGGCCGCCTCCACCCGCTCGCCGGTGCGGCCGTTGACGGCGACATAGGCGCCGAGCCGGGCCAGTTCGCGGGCCACCGCGTAGCCGATGCCGCCGGTGGAGCCGGTGACGAGGGCGCTGCGCCCCTTCAGCTCGATGTCCATCCTCCGCCTCCGTTGGCCGTGATCGTCCCTGTCGTGACGTCAACGCACGAGCCGGAGCTTGGTGCTGAACGGAGATGCGGGATCAGGGCCCCGTCCGCCGCAGGCCGCTCGCCAGGGCGCCTGCCAGCGCCAGGGTGACGGCGCACCACAGGGTGATGGCGAAGGCGCCCGCCGGACCGCCGGGGACGAGGCCGAACAGCACCGCGACCAGTGCCGCGCCGAGGGACTGGCCGACGAGCCGGGCGCTCGCCTGCATGCCGCTGGCGCCACCGCTGCGCTCCCGCGGTGCGCTGGTGATGATGACCTTGTTGTTGGGCGACTGGAACAGCCCGAAACCGATCCCCGACAGCGTCAGCCGCCAGACGATGTCGAAGGTCGTCGGCGCCTCCGGCAGAAGCGCCAGCGCCGCCATCCCGGCGGCGAGCAGGACAAGGCCGAGGCTTCCGAGCAGTCCCGGCGGGAAGCGGTCGGCGAGCCGGCCGGCAAAGGGCGACATCGCCGCGATGGCGAGCGGCCACGGCGTCATCAGGAAGCCGGTTCGGGTCTCCGAGAAGCCGAGGGCGTCGTGGAAGTAGAAGGGCAGGGCGACGTAGGCGACCATCTGCGCCGCGAAGGAGCAGACCGAGGCCACCATCGACAGGGCGAAGGCCGGAATCCGTAGGAGGTCGAGCGGCAGCAGCGGCTCCGCGAGCCGGATCTGGCTGCGCACGAAGACGATGCCGACCACGACCGCGGCGGCGATTGCGGCCACGGCGAGCCCGCGGGTCTCGGGATCGGCCAGAGCATCGAGACCGACGATCAGCAGCCCGACGGTGAGGGCGTTGAGATTCGCGCTCCATAGGTCGAAGCGCCGGGCGGAGCGGGGGGTTCGCGGCAGCGTGCGCGCTCCGACCGCCAGCGCGACGAGCCCGACCGGCAGGTTGACGAGAAACAGCCAGGGCCAGGCCGCGACCGAGAGGATCGCGGCGGCGACCGTCGGCCCGGCGGCGGAGGCCACCGCCACGATGAGCGCGACGTTGCCGACGCCGCGCCCGATCAGCCGGGTCGGATAGATGAACCGCACCAGAGCGATGTTGACGCTCATGATCCCGGCCGCGCCCAGCCCTTGGGCGACCCGCGCAGCGGTGAGGCTTGCAAGGTTCGGCGAGACCGCGCAGGCGAGCGAGGCGACGGTGAAGACGGCAAGACCGCCAAAATAAACCCGGCGGTAGCCCCAGATCTCGCCGAGCGTGGCGAGCGGCAGCAGGGCAGCGGTGACCGCGATCTGGTAGGCGCTGACGACGAAGATCGCCTCGGAGGCCGGCACGTCGAGGTCCCGCGCGATCACCGGCAGGGCGACGTTGACGATCGCCCCGTCGAGCACCGCCATGGAGATGGCGAGCGCCATGGCGCAGAGCGCCAGGAGCCGCTCCCTCGGCGGAAGGCCGTCGCCGGCCCTATCTCCGGCCTTCGGCGCCGTCACCGTCGATCATCCGGTGCTTGCAGGCGGGCGATCCGCCCTATCTGTCTCTCACCGGAGGCTGCGCCGTTCGCGCGCCCCCGGAAACCGCGCCAGAGCCGATGCGCGCGTTTTGTGTCTGCATCGTCCGGTTTCGAAAGCCGGCCACCACCTTTCGGGACGATGCTCGAGCCGGAGACGAAGTGTCCATGCGTGCCCACCCGATCCTCGCACCTTGCCTCGCGTTATGTCTCGCGCTGGCGCCGTTTCTGGCGCCCGCAGCCCATGCCGAGGAGCCGTCGCCGCTCGGCATCGGCCTCGAAGGCTTCGCCTATCCGTTTCCGGTGCGCTTCCTGCCGCTGAGCCGCGACGGCGACGCGCAGCGCCTCGCCTACATGGATGTGCCGGCCGCCGACAACGCCAACGGACGCACGGTGCTGCTGCTCCACGGGCGCAACTTCCCGTCGAGCTACTGGGAACCGGTGATCCGCAACCTGTCGAATGCCGGTTATCGCGTCGTGGTCCCCGATCAGCTCGGCTTCGGCAAGTCCTCCAAACCGGTCGGCGCCTTCACTTTCGACCGGATGGCCGCCGACACCCTAGCGCTCGCCGACAGCCTCAAGATCCAGCGGTTCGACATCGTGGCGCATTCCATGGGCGGCATGCTCGCGGTGCGGATGGCCCGCAACTATCCGCAGCGGGTCAACAGTCTCGTGCTGGAAGCGCCGATCGGCCTGGAGGATTATCGCTTCACCGTCCCGCCGGTCTCCGACGAGACCCTGATGGCCCGCGAGGCCGACCTGACGGCGGAGACTTACCGCAAGCAGCTGATGACGAGCTACGCGCTGTCGCTTCCCGCCTCGGCCATCGAGCCGTTCGTGTCGATCCGCGAACGGGTGAAGGGTTCGGGCGAGTATCCCCGCTGGCTCAAGTCCTTCGTGAACTCCTACCAGATGATCTGGGGCCAGCCGGTCGTCCACGAGATCCCGCTCGTGAAGGCGCCGACCCTGTTCATCATGGGCGCGAACGACCACAACGCCCCCGGCAAGGGCTTCGCGCCGACGGAGGTGCGCTCCGGCATGGGCGACAACACGGGCCACGCCCGCGCGCTCGCCGGCCGGATGCCGAACGGAAAAGCCGAAGTCCTCAACAATGTCGGCCACCTCGTCCACATGGAGGCGACCGACATGTTCAACACGCTGACGCTGGAATTCCTCAACACGCATTGATCGCTCGACCGTTCGCGACCCATCGCCCGCCGGGGCGTTCCCCCCGGACGGCGACGTGACGGCAAATCCGGAGTTTCAAATATGGATGTCGGTTTCATCGGGCTCGGCCGCATGGGCCGGGTCATGGCGGCGCGGCTCGTCGCGGCGGGCCACCGGGTGCGCGTGTGGAACCGTTCGCCGGAGGCGGCGAGGGCGATCGAGGGCGCCGAGCCCGTGGGAAACGCCGCGGAGGCCTTCGCGGGCGACGCCGCGATCACCATGCTCGCCGACGACGCGGCCCTGCGCGCCGTCACCATCGAGGGCGGGCTGCTCGATTCCGGGCAGCGGCCCGGCATCCATGTCGGAATGTCCACGATCTCGGTGGCGCTCGCCAGGGAACTGGCGGCGGTCCACGGACGCGCGGGCGTGGCTTACGTTTCCGCTCCGGTCTTCGGCCGGCCGGACGCGGCGGAGAAGGGGGCGCTGAACATCATCGCCGCAGGGGATGATGCGGCGATCGGGCGGGTGCAGCCGCTGTTCGACGCCATGGGCAGCAAGACCTGGCGCTTCGGCACGGAGCCGGAGAAGGCCAATGCCGTCAAACTCGCCGGCAACTTCATGCTGGTCTCGGCCATCGAGGCGATGGGTGAGGCGGCCGCGTTCGCGGAGGGGCACGGCATCGCCGGGGCCGACGTGCTGGAGATGCTCACGAGTACGCTGTTCGCCTCGCCGGTCTACAAGAATTACGGCGCGATGATCATGGAGGGGCGCTACGAGCCGCCGGGCTTCACCATGCGGCTCGGCCTCAAGGATGTCCGCCTCGCTTTGGCTGCGGGCGAGGCGGTCAACGTGCCGATGCCGTTCGCCAGCGTGCTGCGCGACAACCTCCTCGACGCCATCGCCCACGGCGACGGCGACAAGGATTTTGCCGGACTCGCCACGGTGGCCGCCCGGCGCAGCGGGCGGTCGTGACTCTCACGAGAGACCCGCCGCGGTGGGTCTCTCGTGAGGCACTGTCGGCTTCAGCGCTTGGTGTTCGTCGCGGTCTGGCCGAACATCACGCGCTTGGCGTCCTCGCTCATCGGCTGGCCGTGGTTCGGGTTGACCTCGGCCGCGCGGGCATAGGCGGCCTTGGTGGCGGGTCGCTCCCTGACCGCCTCGAACCAGCGCTTCAGGTGGAGGTGGTCGTCGAGGCTCTGTCCCTGCTTCTCCCACGGCACGATCCAGGGATAGGCCGCCATGTCGGCGATGGTGTAATCGGCGCCCGCAACGAATTCGCGGTCGGCGAGCCGCCGGTCGAGAACGCCGTAGAGCCGGTTCGTCTCCTTGACGTAGCGGTCGATGGCGTAGGGGATCTTCTCCGGCGCGTATTGCGAGAAGTGGTGGTTCTGGCCGAGCATCGGCCCGAGGCCGCCCATCTGCCAGAACAGCCATTGCAGGGTCTCCGCCCGGCCGCGCAGGTCGGCGGGGAGGAAGCGCCCGGTCTTTTCCGCGAGATAGAGCAGGATCGCGCCCGACTCGAACAACGAGACCGGCGCACCGCCCTCGGCCGGCTCGTGATCGACGATGGCCGGCATGCGGTTGTTCGGGGCGATCTTCAGGAAGGCCGGCTCGAACTGCGCGCCGTTGCCGATGTCCACCGGGTGGATCGTGTAGGGGAGGCCGGCCTCCTCCAGGAACATCGTCACCTTGTGGCCGTTCGGGGTCGGCCAGTAATGCAAGTCGATCATCGCGACACCTTGTCTCCGGGCCCACGAGAGCAGGGGCTCCGGACTGCGGCGAAGTGGGCATGTCGGGGGATCCGATCAAGCCGCGGCCGATCCCTCGCGTTGCGCCGATCGGCTGAGGACGTCCTTTACCTTTTCGTGCTGAGCTGCCGGCACGCGGGGAGGGCGGTTCATGGTCTCGGCAATCTCGACGAGTTCGGCGGGCCTGAGCGCGGCCATGCAGCGCTTCGATGGGGCAGCATCGCGCATCGCCTCACCGCAATCCGCCGCCGAGCCGGTCACGGCCGTCACGGAGCTGGCTTCGGCCTCGCTTGGTGTTTCCATCAACACCGCCGTGCTGAAATCCTCGATCGAGAGCGAGAAACGCGTCCTCGACATTCTGGTGTGACGAGCGGCGCCTTGCCGGCCGGGGGCCGAGGGGGTATCTCCCTCACAGCGTCGGGGTGTAGCGCAGTCTGGTAGCGCATCTGCTTTGGGAGCAGAGGGTCGTAGGTTCGAATCCTATCGCCCCGACCATACCTTCCCCGGAGACGTCAGCCGTCCGATGCCGAGCGCCCGCATCTACCGTCCCGCCAAGGATCCCACGCAGTCCGGGCTCGCCCGCACCAAGCAGTGGGTGCTGGAGTTCGACCAGACCGAACCGCGCGAGACCGACCCGCTGATGGGCTGGACCGGCTCCGCCGACATGCTGCAGCAGGTGCGGCTCGAATTCGACACCTCGGACGAGGCGGTGGCCTACGCCAAGGCTTCGGGCATCGCCTATCGCGTCGAGGAGACGCCGCCGCCGATCGCGCGCAAGGGCCTCTCCTACTCCGACAACTTCAAGTTCAACCGCACGGCACCCTGGACGCACTAAGCGCCGCTCACGATACGCCCCCGCCGCAGCAGGCGTATCGCGAGGTACTCTGAACCCCATGTTCAGCGTCCCTTCCGCTCCGCCCAGGCGCGGTAGGGGTTCGGTTCGTCGGCAAGCGGGTGGTGGCGCACCTGCATCGGCTGCTCTTCCAGCGGCCGGCACAACTCGGCATAGATCCCGGCACTGAGCATGCCCTCAGCTTCCGCCTCCTCGGCGGTGAAGGCAAAGTAACCCTGCTTGACCCCGGCCAGCCGCATCGCCGCATGGCACATCGGGCAAGGCCGCCCGCTGGCGTAGACGATGCAATCGTCGAGCTTGGGCCGGCCGAGCCGCTGGCTCGCCTCCCGCAGGGCCACCATCTCGGCATGATCGGTCGGATCGTTGGTGCGGTGGATGCGGTTGGCCACGCGTGCCACGACCTCGCCCTCCCGCACGATAACCGCGCCATAGGGGCGGCCGCCCTCGGCGACATTGGCGAGCGCGAGTTCGGTCGCCTCGCGCAGATAGCTCTCGTGATCCGGCATTCGTTTCCTTCCTTCAGAACGCGTATCGCACCCGGCAATAGGGCATCCGCTCGGCGAGCAGCGCCTTGAACCGGGCGAGCCACTTTCCCTTCCAGCCGGTGCGGTAGCGCAGGTTTTCGCCGCCGCCCTCCGAGCGCTTGGTCTCCTGGATGTCCGGCCGCCAGAGCAGATCCTCGGCCTTGGGGTGCCAGCCGAGATTGACCGCGTGCAGCCCGGCATTGTGCGTCAGCATGATGATCTCGCAGGCGAGCTGGCCCTTGGCCGCGTCCGAGATCGTCCCGTCGATCTCGTCGAACAGGGCCGCCCAATCCGCCTCCCAGCCCTCGTAGAGGATCACGGGCGAGAAATTGACGTGGACCTCGTAGCCGGCCCGCAGAAAGTCGTCGATCGCGGCGATCCGCTCGGGGATCGGGGCGGTGCGCACATCGACGACCCGCGCGATCCGCGCCGGCATCAGCGAGAAGCGGATGCGGGTGCGGCCTCGCGGATCGTAGGCGAGGAGATCGCGGTTCACGGCCTTCGTCGCGAACGAGCCCTTGGCGTTGGGAATTGCGCGGAATTGCGCAACGAGATCGCGGACGTTGTCGCAGATCATCGCGTCGGCCGAGAGGTCGCCGTTCTCGCCGAGATCGTAAACCCAGGCCTCGGGGTCGATCTGATCGGGCTCCGGCAGCGGGCCTTGCTTGGCTGCATGTCGGGTGATCGCCGCGCAGACCGCATCGACGTTCACGAACAGCGAGATCGGGTTGGAAAACCCCTTGCGGCGCGGCACGTAGCAATAGGCGCAGGCCATCGCGCAGCCGTTCGAGGTCGAGGGCGCGATGAAGTGGGCGGAACGGCCGTTGGGCCGCATCGCGAGCCCCTTCTTGACGCCGAGCACCAGCGTCGATCGCTTGATCCGCACCCAGTCCTCGACCGAGCCGGCATTGCCGTGCAGCTCCGGGATGTTCCAGTGTGACGGGACCTCGATCCGCTCGGCGTTCGGATAGCGGGCCAGGATCTCGCGTCCGCGCGGATAGTCGGCGACCGCCGGCTCGTGGAAGATGCGGTCGATGTCGATGAGGTCGCGCGGGGCCATGGCCTGAATCTAGGGCGAGAGCGGCCTTCCGGCGGGGCCTGCGGCGACAGGCCGTCGTGTCATCCCAAATTCGGTTGAGCCCTTGGGGATGGCGGATTTGGGCTTCGGCGGGATCCCATCACGCTGGCGCGATGGGTACCCTCCTCAGTCGCCGCGCGGACTTGCTGATCCGGTCCCCGCTTGGACCGAGCGGATAACCGTATCAGAGCCGCGCCAGCAGCTCCGCCTTCTTGGCGGAGAACTCCCCTTCGGTCAGCACGCCTTTCTTGTGCAGGTCGGCCAGCCGTTCGAGAATCGAGAGGATGTCGGCCGGGCCTGCACCCGTGGGGGCACCGGAGGGTGCGGCGTTCGGCCGGCTGGCGGCCGGCGCAGCCGGGCTGGCCGCGGGGGCGACCGATGACGACGCGAACGCGGCGGCGCTCGCATCCGCCGACGGTTTGGGCGCCGACGGCGCCGCCGCCGCATCCCGCTCGACCGGCGTCAGATCTTCCAGCGAGAAGCTCCCCTGCGGCCCGCTGAAACGTAGCGAGGAGGTGCCGCCCTGCTGCTGGCTCGCTCCGGTCACGAGGCGGTCCCCGGTGTCGTAGAGGGTCAGCCGCCCGTCGGTCTCGATGGCGAGGCGCCGCCGCTCGGGGAAGAAGGCGTAGCGCGTCGCGTTCTGTGCGCCCGCGCTCGACGGCAGCCCCAGTTCGTCCGGCCACCAATTGCCTGAAGCCGCTTCCTCGCGGAAGCCGGAGAGCGGCAGGGCTGCGGCGAGTTCGGTGCACAGGGCATCGACCTGCGCCTTCAGGGCATGGTCGTTCATGCGCCCGACCATCACCATACCGCCACGCGACCACTGGCCGAAGCCGCCGAGATCGGGGTGATCGAACTGGGCCATGTTGCCCTGTCCCGCCTGGAGCGCGCGCAGCAGATGGCGTACCGCCTCCAGGCTGACGCCGTGCCGCTCAGCCAGCGCTTGAAGCCCGGCGGGCCGATGCTCGGGATCTTCGATCATGGGCGATGGTCCCCCCTCGAACCTGTCCGTGTCGATCGATGAGGGGTCTTGCAACGCGAGCCCCCACCGTGAGTTTCGTCCAAGGCCTACCACATCCGCAGCGGCGCGCAGCGGATCGGGAAAAATTTGCTGCGTCGCGTCGGACGACACGGAGCTTCGCCGTTCCGTGCACGTTCAGAGTCCGGCTGGACCCGCGGGGACCGCCATAAGTGAGAATGGGACGATCGATGGCCGATACCGACAGGACTGCGACGCCGAGGCCGCGCACATCGCGCACGCGTATCCGCGAAGGCTCGCCGCATCCCCGCGGTGCGACCTGGGACGGCCGCGGCGTGAACTTCGCGCTGTTCTCGGCCCATGCCACGAAGGTCGAGCTGTGCCTGTTCGACGATGCCGGCGAGAACGAGATCGAGCGCATCGAGCTGCCCGAGTACACCGACGAGGTCTGGCACGGCTATCTGCCGGATGCGCGGCCCGGCACGATCTACGGCTACCGCGTCCACGGCCCCTACGAGCCCGAGGCCGGCCACCGCTTCAACCCGAACAAGCTCCTCATCGACCCCTACGCCAAGGGTCTGGTCGGCACGATCCAGTGGAACCCGGCCCTGTTCGGCTACAAGATGGAGACGGGCGACGACCTCACCTACGATGAGCGCGATTCGGCCCCCTACACCCGCCGCTCCCGCGTGATCGACCCGGCCTTCACCTGGGGCCGGGACGTGAAGCCCCGCGTGCCGTGGGAGCGCACGATCATCTACGAGACCCACGTCAAGGGCTTCACCAAGCTGCACCCGGCCGTGCCCGAGAAGCTGCGCGGCACCTATGCCGGCCTCGGCAATCCGGCGGTGCTCGACTACATCAAGAGCCTGGGCATCACCTCGGTCGAGCTGCTGCCGGTGCATTCCTTCGTGCAGGACGACTACCTGCAGCAGAAGGACCTCATCAATTACTGGGGCTACAACACCATCTCGTTCTTCACCCCCGCCCGGCGCTATGCGGCGGTGCCGGATTTCGCCTTCTCCGAGTTCAAGGAGATGGTGGCGCGCATGCACGGCGCCGGCCTCGAGGTGATCCTCGACGTGGTCTACAATCACACGGCCGAGGGCAACGAGAAGGGCCCGACCCTGTCGTTCAAGGGCGTCGACAACGCCTCCTACTACCGGCTGCTGCCGAACCAGCCGCGCTACTACATCAACGACACCGGCACCGGGAACACCTTCAACCTCTCGCATCCCCGCGTGCTGCAGCTCGTCACGGACTCGCTCCGTTACTGGGCGACCGAGATGCGGGTCGACGGCTTCCGCTTCGATCTGGCGACGATTCTCGGCCGCGAACCCTACGGCTTCGACGAAGGCGGCGGCTTCCTCGACACCTGTCGCCAGGATCCGGTGCTCAACGACGTCAAGCTCATCGCCGAGCCGTGGGATTGCGGCCCCGGCGGCTATCAGGTCGGCGGCTTCCCGCCGGGCTGGGCCGAGTGGAACGACCGGTTCCGCGACGACGTGCGCGGCTACTGGAAGGGCGATGCCGGGCTGCTGCCGGGGCTCGCCTCACGCATCACAGCCTCGGCCGACAAGTTCAACAAGCGCGGGCGCCGGCCCTGGGCTTCGGTGAACTTCATCACAGCCCATGACGGCTTCACGCTGAACGATACGGTCTCGTACAACGAGAAGCACAACGAGGCGAACGAGGAGGGCAACCGCGACGGGCACGGCCACAACCTCTCCTACAATTACGGTGTCGAGGGCCCGACCGACGATCCCGAGATCCGCTCTGTGCGCCTGCGCCAGATGCGCAACATGCTGGCCACCCTGTTCCTGTCGAAGGGCACGCCGATGCTGCTCGCCGGCGACGAGTTCGCCCGCACGCAGAAGGGCAACAACAACGCCTATTGCCAGGACAACGAGGTGAGCTGGGTCGATTGGGGCGCCATTGGCGAGGAGGAGCGGGATCTGGCCGAGTTCACGCAGCGCCTGATCCTGCTGCGCAACGCCCTGCCGATGCTGTCGCGCGGTCGCTTCGTCACGGGCGCCTACGACGAGGAGTTCGGCGTCAAGGACGTGACCTGGCTCACGCCGACCGGTACCGAGATGAGCCCGGAGAACTGGAACGACGGCAATTCGCGGACGCTGGCCGTATTGCTCGACGGGCGCGCCCAGGCGAGCGGCATCCACAAGCGCGGCGGCGATGCCACCCTGCTCTTGTTCTACAACGCCTATCACGACGTGGTGGACTTCACCTTCCCCGAGGCGCCGGGCGGCACCTCTTGGACGCGGCTGCTCGATACCAACCTGCCCGACAGCCAGGAGGTGGAGAGCTTCGCGGTCGGCGAGAGCTACTCGGTCACGGGCCGCTCGATGCTGATGTTCGTCCTCAAACCCGTCGAGAACGAGGACGAGGAGCACAGCGATATGGAGCGCTCCTACCAGTACGTGATGCAGGCCTTCGAGCGGGCGAATGTCGAGAGCGTGAGCTTCGGCATCGACGAGGAGGCCTGACGGTGCGGGCGAGGGGCCGGTCGCTAGAAGCGGTCCCTGCCGATTTCGATGGGCTCCGGAGCCTCTGCGCTCCGGAGCCTCTTTCCTTCCCGCAGCCTTATCTTACGCTCTGCCTTGCGGATGCGCCGGCCGTGCCGGCAGCCTCCCGAGACTTGTCACGCCGCGGGTTTGCATGACCGACAACATCCCCGAAAAACGACCCCACGGCGCCCATCCCAGTGTCGAGGCAGGTCCGGAGGGCCGCGAATTCGAGTCCGGCAACGGTATTTTCTTCGCTGCCGTCGCGATGACGCGCATGCCGATGGTGGTGGTCGATCCGAACCGGGACGACCACCCGATCGTGTTCGTCAACCAAGCCTTCCTCGAAATGACCGGCTACGCGCGGGACGAGGTGATCGGCCGCAACTGCCGCTTCCTCCAAGGCCCCGAGACCGATCCGGCGACGCGGGCGCAGGTGCGCGAGGCCGTCGCGGCGCGGCGCGACATGGCCACGGAGATCCTCAACTACCGCAAGGATGGCTCGAGCTTCTGGAACGCGCTGTTCGTGAGCCCGGTCTACAACGCGGCCGGGGACCTCCTGTACTTCTTCGGCTCGCAGCTCGACATCACCCGCCGCCGGATGGCGGAGGAATCGCTGCATCAAGCCCAGAAAATGGAGGCGATCGGCCAGCTCACCGGCGGGATCGCCCACGACTTCAACAACCTGCTCCAGGTGATCCTGGGCTACGCAGATTCGCTGGCGACCAACCTGGATCGGCCGGACGCCGACCGGGGCCGCATGGGGCGCGCGGTCGGCAATATCCGCGAGGCGGCCGAGCGGGCCTCGACGCTGACGCAGCAACTGCTCGCCTTTGCCCGCAAGCAGCGCCTCGACGGCCGCACCCTCAACCTCAACGACCTCGTCGCCGAGATGAAGGAGCTGGCCGGGCGCACGCTCGGCGACGCGGTGACGATCGAGACCGATCTCGCCCCCGACCTCTGGCCGTGCCGGATCGACCGGACCCAAGCCGAGGTCGCCCTGCTCAACGTCCTCATCAACGCCCGTGACGCGATGTCGGAGGGCGGGCGCGTCACCATCACGACCCGTAACGCGGAATCCAGCCGGCCGGACGGCTCGGGCCGGCTCGTGAGCGTCGCGGTGACCGATACGGGCGCCGGCATCCCCTCGGACATGCTGGCACGGGTGATGGACCCGTTCTTCACCACCAAGGAGGAGGGGAAAGGCACGGGGCTCGGCCTTTCGATGGTCTACGGTTTCGCCAAGCAATCCGGCGGCTTCGCACAGATCGAGTCGGTGATGGGGGAGGGGACGACCGTGCGTCTCGCGTTCCCGGCGAGCGACGAGGCCAGTGCGCCGGAGAGCGCGGCGCCGGCGGCCGTCGTCGAGGAGCGGCCGGGCACGGAAACGATCCTGATCGTGGACGATCGCGCCGACGTCGCCGAACTCGCCCGGGCGATCCTGCGCGATTACGGCTACGGCACGCTGATGGCCCGCCACGGCCGCGAGGCCCTGGAGATCCTGAACGACCACCCGGAGATCGACCTGCTGTTCTCCGACCTGATCATGCCCGGCGGCATGGACGGCCTGACGCTCGCCCGCGAGGCGCGCCGCCGCCACCCCGATCTGAAGATCCTGCTCACCACCGGCTATGCCGAGGCCAGCCTGGAGCGAACCGGGATCGAGCGTCCGGAGTTCGACATCCTGAACAAGCCGTACCGCCGCGCCGAGCTGATCCGGAGGGTGCGGGCAGCCATCGACGCGCCGGGCCGGAGCTGACCGGCGCGGGCAGATCGGGAGAGCACCATGGCTCAGGGCGACAAGTCGAAATACACCGACAAGCAGGTCCGCAAGGCGGAGCACATCGCCGAATCCTACGAGTCCCGCGGCGTGCCGGAAAAAGAAGCGGAGGCTCGCGCCTGGGCGACCGTCAACAAGGACGATGGCGGCGGCAAGAAGCCCGGCGGCTCGGGCCGCGGCAAGGCGACAGACCATCCCGCCGCGCACAAGGGCGGCCGCAGCGGCGGCACCGCCTCGGCTTCGCGCACGAAGGAGCAGCGCTCCGCCTCGGCCAGGAAGGCAGCCGAGACGCGCAAGCGGAATGCGGCGAAGAAGGCCGGCTGAGATTTCTCAACCCTCCCCCCTCGGTGGGGGGAGGGCGGTGAGGCTGGGGCCTCAGACGGCCATCGCCGTCTTAAGGTTCTCGTCGACCTTGTCGAGGAAGCCGTCGGTGGTGAGCCACTTCTGATCCGGGCCGACGAGGAGGGCGAGATCCTTCGTCATGTGACCGGCCTCGACCGTATCGACACAGACCTTCTCAAGGGTCCCGGCGAACTTTGCGAGATCGCCGTTGTCATCGAGCTTGGCCCGGTGCGACAGGCCGCGGGTCCAGGCGAAGATCGAGGCGATCGAGTTGGTCGAGGTCGCCTTGCCCTTCTGGTGCTCGCGGTAGTGGCGCGTCACGGTGCCGTGGGCGGCCTCCGCCTCCACGGTCTGGCCGTCCGGCGTCATCAGCACCGAGGTCATCAGGCCGAGCGAGCCGAAGCCCTGCGCCGCCGTGTCCGACTGCACGTCGCCGTCGTAGTTCTTGCAGGCCCAGACGTAGCCACCCGACCACTTCAGGCACGAGGCCACCATGTCGTCGATCAGGCGGTGCTCGTAGACGAGGCCGAGCGACTGGAACTTCGACTTGAACTCCTCGTCGAACACCTTCTGGAACAGATCCTTGAAGCGGCCGTCATAGACCTTGAGGATGGTGTTCTTGGTGCTCAGATAGACCGGGTATTTGCGGGCGAGGCCGTAGTTGAACGAGGCCCGGGCGAAATCGATGATCGACTGGTCGAGGTTGTACATCGACATCGCGACGCCGGCGTCGGGGAACTTGAACACTTCCTTCTCGATGACGGTGCCGTCGTCGCCCTCGAACTTGATCGTCAGGCGGCCCTTGCCCGGCACCTTGAAGTCGGTGGCGCGGTACTGGTCGCCGTAGGCGTGGCGGCCGATGACGAAGGGCTGGGTCCAGCCGGGCACGAGGCGCGGGACGTTGGAGCAGATGATCGGCTCGCGGAAGATGACGCCGCCGAGGATGTTGCGGATCGTGCCGTTGGGCGAACGCCACATCTCCTTGAGCTTGAACTCCTCGACGCGGGCCTCGTCCGGCGTGATCGTGGCGCATTTCACGCCGACACCGTGGCGCTTGATCGCCTCGGCCGCATCGACCGTCACCTGATCGTTCGTCGCGTCGCGGTGCTCGACGCCGAGATCGTAATAGTCGAGATCGAGATCGAGGTAGGGGTGGATGAGCTTGTTCTTGATCTCCGCCCAGATGATCCGGGTCATCTCGTCGCCGTCGAGCTCGACGACCGGATTGGCCACCTTGATCTTCGCCATGTCGGTCCCTCAGTTGCCCGGTGCCGCGCGCCCGGCCGGCTGCCCTTCGCGCGTCTCTCCGGAACCCTGTCGCCGCCCCTATAACGCAGCGCAGCAAGGCGACAAAGCCGGGCTCGAAGTGCCGGTTTCGGATGCGCGAAACTGTTACCCGCCCCTGCGGAACGGCAGCAGGCCGCGCAGGCGAAATCCGAGCCAGATCAGGATGGCGAGGGCGATCAGGTTCAGCGCGAGGGTGAAATCCTCCCGCGGAGCCAGCGAGAGGGCGTAGCCGCCCTTGCGCGCCGCATCGAACTGCCACCCGAGCACGAGCCCGCCCTCGGCAGGCGCGCGGAGAAAGACGTCGGCGAGCAGCCAGCCGCTCGCCGAGATACGGACGGTGAGCCCTGCGCTCACGAACCAGATCACCTGAGCGAGCTGCACCGGTACGGAGAGGGTGTAGCCCCAGCGTCGGTCCTGCCACAGCGCCACGCCCGCGACCACGCTTGCCGCCAGTACGAGACCGATGAACAGCACACCGGGCAGCAGCGTGAGCGGCACCGCGGCACCGGTCTGCATCAGGTCATGCAGGAAGGCCCAGAGGCCGACGAGGCCGCCCTGGATCTCGATCAGCGCCACGGCGGTGCGCAGGCCGTCGCGGTCGTTTCCGGTCTCCGTCATGGGAGGCGGGCATAAACGACGCGCCGTGCCGCGGCCACCCGGCGCGGTCACCGGCCAAAGCGAGTGTCGCTCCCGCGCAAGAGCGCACGCCACGGCCGCGCTAAGCGGCCTGGACAAACCCGGCCGGCGCTGCGACGACCCGCGCGTCAAGACAAACGGCCGATCACGAGGAAGGACACACCATGAGCGACCGCATCATCCTGCGCGCCGGCGAGGCCCTCGTCGCGGGCGGCCCGCCCAACACCGCGTCCGAACCCGAGGTCATCATCGGCGAGCTCGACGGGCCGGTCGGCACCGCGCTCGCCACCCTCACCGGCGATCAGGTCGTCGGCCACAGCCGCGTCTTCGCGCTCCTGAACACCGACATCATGGTCCGCCCGGTGACGCTGTGCGTCTCCAAGGTGAGCGTGACCGAGAACAAGTACACTTCGATCCTGATGGGCACGGTCCAGTACGCCATCGCCAACGGCGTGCTCGATGCGGTGCGGGCTGGCTACATTCCCAAGGAGAAGGCCAACGACCTCGGCATCATCTGCTCGGTCTGGCTCAGCCCCGGCGTGATCCAGGACGAGAACATCGACCACAAGGCGTTGTTCGAGATCCAGCGCAAGGGCATGACCGAGGCGATCCGCAAGGCCATGACCAACGAGCCCTCGATCGACTGGCTCCTAGAGAACCAGGACAAGATCGTGCACAAGTACTACCAGATGGGCCTCGACGGTAAGATCTGAGAATTTTGGAATGCGCGTCGGTGGCCTTGCCATCGGCGCGCATTCCTTTGCGTTACACCCGATAACAGTTATCCTCCCGCTTCCGCAGCGACGGGAGCAGCGACGATGCCGAGTAGCGCCGATCTCGGAGCCCGCCTCGAAAGCTATGTCACTTCGCTTGTGAAGGAGGGCCGCTACGGCTCTCGCAGCGAGGTTCTTCGCGAGGGCGTGCGCTTGTCGAGGAGCGCGAGAAGCGCCTATCGCTGCTCGATGCGGCCTTGGCCCGCGGCACCGCCGATGCCGACGCCGGCCGGGTGACACCGGCCGAAAACGTCAAGGCGCGATTGATCGCCAAATACGAATCAATGTCCGGCCCGGATGCATGATCGTCGTCTTCACCGCCGAGGCTGAAGCCGATCTGGAGCGCATCGGTGACTTCATCGCCCAGGACAATCTGCGCCGGGCGGCCAGCTTCGTCACCCAATTGCTCGAGCGGTGCCTGCAACTCGCTGAGTTTCCCGAAAGCTTTCCGCTGGTACCGCTTCACGCGGATAGCGGCGTGCGGCGGCGCTCCTACGGTTCCTACCTCATCTTCACCAGGCGCGCAGCGAGCGGATCGAGATCCTGCACGTCATGAGTGGGGTGCGAGATTGGGAATCGCTGCTCTTCCCGGATTGAGGCTGTGATCGCGGCGTGCGAGAGGGCGGCCATGAGCGCCCCCGTCGTCATCCTGGTCGAGCCGCAACTTGCTGAGAACATCGGCATGACCGCCCGCGCCATGGCGAATTTCGGTTTGTCCGAGTTGCGCCTGGTGGCGCCCAAGAACGGCTGGCCGAAGAAGGGCGTGCGCGAGGCGGCCTCCGGCGCGACCTACGTGCTCGATGGGGCCAAGGTCTACGCCACGCTGCCGGAAGCCATCGCCGACCTGCATGGTCTCCTCGCCACCACCGCCCGCGAGCGCGGACAGATGAAGCGGGTCTTCGCCCCCGAGGACGCCATGACGGCCACCGCCGAGCGAATCGGCCGCGGCGAGCGGATCGGGCTGATGTTCGGGCGCGAGCGGGTGGGCTTGAGCAACGACGAGGTGTCGCTGGCCGACGCCATCGTCACCTTCCCGGTGACGGAGGAATTTCCCTCGCTCAACCTCGCCCAGGCCGTGCTGCTGATGGGCTACGAGTGGCGCCGCGCCGCCGGCCTCGCCACCCTGCGCTTCTCCGGCGAAATGCTCTCGCCGCCCGCCACCCGCGAAGCGATGCTTTCGCTGTTCGCGAGCCTTGAGGAGACTCTGGCGGGCGCCGGCTTCTACCCGCCGGAGAAGCAGGAGATCATCGCCCGCAACATGCGCGACATGCTCCACCGCATGGCGATGACCGAGCAGGACGTGCGCACCTTCCGCGGGGCGCTGCGGGCGCTGAACCGAAAGGCCCGCAAGAGCGACGAGGCGTAGGGCCTACCGCTGCACCAATCCGAAGCGCGTCAGGCAGACATGCTTGGCGAGCGACGCGGGTGCGATCGGCACCGCGGGCGTCGTCCCGTAGGGTTCTCCGGTGGCGGTGTCCTCAGGCGCGCGAAAGGCGCCGGGGACGTAGGTGGTCTCGCACTGCTCGAACTTGTTGCAGACGGCGAGCTTGGTGCAGATCGTCCGGCCTGCCTGCTCGTAGACGTAGTAAGTCGCCCCGGAATAGGGCGGCCGGGGGAAGGACTCGGTCCGCACCGTCGTGACGTCCGCGGCGCTCGCCGCCACCGGCGATACGAGCGCCGCGAGAAGTCCCCATCCGACGCCTGCGCGCATCACCCGCCTCTTCCCCCGACGCCCGAGCATCAATCGATCCGGATCACGATCTTGCCGACATGCGCAGCCTCGGCCAAGGCTTTGAGGGCGCTGGGCGCCTCGTCGAAACCGTAGACCCGGTCGATCACCGGCTTGATCCCGTGCAGGGCGATCGAGCGGTTCATGTCCTCGAACATCTCCCGCGAGCCGACGGCGACGCCGCGCACGATGCAGCTCGCGCCGAGGATCGCCAGCGGGTCGAACGCCTCGCCCTGGGCCAGCAGGCCGATCAAGCCGATATGCCCGCCGGGCCGGGTCGAGGCGATGGAACGCGGAAGCGTCCCGGTGCCGCCGACCTCGACCACGTGATCGACGCCCGTTCCGCCGGTCAGCCGGCGCACCTCGCTCTCCCAATCGGGATGGGCGCGGTAGTTGATGGTCTCGTGCGCGCCAAGCGCGCGGGCCCGCTCCAGCTTGGCATCGCTCGACGAGGTCGCGATGACCCGCGCCCCGGCCGCGTGGGCGAGCTGGATCGCGAAGATCGAGACGCCGCCGGTGCCGAGCGTCAGCACCGTCTCGCCGGCCCGCAGAGCTTTCAGCCCGTAGAGTGCATTCCAGGCCGTCACGGCCGCGCAGGGCAAAGTCGCCCCTTCCTCGAAGCTGAGATGATCGGGCAGCGTGACCAACCCGTCCTCGTCGAACACCTGATACTCGGTCAGCACCCCGTCGATGGCGCCGCCGAGCGCGGTCTGCCACGTGTCGGGTACCTGCGCGCCGCCAAGCCAGCTCTGCGAGAAGATGCCGGCGACCCGCTCGCCGCCGGTGAAGCGGCGTACGCCTTCGCCGAGCGCGACGACCTCGCCGGCCCCGTCCGAGAGCGGGATCAACCGGTCGAGATTGACCGCGAACGGGTAACGGCCCTGGCAGATCAGCAGGTCGCGGTAATTGAGGGAAGCCGCACGGATTCGCACCAGAACCTGCCCGCGGCCCGGTTCGGGTGTCGGGCGCTCGGCACTCTTCCAACTGTCGAGGCCGGCGGCGGCGGACATCTCGTAGGCGCGCATGGCGGTCTCTCCTGCGGTTTCGCATCTGGGTCGGACGCAGGCGAACATGGGAAAGAGGCCGCCCGAAGGCGACCTCTTCGTCACGACACGCCAACCCGTCCGCCGGGCTTCGGACTCGTTTAGGCTGCCCGCACCGTCGCCAGGAAGCGGCTCACCTCCGCCGAGAGCTGCTCGGACTGGCGCGACAACTCGGAGGCCGCGCCGAGCACTTGGCCCGCCGCCGCGCCGGTCTCTTCGGAGGCGCGGGCGACGCCGGCGATGTTGCTCGTCACCTCGGCCGTGCCGGTCGAGGCTTGGGCGACGTTGCGCACGATTTCCTGCGTCGCCGCGCCCTGCTGCTCGACCGCCGCGGCGATGCCGGTGGCGACGCCGTTGATCTCGCGGATGCGGCCGGAAATGCCGCCGATGGCCGAGACCGCCTGATCGGTCGCGACCTGGATCGTGCCGATCTGCTGCGCGATTTCGCTGGTTGCCCGCGCGGTCTGGTTGGCGAGTTCCTTGACCTCGGCGGCGACCACCGCGAAGCCGCGGCCAGCCTCCCCGGCACGGGCCGCCTCGATGGTGGCGTTGAGCGCCAACAGGTTGGTCTGCCCGGCAATCGTCGAGATCATCGACACCACGTCGCCGATCTTGGCAGCCGCGCTCGACAGGTTCTGGACCAGACCGGCAGTTTGGTCGGCCTCGCCGACCGCGGCCTGGGCGAGGTCGGACGAGCTGGCCACCTGCCGGCCGATCTCGTGCACGGAGGCGCCAAGTTCCTCCGCTGCGGCCGCGACGGTCCCCACATTGGTCGCCGCCTCTTCGGCCGCGGAGGCCACGGTGACGGATTGCGAGGCCGTCTCGTCGGCGGTTCCCGACATGGTCTGGGCCGTCGCCTGCAACTCGGTCGCCGCCGAGGTCACGCTGCCGATGATCCCGCCGACGGCCGCCTCGAAGCTGTCGGCCATCGCCCGCATCGCGGCCTTCCGCTGCTCCTCGGCCGAAGCGCGGGCGAGCGCCGTCTCGGCTTCCAGGGCGCGGGTGCGGATCAGGTTATCCTTGAACACCTGGACGGCGGCGGCCATCGCACCGATCTCGTCCCGGCGCTGACGGTACGGCACGGGTGTCTCGACGTCGCCCGCAGCGAGCGCACCCATCATGCCGGTGATGCCGGTGATCGGCCGCGAGATCCGCAGCAGGCCGAACGCCATCGCAAAGAGAGCGAAGAGCACGGCGATGGCCATCGTGACGATCGCGGCGATCGAAGCGGTCTCGACATTGCCGACCGCGGCGGACGCGTCGCGCGTGGAGCCGTCGCGATTGAGGCTGATCGCGCGGGCGATCACGTCGCTCGCTTGGCCGTACACGGAGAGCAGGCCCGGCCCGACCAGTTCCGCCATGGCCTCCCGCTGCTGGCCCCGCTCCATCATCGCGATGATATGGCGGCTCGCATCATCGTAGCGGGACCACAGCTCGGAAAACTGCGTGTAGAGCGCGCGCTCCTCCGGGGACGAGATCAGGGGCTCGTAGCGCTTGCGCGCCGCCGCCATGTCGGCCACCGCCCGCTCGTAAAGGTTCCGGTTCGCAACCAGCGCCTCGGGATCGATCGATGTCGTGACGATCCGATACTGCCGCAGGCGCATCTGGCTTGCAGCCGTCCCCATCTCGTTGACGGCGACGACGGATGGAAGCCAGTTGGTGGCAACCGCATCGACACCTCGGCGGATCGACGACAGCTCCATGAGGGATACGGCGCCCTGGCCGATCGTAATGAGCGTGACCCCGCCGAACAGGGCAACGAGAGCAGCTTTGAGAGAGAAGCGCATCGGAGGGGAGAGGCGCGTAAGATGCTGAAGTGTCCGCCGCGCACGGATCATCCAGGTCTGCTGACAAAAAAGTGATAAATGAAATTTCTTAACGAGAGGATTAAAATGACCCCTCCCGTTACTTGGGACAAGCCTCTCTCAGCGGGTCGAAGATGCTACTTAAGTCGCAGCTTTCTTCAGTTGCAGGCCATGGGTGACGTAGACCAGCTCTGAACTCTATCAATATGAGTCTTTCGCAACCGAGCGATTTATGGATTAGTTTTCTCAGTAACTCAAATCAACATATGAAATTCGGTCGATTTTCTGACCATAAGCAATGGGTAAGGCACGTTTTTGCGAAACAAAATGATCGCAAAAATCCAACGTCGGAGACCAAGGCGCAGCAAACAATATCGACTTGGAAGTATTTGGAGGCCCGCATCCGACGCAATTAGTCAGTCGGTAGGTGTACCCCGGCGTCGAGCGCAGATCCTCTTCCGTCGATCCATCGTGCCAGCCGCGTAAGCCGCAATGGTCAGGGTCTGATCTCGATCGGCGTGCCGACATCCACGCGGGCGTAGATTGCGCGCATCTCGGCATTGGTGACGCCGACGCAGCCCTGGGTCCAGTCCCTCAGCCGATGCAGGTGGCCGAGCCAGGAAAAGCCGTTCATCAGCCCGTGGATCATGATGTCCCCGCCGGGCGGATAGCCTCCGGCCCGTGCCGCCGCCGCATCGGCCGGGGAAGGGTAGGACACCTTGAGCGAGAGATGGGCGACGCTGCGCGGGTTGCGGAACGCGATCGCATAGACGCCCTCGGGCGTGCGCCCGTCGCCTTCGCGCGCCTTGTGCCCTTCCGGCGCGAAACCGAGCGACACCGGGTAGGTCGCGAGCACACGCCCCTCGCGCAGCAGGGTCAGGCGGCGCGCCGCCTTCTCCACGAGAACGCGGTCGGCGCGCTCGGCCTCGGCCACCAGCGGGGGCTCGGTGCGGCCGACTTGCAGGAAGTCGGCGAGGACGACGGCACCGGAGCCGAGGACGGCGAGGCCGCCGATCGCAACAGCGATGCGCCCGCGCCGTCCCATCGCGGCGTCAGCCGATCTTCGCGAGGGCCTGCTCGATATCGGCGATGAGATCCTCGGGATCCTCCAGGCCGATCGAGAGACGTACGGTCTCGGGGCCGACGCAGGCCGCCGCGCGCTCCTCGGGGCGGAGCTGACGATGGGTCGTGGTGGCCGGATGGATCACGAGCGACTTGATCTCGCCGATGTTCACGAGGTGCGAGACCAGTTCCAGGTTCGCGATGAACGCCAGGGCCGCCGGCTCGCCACCCTTCAGTGCGAAGGTGAAGATCGAGCCCGGCCCCTGCGGCACGTAGCGGTTGGCCAGCGCCTCGCCCTTCTGGCCCGGAAGCGCCGGATAGCTCACCCACTCCACGGCCGGATGGTCCTTGAGGTAGGCGGCGACCGCCTTGGCGTTGGCGCAGTGGCGGGCCATCCGCAGCGGCAGGGTCTCGATGCCGGTGAGCGTGAGGAAGGCATTCATCGGCGAGAGGCCGGGGCCGAGGTCGCGCAGGCCGAACAGGCGGCAAGCCACGGCAAAGCTGATCTCGGGAAAGCGATCGCTGACGATCAGCCCGTCATAGTCCGGCCAGGGATCGTTGATGAGGTTGTAGCGCGAGCCCTGCGCCTTCCAATCGAAGGTGCCAGCATCGCAGATCATGCCGCCGATCACCTGGCCCGAACCGCCGAGGAACTTCGAGGTCGAGTGGACTACGATGTCGGCGCCGTACTCGATCGGGCGGATCAGGGCGGGCGAGGCCAGGGTGTTGTCGATGACGAGCGGCAGGCCGTGGCGCTTGGCGACCGCGGCGATACCCTCGATATCCATCACCGTAGCGCAGGGATTGACGATCGACTCGCAGATAATCGCCTTGGTCTGCGGCGTGATCGCGGCCTCGAACGCCTCCGGCGTCAGGTCCGCGGCGAAGTGCGGCGTCAGGTCGTAGCGCCCTTCGAGGCGGCGCATCAGGCCGAGCGAGCCGCCGAACAGACGCGGGGAGGCGACATAGGCGTCGCCCGTCTGCATCAGCGTCATCATCACCAGCAGCACCGCCGACTGCCCGGACGAGACGGCGACCGCCGCCTTGGCGCCCTCCAGCGCGGCAACCCGGCGCTCGAGCGCGGCGACCGTCGGGTTCGAGCCGCGCGAATAGGAGAAGCCGGTCTTGCGCATGGCGAAGATGTCGGCGGCCTGCTCGGTCGAGTCGAAGACGAAGCCGTTGGTGAAGTAGATCGGCTGCACCCGCGCGCCGGTGGCGGGATCGGGGGCGGCGCCCGCATGGACCGCCTGCGTGGCGAAGCGGAGGGTTTTTGGCTCGGCGGTCATGGCGGGACCTGAACTGATCGGTCTGTCGGCGCGCGGAGTACGCCGCTCTCACGCGCCTTCTGCCGCGAAACGACCCGCGGCGAAACCCGCGATTGGCCCCTGCGCGCATCGGCCATGCGCGCAACGTCTGCGGAACGCGGTCAGGCCGCGCTCTTGAGGCAGGCCTTAAGGGTGCGCACGAGCATGGTCGGCGCGTAGGGCTTGGGGATGAAGCGTGCGCCGTCGGGCATGTCGCCGGGGCCGGGGGTTCCCATGCCTGAGACGATCAGCACCGGGATCTCCGGCCAGCGGTGGGCGACGAGGCGGGCCAGGGCGAAGCCGTCCATCGAGCCCATCGGCATGTCGACGTCGGTCATGACGATCCCGACATCGGGCCGGCCCTCCAGCAGGTCGAGCGCCTTGTCGGCATGATGCGCTTCGATGACGTTGAAACCGGCCTCCGCCAGCGTGTCGGAGGCCTCCATCAGCAGCAGACCGTCATCTTCGACGAGGAGGACGACGGGCGACTCTGTCGGGTTCTCTGTCATAAGCCTGCAAACGATTTCGGACCGACACTGGTTGCGGGCCTAATTCGCACCTGCAGCGAGGTCAAGGAAGGGACGACCCGCAATTGTGCAGAGCGGGATAGTCAACCTTGACCTTACATCGACCGGCGATGACCCCGTTTGTCTCGCAAGTGCGGGGCGGCGAGCGTCCGTCTGACGCACGGTGAATTGGTCTCATACCAAATCCGTTTGATCCCTTCGGGATGGCGGATTTGGGCTTCGAGGGTACCCATCGCGCTGGCGCGATGGGTACCCTCCTCAAGGGCTACGCGGGCTTGATGATACGGTCCCCGCTTGGATCAAGCGGGGACCGTATCAGGCATGCGCCGGGACGGGGGCCGGCCGCACCGACAGACGCTCCAGCGCCTCCGGCCGCGGCCCGCCGGTCGCCCAGTCGAGCAGTTCGACCGTGTGCAGGATCGGGATGTCGGTGCCCTTCCCGATCTGGGTCGCGCAGCCGATGTTGCCGGTGGCGATGATGTCGGGCCGGACGCGCTCGATGTTGGCGACCTTGCGGTCACGCAGCCGGGCGGCGATCTCCGGCTGGAGGATGTTGTAGGTGCCGGCCGAGCCGCAGCAGATATGGCCCTCCGGCACGTCCTTGACCGTGAAGCCCGCCTTCTTGAGGAGGGTCTTCGGTTCGGTACGGATGGCCTGCCCGTGCTGCATTGAGCAGGCGGAATGATAGGCGACCACGAGGTCGGTATCCTCCACCGGCGGCAGCAGGCCGATCTCGGCCATGTACTCGGTCACGTCCCTCGCGAGACCTGAGACCCGCGCAGCCTTCTCGGCATAGGCCGGGTCGTCGCGGAACATGAAGCCGTAATCCTTGATCGTCGTGCCGCAGCCGGACGCGGTGACGACGATGGCATCGAGGCCGGGCCCGTCCATCTCGGCGATCCAGGCGTCGATCGTGCGTTTGGCGTGGCCGTGGGCGGAGTGCTCCTTGCCCATGTGGTGGGTCAGTGCGCCGCAGCAGCCCTCGCCCTTGGGCAGGACCACCTCGACCCCGTGGCGGTTGAGCAGGCGGATCGCCGCCTCGTTGAAGTCCGGCCGCAGCACGCTCTGGGCGCAGCCGCGCAGCAGCGCGACCCGGCCGCGGCGTTTGGCCGGCGCCTTGTCCTCACCGGTCTGGAAGAGGTCGCTGATCTCCTGCGCCGACGTGTCGGCGGGGAAGGTACCGGGCCGGTCGGTGCGGTTGCGGTTCGGCAGCTGCGCCGGGGCGAGGTCGAGCATCGCCGCGAGCCGGTTGCCGACCCGCGGCAGACGGGCGACCAGCGGCCGGAACGGCGACCCGATCTTGGCCGCGAGCAAGGCAAGCCGGAAGCGGTTCGGGTAGGGCAGGACGAAGGCAAGCACCGCGCGCAAGGCGCGGTCGGAGAGCGGGCGCGCGTAGGTCTTCTCGATATGCGTGCGGGCGTGATCGACAAGGTGCATGTAGTGCACCCCCGACGGGCAGGTCGTCATGCAGGACAGGCACGAGAGGCAGCGATCGACGTGCTTGACCACCTCGCGGCTCGCCGGCTTGCCGCCCTCCAGCATGTCCTTGATGAGGTAGATGCGGCCGCGGGGTGAATCGAGTTCGTCGCCGAGCAGGAGGTAGGTCGGGCAGGTCGCGGTGCAGAATCCGCAATGCACGCAGGTGCGCAGGATCTTCTCCGAGGCCGCCATGGCGGGGTCGGCGAGCTGCTCGGGGGCGAAATTGGTCTGCACGACACGCCTCGATGCGGTTTCTTGCTTCTCGCTCGAGTCTTAGAACCGTTCGCGCGGGCGAGGCAATCGGAACGGTTCTAAGCTGTTGCTGTGTCGCACGCCCTCACACCGAGGGCCGGCGCGCCGGTTCGGTGGGATCGACCCGGCGAGCCGGCGTCACCGGTCCCGCGAGACGGTGAGCACGCGGGCGATCAACCAGATCGGCACCACCACCGCCGCGCCCGCGAGGATCCAGCGACCGAAATCGTGGAAGGTGTCGAGCCCGAGGTCGATCAAGGAGCGGGTGAAATCGTAGAGCTGCCAGAACAGCAGGCCCGGCGTCAGGCCGAACATCGCCATGACCGCACCGACGAGCACGGACAGGAACAGCAGCTTCACGAGCACCGCCGCGGGCGAGCCGCCGAGGAAACGGTTGAGGCCGGAGCGTCGGCGGGGGCCCCCATAGCGTGGATCGACGCGCGGATCGGCCGGGTAGGCGCCGGAGTCGAGCGGGGCGCGGCGCCGCGAGTCGTGATCGCCGATCATTCTGCCGATATCCTTGCTGGGCCTTGGCACGATGGGTCATGGCACCCTCGCAACGCCGTTGCTGCTTCGCCACACCTCTGCGAAACCGGGACGCCGCCGCATCATTCGACGCATTCGGGGTAGCAGCCAGATGGCATCCTCGAACGTTCCGCTCAAGATGGCAGGCTTCATCCGGCCCTGCCGGCTCCCGTTGACCCCATAAAGCGCGACCTGATTCCGGCCATGATCGACCACGCTCTGTTCGACCCGGCGACCATCGATGCCGAGACGAAGGCGCTCAATGCCGAGATCGTGGCCGCCCACGCCGCCCAGGCCGACCCATGGTCGCTGCCGATCGAGCAGGTGCGCGCGCGCCGCCGGGCGGGCACGCAGGCCTCCCCCGCCATGCCGCGCAGCCCGCGCGCCGAGACCCTGACCATCGAAGGGCCCGCCGGCCCGCTGGCACTGCGGGTGATCCGCCCGCAGGGTAAGGCACGGGGCGCCTACCTGCACATCCACCGGGGCGGCTGGGTCTGGGGCGCGGCCGACGAGCAGGACCCCTGGCTCGAGCGTATCGCCGACACCTGCGGCTTCGTCTGCCTCTCGGTCGAGTACCGGCTGGCGCCCGAGCATCCTTATCCCGCCGCGCTCGAGGATTGCGAGGCCGCCGCACTCTGGCTCGCCGGCCCCGGCCGGGCGGAACTCGGCGTCCACCCCCTGACCATCGGCGGCGAATCCGTCGGCGCGCATCTCGCGGTGATGACGCTGCTGCGCCTGCGTGACCGGCACAACCTGCCCCGCGCCTTCCGCGGCGCCAACCTCAATGCCGGCTTCTTCGATCTCGGCCTGACCCCGAGCGTGCGGCTCTGGGGCGAGGAACGCCTCGTCATCAACACCACCGACCTCAAGCGCTTCGCCGACGGCTACGTGCGTGAGGGCATCGACCGGCGCCGGCCCGACGTGTCGCCGCTCTACGCCGACCTGAAGGGCCTGCCGCCGGCCCTGTTCACCGTCGGCACCGCCGATCCGCTGCTCGACGACACGCTCTACATGTCGGCCCGCTGGGCGGCGGCCAACAATGGCGGCCACACCGCGGTCTATGCCGGCGGCTGCCACGTCTTCGTGCGCTACCCCAGCGCGCTGACCGAACGGGCCCTGGAGCTGATCGACCGCTTCCTGATGGCGCTGGCGTGACGCGGTGACGCCGCGCCGCGCACGTCCTACCTGAGCCGGGTGCCAGCGCCCCCAGACCTTCCGCCGCGTTTCTCCGCGTGGTTCGCCTCCCGCGGCTGGTCCCCCCGCCCGCATCAGCTCGAACTGCTCGCGACCGTCCGGGGCGGGCGCTCGGCGCTGCTCGTCGCCCCCACGGGAGCGGGCAAGACGCTGGCCGGCTTCCTGCCGAGCCTGGTCGAGCTGAGCGAGCGGCAAGGGGGCAAGGAAGGGAGCAAGGGCAGCAAGGCGAAGGGGCTCCACACCCTCTACGTCTCGCCGCTCAAGGCGCTGGCGGTCGACATCGCCCGTAACCTCGAAGCGCCGATCGAGGGCATGGAACTGCCGGTCACGGTCGAGACCCGCACCGGCGACACGTCGGCACACAAGCGCGCCCGCCAGATCCAGCGCCCGCCCGACATCCTGCTCACGACGCCCGAACAGCTCTCGCTGCTGCTCGCCCACCGCGAGGCGGAGGCGTTCTTCGCCGGGCTGAAGACGGTCGTGCTCGACGAGTTGCATGCGCTCGTCACCTCGAAGCGCGGCGATCTCCTCGCCCTCGCCCTCGCCCGCGTGCGACGGCTGGCGCCGGAGGCCCGCGCCATCGGCCTCTCGGCCACCGTGCGCGAGCCGGACGAACTGCGGAAGTACCTCGTCGGTCAGGTGCCGGGCGAGGACCGCCGGGCCGAGCTCGTCGTGGTGAAGGGTGGCGCCAAGCCCGACCTGCACATGCTCGAAGTGAACCGGACGCTCCCGCTCGCCGGCCACACCGCCTGGCACTCGATGCCGGCGATCTACGACCTGATCCGAGCGCACCGCATGGTGCTCGTCTTCGTCAACACCCGGCTCCAGGCCGAGTACACCTTTCAGGAGCTGTGGCGACTCAACGACGACACCTTAGCCATCGCCCTGCATCACGGCTCGCTCGACGCCACGCAGCGCCGCCGGGTCGAGGCGGCAATGGCGGCGGGGCAGTTGCGCGCCATCGTCTGCACCGCGACGCTCGATCTCGGCATCGACTGGGGCGATGTCGATCTCGTGGTCAATCTCGGCGCGCCGAAGGGCGCGAGCCGGATCATGCAGCGGATCGGCCGGGCCAACCACCGCATGGACGAGCCATCCAAGGCCTATCTCGTCCCCGGCAATCGCTTCGAGATGCTGGAATGCCGCGCCGCTCTCGACGCGGTGGAGGAGGCCGCCCAGGACACCCCCGACGCCCGCCTCGGCGCCCCCGACGTGCTCGCCCAGCACGTGCTCGGCATGGCCTGCGCCGACGCCTTCGATCCCCTCGAACTCTACGACGAGGTGATTTCGGCCGCGCCCTACGCGACGTTGAGCTGGGAGGATTTCGAGGCAGTGGTCGATTACGTCGCCACCGGCGGCTACGCACTGCGCGCCTACGAGCGCTTCGCCAAGATCCTGCGGGGCGCCGACGGCAAGTGGCGGGTGCGGGACGCGCGGGTGGCGCAGCAATACCGCATGAACATCGGCACCATCGTCGAATCGACCCACATCAAGGTGCGCATGGCACGCAGCCTGCGCGCCAAGCCCGGCACGGTGCTGCCGAAGGGCGGGCGGACGCTCGGCGAGATCGAGGAGGATTTCGCCGAGACGCTCACCGTCGGCGACACCTTCCTGTTCGCGGGCGAGGTGCTGCGCTTCGAGGGGCTGGCCGAGGACGAATGCCTCGTCACGCGGGCCGGGCCCGGCACCGATCCGGCGATCCCCTCCTATGCCGGCTCGAAGTTCCCGCTCTCGACCTTCCTCGCCGCCCGCGTGCGGGCGATCATCGCCGACCCGTTCGAGTGGGACCGCCTGCCGCGCCAGCTCGCGGATTACCTCGCGCAGCAGCGCCGCCACTCCGTGCTGCCGGGCGAGCGCGACCTTCTGGTCGAGACGTTTTCGCGGGCCGGGCGCCACTACCTCACCGCTTTCCCGTTCGAGGGGCGGCTCGCCCACCAGACGCTCGGCATGCTGCTGACCCGGCGCCTGGAGCGCGCCCGGCTGCGCCCGCTCGGGTTTGCCGCCAACGATTACGGCATCGCCATCTGGTGCACGAAGGATCTGAGCGAGCGCGCCGCCCTCTCGCCCGGCTTCATGGAGGCCCTGTTCGACGAGGACATGCTCGGCGACGACTTGGAGGCCTGGCTCGACGAGTCGGCGATGATGAAGCGCACCTTCCGGCAATGCGCGGTGATCGCCGGGCTGATCGAGCGGCGCTTTCCCGGCCAGAAGAAGACCGGGCGGCAGGTAACGATCTCGACCGACCTGATCTACGACGTGCTGCGCCGCCACCAGCCCGACCACCTGCTCCTGCGCGCCGCGCGGCAGGATGCGGCAACCGGACTCCTCGACGTGACCCGCCTCGGCATGATGCTGAGGCGGATCCGGGGGCGAATCACCCATAGGGCGCTCGACCGGGTCTCGCCGCTCTCCGTGTCCGTCATGCTCGAAATCGGGCGCGAGCGGGTCTACGGAGAGGGGGCCGACGAGATCCTGGCCGAGGCCGAAGCCGAGCTTCTCCAAGAGGCGCTCGGCTGACGCGGCGTGCCGCCTCCTCCACGAAGCTTGGGAAAACAACGTTGGCACTCGGCCAGAGACTCGAGAAGACCGTGAAGGGCACCGACCTTGCGCTCGCCGGGGAGGCGCTGAGCCTCGACCGAACCGGCGCCCTGTGGCTGCCCGAACACCGCACCCTGGTGGTATCGGATCTCCATCTGGAGAAGGGCTCGTCCTTCGCCGCCCGCTCCGGCCAGTTCCTGCCGCCCTACGACACCCGCGAGACCCTGAGCCTTCTGCACGAGGTGATCCAGCGGCTCGATCCGGCCTGCGTGGTCGCGCTCGGCGATTCCTTCCACGATGCCCGCGGCCCCGAGCGGATGGAGCCCGGTGACCGGGCGATGATTGCCGCGCTTCAGGAAGGCCGCGACTGGGTCTGGATCGCCGGCAACCACGACGCGGCGGTGAGCGAGGGCGTCGGCGGGCGCTACTGCGAGACGGTTTCCATCGGCGGCCTGACGTTGCGGCACGAGCCGTTGGCAGGCGCCGCGGCAGGCGAGATCGCCGGCCATCTCCACCCCTGCGGCAAGGTCACCATGCGCGGTCGCTCCGTGCGCCGCCGCTGCTTCGTGAGCGACGGACACCGCCTCGTCATGCCGGCCTTCGGCGCCTACACGGGCGGCCTCAACGTGCGCGACGCCGTCTTCGAGCCGCTCTTCCCGAACGGGTTTACGGCCTACCTGCTCGGGGACGGGCGCGTCTTCGCCATCGGCCGGACGATGCTCGGGCGGGATTGAACCGTGTCACGCTGCCACTAGCAGCGCCGCGCCCGCGACCGCCGACAGGGCCAACCGCAGGCGGCCCATCCAGACCGGGACCATGCCGCGGCGGGGAAGGTCCTGATCGACGATGCCCCACAGCAGCACGAGCGCGCCGAGGATCCGGAGATCCCAAGGCGGCGGCGCGGCGAGCGCCGCCCAGGCGAGCAGCGAAGGCACGATCGCGAGTCCGTAATCGCGCCAGCCCGCATCCCGAGCCGCCGCCGCGCCCCAGCGGATGCCGCCGAGGAACGAAGCGATCACCGCCCCGTAGGCCGAGAGGATGGTGCGCGGCGACAGGCCGATGGTGCCGAGCCCGACATCCGTGCCGCTGACCGAAAGGGCCGCAAAGCCCACGAACGGAATCAACCCCGCGATACCGAGAAGGACCGCGCTCGCGGGTACCGTGGTCAGCCGCCCCATGCCGTCTCCCTGGCTGCTTGCCGCGCGGCCCGGTTCGGCCGGATCCGCGCCTTGCCCGCGTCGACTGTCGGCTACTCGAGACCCGACATGGGTCACCGGAAGCCGGGGATGTCGTGAAGCTTTCTAAACGCGCAGATCCTCATCCATCCCGCAACCGGGACCATTTGTTGCAGCGCCCGGTGTCATCCTCCCCATCGGAGGGGACGTTCGGGCCGGATCATCGCGCCGCAGCGATGGCCCTGCGCCGATTTCACGGGCAGGGTGTCGGCGACACGGCCCATCCCTTGCCTGATCCATCCAAATGCCGCTGCGACCCACGGATCTGAGACCAGCCCTGTCGCGGCTGCGCGGTGCCTCCGGCGATGCGTGGACGACCTGGCGCCGACGGAGCCTATTCCTGGCAGGCGGCGTCTGCGTCGGCCTCGCCGCGGTGCTGATGGCCAAGGCGGCCGATGCGGCGCAGGAGGTGTTCCGCCATGGGCTCCACGTCTCTCCCGCCCTGGCGCTTCTGCTGTGCCCGGCCGGCTTCGCGCTCGCCGCGTGGCTCGCCCGTGCTGTCTTCCCGAATGCGCAGGGCTCGGGCATCCCGCAGGTGATCGCCGCCCGCGCCCTGGATGCCGGGTCCGCGCGCGATGCGCTGATCTCGCTCAAGGTCGCGGCGGGCAAGATCGTCGTGATGTGCCTCGGCCTCCTGTGCGGCGCCTCGATCGGCCGCGAGGGGCCGACCGTGCAGGTCGGCGCGGCGATCATGGCCGCCTTCGGGACTTTGAGCCCGGAGCGGATGCGGGGCCTGCTGCTCGCGGGCGGTGCGGCCGGGGTGGCGGCGGCCTTCAACACCCCGTTGGCCGGCATCGTCTTCGGCATCGAGGAACTCGGCCGGGCCTATGACAGCCGCGGCAGCGCGCTGATCGTCGCCACCATCGTCGCCGCCGGACTGACCTCGCTCGCGATCCTCGGCGACTACAGCTATTTCGGCACGTCCGACGCGCAACTCTCGCTGGCCGCCGGCTGGCTCGCGGTGCCGCTGCTCGGCGTCGCGGGCGGCCTCGCGGGCGGATTGTTCAGCCGCATCGTCATCGCATTCGGCCGCGGCCTGCCGGGACGGGCGGGCGCGATGATCGGGCGCCATCCCGTGCTGTTCGCGACCTCGTGCGGGTTCGGGGTCGCCCTGTGCGGGCTCGCCTCCGGCGGCACCGTCTACGGCACCGGCTACGAGGAGGCGCGGGCACTCCTCCATGCCGGGGGCGACCCGCGCTGGGACTTCGCCCTACTCAAGTTCCTGGCGACCGTCCTGTCCTCGATCAGCGGCATTCCTGGCGGTCTGTTCGCGCCGTCGCTGGCCGTCGGCGCCGGGCTGGGCGCGGAGGCGAGCCTGTTCCTGCCGGGCGTGCCGGTCGGCGCGCTGGTGCTGATCGGCATGACCGCCTACCTCACCGGCGTGCTCCAGGCGCCGATCACCTCCTTCGTCATCGTCACGGAGATGACCCAGAACCACGCGATGATGATCCCGCTGATGCTGGCGGCGCTGATCGCGGATGCGGTGTCGAAGCTGGTCTGCCGCGGCGGCCTCTATCACACCCTGGCGGAGGTGCTGTTGCGTCGGGCGGCCGGAGAACGAAGCGCGTAAAGCGCGGGCCGCGACGGAACGCCGCCGGCCCATTGACCGTTACTGCTCCGCTTTTGTTTCGGAGTGAACTGCCATGACGCTTCTCAAATGGGCCGCCATCGCCTTCGTGATCTCGCTCGTCGCCGGCGGCCTCGGCTTCACCGGCATCGCCTCCGGCGCGAGTTCGATCGCCCGCATCCTGTTCGGCCTCTTCCTCGTGCTCGCCATCGTCATCGTGGTGATCGCGCTGGCCATCGGTCAGGCGGTGTTCTGAGCCGCCGGCTCGATCCCGTGCGCCTCGACGGTCGCACCGCCCTCGTCACCGGCGCCTCCTCCGGGATCGGCGCCGAGACGGCCCTGGGGCTCGCCCGCCTCGGGGCGCGGGTGGGCCTCGTCGGGCGCGACCGCGAGCGTACGGAACGCGCCGCCGCGCATCTGCGCCGGGAGACCGGCGGCGCGGCGGACGTCTTTCTCGCCGACCTGTCGAGCCAAGCCGAGATCCGCCGGCTCGCGGGCGAGGTAAGCGCGCGCTACCCCGCCCTCGACCTTCTCGTAAACAATGCCGGCGCGATCTTCTCGGAGCGCCACGTCACGATCGATGGCATCGAGCAGACCTGGGCCCTCGACCATCTCGCCTACGTGCTGCTGACGCACGAATTGCGTCGCCCGCTCGAAGCTGCACCCCGCGCCCGCATCGTCAACTTAGCCTCCGCCGCCCATACCCGCGGGCGCATCGACTTCGACGACCTCGGCGGCAAGCGCCGCTATTCGGCGATGAAAGCCTACGCCCAGGCCAAGCTCGGCAACGTGCTGTTCACCACTGCGCTCGCCCGGCGTCTGGCTGTCGGCAGCATCACCGTCAACGCGGTGCATCCGGGCGTCGTGGCGAGCGACTTTGCCAAGAACACGAGGGGCGGGCTCGGCTTCGCCTGGAGCCTGATCCGCCCGTTCCTGATCTCGACCGAGGCCGGCGCCAAGACCTCGCTCCACGTCGCCACCGCGCCCGAACTCGACGGCGTGAGCGGGCGATACTTCGCCAAGAGCCGCGAGACCGCCTCGTCCGCCCTCAGCCGGAACGAGGCGTTGCAGGAGCGGGTCTGGGCCCTGAGCCGGCGCCAAGCCGGCATCGAGACCTGACCCGGCCTCCGGGCGGACATTGTCGTGTCCCTTAAAGAATGCCCGCCGCCGCAATCAGGGTTTCCGTGAGGCAGGCCTACTCGGCCCCCTTCTTCGTGTTGTTCTCCTTGCTCTTTTGCATGTGGGCGCGACGGTTCTCTTCGAACTCGTCGACGCTCGCCTGATTTTTTGTCGCCGCGCTCGCAGGCTCGGCTTTGCTCCCCTTGGCGCTTTCGGCCTGTACGATCGTGGGCAGAGCTGCGGCACCCGCCACGACGGCGGCAGCGATCAGGAACTTGGAAACATGCTGCATCGGTAAGATCTCCTGCGTCGACCCAAATATAATGCAGCACTCTCGAACCGACGCAACGGATAACTGCACAATGCATCAATTTATAAAAATATTATAATCTTATACTGCCACACGACAAATGTGTATTTCTCAAAATCGATCCGTCAGAACAGAACTTCGGCCTCGCACTGCCTGATTCACGCAGTCAGCGGCGATGGCATGTCAGAAGTGGCTGAACGAGGCGCGTGCGAAATCCATCGCGCGCCCGTGCGCATCGCGAAAGCGCGGCGGTCTGTCGCCGGCTTCCACGGTGCCGATCTCGGCCACGGGCACCCCGGCGGCCCGCGCCTCGGCCAGGAACGCGCTCACGGCATCGGGCGGCACCGCACAGAGGATCTCGTAATCGTCCCCGCCGGTCAGGGCCGTATCGATCCGGCGTGCATCGCCGGCAATGGCCGCCTGCGCCGCCGGTGAGAGCGGCACCGCCGGTACGTCGATCCGGGCGGTCAGGCCGGTGCCGTCGAACATCTTTGTCAGATCGCCCGCAAGTCCGTCCGAGACATCCATGGACGCGCGGGCGTGGCGACGCAGCACGGGGATGAGCGCCAGCCGCGGGCGCGGGTGAAGGTAGCGATCGAGGAGCGTATCGCGGTGAAGCGGTGCCAGCGCGGGATCGGGCACGAGCCGCAGGGCGAGGCCCAAAGCCGCGTCGCCGATGGTGCCGCTGACGCAGAGCCGGTCGCCGGCCCGCGCCGCCTGCCGCCGCAGGATTGCGCCCGTCGGCACCTCGCCGAAGGCGGTCACGCCGATGAGCGCCGGGCCGCCGGAGCGCACGGTGTCGCCGCCCAGCAGCGGGCAGCCATGGGCGCGGCTCGCCGTGCCGAGGCCCTCGGCGAAATCCGCGAGCCACGCTTCGGTCCAGTCGTCCGGCAGAGCGAGGGTCAGGAGGAAGCCGCGCGGGCTGGCGCCCTTGGCGGCCAGATCCGACAGGTTCACGCCGAGCGCCTTGGCAGCGATGGAGCTGGGTGGGTCGTCGGGGAAGTAATGCACGCCGGCCACGATGGCGTCGGTCGTCACCACGAGGTCGTGGCCGGGCGTCGGTGTCATGCTCGCGGCGTCGTCGCGCAGGTTCTCGGCGCCGGGGCCGCTGAGCGGCGCGAAGTAGCGCGCGATCAGCGCCTCTTCGCCCGCGCGCGCCATGCCGGTCAGCCCTTCTTCGCCGTCACCGAGCCGGGAGCGGCCGGGATGCCGAACTCGGTGGAGCGCACCTCGCGCCCGACCCGGTCGAGCACCGCGTTGACCATGCCGGGCTCGTCACCGCCGTAGAAGCTGTAGGCGACCTCGACATATTGCGAGATCGCGGCGCGGGCCGGCACGTCGCGGCGGAACATGAGTTCGTAGGCGCCCGCCCGCAGGATCGCGCGCAGCACGGCCTCCAGCCGGCGCAGAGGCCAGCCCTTGGCCAGCGCCGTATCGAGCTTCGGGTCGATGGCGCGCTGCTCCTCCACGGCGCCGCGGAGCACGTCGCGGAAGAACGCGATCTCGGCCGGCGGGTGGACGACGCCGTCGATCTCCTGACCGATCCAGAACGCCTCGAACTCGGCGAGCGCCTCGATCACGCCCTTGTCCGAGATCTCCATCTCGTAGAGCGCCTGCACCACGGAGAGGCGGGCGCCGGTGCGGGCGTTCGGCTTCGGCTGGGCCGGTGTCGCGGCAGGTTCAGTCATCGGGCGGGTTCCAGGTTGGCGGCGCGCTTGATGGCGAGGAGGCTCAGAGCCGCCTCCGCGGCACCGCCGCCCTTGTTCATCTCGGAGACCCGGGCGCGGGCGAGCGCCTGCTCCATGGTCTCCACGGTGAGGATGCCGTTGCCGAGCGGCAGGTGCTCGGCCACGGAAAGGTCCATCAGCGCGCGGGCGCTCTCGCCCGCGACGATATCGTAGTGGCCGGTCTCGCCGCGGATGACGCAGCCGAGCGCGACCGCCGCATCGTAGGGGCCGCCGGCCTTGCGGCCGGCTTCCATCAGGATCGCGATGGCGGCGGGGATCTCAAGCGCACCCGGCACCGTGAAGACCCGCGCCTCGGCGCCGACCGCCTCGATCGCCGCGCGGGCGCCCGCCAGCAATTCGTCGGCGATGTCGTCGTAGTAGCGCGCCTCGACCACCAGCACGCGGGTGCCGGCCAGACTCTCGAGGATGCTCTCGGACGTATCCTTGGGCGCGTCCGCGTCCCGGCGTTGGGAGACCATGCGACTGTCGTTCCGAGGCGAGTTCACGAATGTTCGGGGCGGGCCGGAGGGTTAGCGCAAGTGCCGCGGGCTCCACAAGCGGCACGGGACGCAGGCCGGACAATTGCTCGAAGAGCGACGACGCCCTCCGCCGGGCGCGAAGAGCGCCATGCGGAGGGAAAACGAAGGTCGCTAGAGCATCGTCCTGGATATCGGGCCCGGGACGATGCTCTAGCCTTTTGTTTTTGCATCATCTTTTTCCGAAAGCCGGAAGCCACCTTTCAGGATGATGCTTTAGCGCTTGAAGCCGGACGGGAAACGGCGTGATCGCCTGCAAGCGAGCACCCCGGACGGGGCGCAGGCCCGGTGCGCCGGAGCAGCGACAGGCGCATTTCAGCCGAAATGGAAAGGTTTGATCAATCAAATGGAGCCGAAGTCTCGCCGCCACAACCTGTGATGACATCCATTAACCCGCCCGAAGTCGATCCCGGCGATAGATTGTCGAACGCAAGGTTGCGGGCGCTCGACCATCGATCCCGCACTGGAAACGGGGGTTATCCAGCATGGCGACGGCGCACGCGCAAAGGGTGGAGACGGCTCCGATCCTGATCGAGGACGGGGTCTCGGCCCCGCGGCCGGTGCCGCTGGTGATCGACCTCGACGGCACGCTACTGCGCACCGATCTGCTTTTGGAAGGGATCATCGCGCTGCTGCGGCGCAACCCGCTGATGCTGCTCCTGATGCTGCTGTGGCTGCCGCGGGGCCGGGCCTTCTTCAAGCGCCGCATCGCGGAAGGCGCCGTGCTCGACGTCGCGACCCTGCCGGCCAACACGGCGCTGCTCGCGCATATCGAGGCGCGAAAGGCTGCGGGCCAGCCCATCGTGCTCGCCACCGCCGCCGACGAGCTGATGGCGCTGCGCGCCCTGCGGCGCTTTCCCGTCTTCGACCGGGTGGTGGCGAGCGACGGGGTGCGGAACCTCAAAGGGGAGGCCAAGGCCGCGCAGCTCCGGGCGCTCTACCCGCAGGGCTTCGACTACGCGGGGGATGCCGCGGCAGACCTTCCGGTCTGGGCCGCAGCCGGGCGAGTGATCGTCGTGGGCGCCTCCGGTCCCGTGCTCCGCGCGGCGCGGCGGCTCGGCAAGGGGTTGGGCAAGCCGGTCGAGGAATTTCCCGCCGCCTCGCGTTCGCGCGCGCTGCTCAAGGCCCTGCGCCTGCACCAATGGGCCAAGAACGCCCTGGTCTTCCTCCCGCTCGTCCTCGGCGGCCGGGCAGGGGAGGCGCAGGCCTGGGGGAGCGCAGGTCTGGCCTTCCTCGCGCTCGGGCTCGTCGCCTCGGCAAGCTACCTGCTGAACGATCTGCTCGACCTCTCCCACGACCGGGCACACTGGTCGAAGCGCGAGCGCCCCCTGGCGAGCGGCCGGCTTCCGATCGCAACCGGTCTGGCGGCGCTGGTGCTCGGCCTCGCGGGCGGATTGGCGGTTGCGGCCTGGGCCGGGGCGGCGGTGCTGACCGGCGTGCTCGCCTATCTCGCCCTGACGCTGACTTACTCCGCGTGGCTGAAGCGGGTGCCGATGCTCGACGCGCTGACGCTCGGGAGTCTGTTCTCGCTGCGCATCGCGGTCGGCGTGGCGGCGGTCTCGGTGGCGTGGTCGCCCTGGCTCCTGACCTTCTCGATGTTCCTGTTCACCTCGCTGTCCTTCGCCAAGCGCCACACCGAGCTGCGCGGGGCTGCGCGGCGGGGCCAGGCCGGCACCATCGCCGGGCGCGGCTATGAGCCGGCGGACGAGCCGGTGGTGCTGGCCTTCGGCATCGCCTCCGGGCTCGCCAGCGTTGTCATCTTCATCCTGTATCTCGCCAACGAGGCGTTCCGCCACGCGGTGCTCGCCGCGCCGCTGGCCCTGTGGAGCTTCCCGCTGATCCTCGTCCTGTTCATGGGCCGGGTCTGGTTGCTGGCGGGCCGCGACGCGCTCCACGACGACCCGGTCGCCTTCGCGGTCAAGGACCGCCCGAGCCTCGTGCTCGCGGGTGTGGCCGGTCTCGCCTTCGCGGTGGCGGCCTTCGGCCTGCCGCCCGCTCTCCTGCCCAGCCTCCCGCCGCAGGGGTTCGTGCCGTGATGCGAAGCGAGGTCGTCCGCTTCCTGATCGCAGGCGGCTCGGCGGCGGCGATCAACTGGCTCGCCCGGATTCTGCTCTCGCTGGTGCTGCCGTTCGAGGCGGCCCTGATCGTGGCCTACGGCATCGGCATGGCCGCCGGCTTCTGGCTCTACCGCGCCTTCGTGTTCCGGGCGGCCGCGCGCGGCTCGCTGCGTGGACAGCTTGCCCTGTTCCTCGCAGTCAACGCTATCGGCGCCGCCGTCGTCCTCGCGGTCAGCACGCTGATGATCGACGGCCTGAAAGGCCTGCTGCCGGATTGGGAGCCGGCCGCGCGCCAAGCCCTCGGCCACGGCGTCGGCATCGCCGTCGGCGCTGTGGCGAACTATCTCGGACACCGGCTCCTTACCTTCGCCTCGGGCCCGCGCGACGCGCCTCAGAGCCTGTAGACGGCCAGTAGCGTCACAACGGCGAGATTGGCGACGACGCCCCAGGTGACGAGGATCGGCAGGGCGGCGAAAGCCGCCGGGCGTTCCCCGCGCACCATCAGCACGATCAGGATCGGCAGCCAATCGAGGGCGTAGCGCTGGGTCGCGATCTGCTCGGCGCCGTTCGAGTGGTAGAACAGGGTGATCCCGGCGATGACCGCGATGGTCGCCGCCCCGGCGGCGAAGACCCGGTCGAGCCGCGCGTAGAAGACCAGCAGCAGCCAAGGGCTCGCCACGAGAAGTGCCGTGCCGGCCTTGTCGAAGCCGACGAGTTCCGTCAGCCGGGGGCCGCCGAACTCGAAATGAATTCCCTGAAGGAACAGGTAGAGCGTGTTGAACAGCAGGTAATCGCGCGAGAACAGGCCGCCCTCGGTGATACGCCGCCAGATGAAACTCTCCTGGCCGGGATTGTGGATGAAGGCGTAGCCGGTCTCGAACGGGCTTCCGAAGCGCGCGGCGTTGTAGGCGCAGTAGACGGCGAGGGCGGCCGCGACGGACAGGCCCGCCAGCATCGCGGATTTCGCCACCGAGGCCGGGTTCGCCAGCAGCGGGCGCCCGCGGGGCAGAGCGAGAACCAGCAGGAACAGCGGGTAGAAGATCGCCATCTGCCGGCACAGGAAAGCGAGGCCGACGAACAATCCGGCGAGCGGCAGCGAACTCCGACAGATCACCGCCCAAAGGCTCAGCGTCATCATCAGGAAGCCGACGGTCTGGGAGAAGAACCAGACGCCATCGGAGCGTAGCGTGACCTGATAGAGCGGGCTCGCGAAGGCGAGCGCGGCGAGCAGCCACAAGGCCTGCCCGCGCTCGACCTCCAGCGCGCGGAAGATGCGGCTCCAGGCCAAGAGGCTCAGGGCCGACAGGCCCAGGCCGAGAAGCACGAAGCCCTTGAAGCCGGGAAAGCCGAACAGGGCGACGAACGGCGTCAGCAGCAGTGCCGGCAGGGGCGGGAAGATGATGTAGGTGCGCCCCTCGAACACGGCGCAATCGATCTCGGGGCAGCGCTCGACCCAGAGCCGGCCGTGCAGGAACGCGTCGGCGAGCGCCCCGTGCGAGTTGAAGCCGGCATCGCGCAGCGCCCCCCGCCCCAGAAGGAGGGCGAGGAGGAGGGCACCGCTCAGCGCGGTCAGCACCGCCAACACCCGGTCGCGGCGTCCTGTAACCGTCATGGTGGCCACCGCCCTCTCACGAAACGATCCCGAATCGACACGGGAGATTTGATGGGAAGGGTTAAGTCTTCCTCACGAATAAGCCAGTGGGCCTCCTCGCGAAGACTGGTCGAGCCGCAGACGCATCCCGTGCTCACCCGACGTGGAGGCCGACCGGCGCGATGCGCCGGGTCGTTCTGCCTCCTTGAAAAGGTTTCCGCCGATCTGGGACGGTGGTGCATTGCCGAGGACAGGGACTGACGGCAAGTCTCGCAGCGGCTCTCTCACGACGAAGGGGGCCGGCAGGGGATATTCATGACGATCGGATCGGCGAAATTCTTAGGCAGCGCAGCGCTCGCCTTCTTTCTGCTGGCCGGCAGCGCCGCCCTCGCCAAGACAATCACGGTCGTCCCCGGTGATCGGCCGATTTCCGTCGAAATCCCGGCCGCGTGGAAGGTCACCACGATCGACCGTGGCGTCCAGGCCCGGACCGCGGATGAGGAAATCTACCTCTGGTTCGAGAGCTACAAGCCCGCCCAGTTCCAGACCCTGCTCGGCGAGCACAACGCCTACTTCAAGGAGCAAGGCGTCAAGGTGACCGGCGAAGGCCAGTCGAAGGAGGTCGATTTCCCGACCTACAGCCTCAAGGTCACCGAGGTTCCGGCGACCTACGAGAACAAGCCGACGGTGCTGCGCTACCTCTCGGTCGTGCCGAAATCCGACGGCCAGCGCCTTCTGCTGGTGAGCTACTGGGCCTCGCCGGAGGGCGACAAGAAGTACGACGCCGAGACGAACCAGATCATGAACAGTCTCGCCGCCTCCTACGACGGCAAGTAAGCCGGGCCGGTCCTCACGCCGGCAACAACCCGCGCGTCTCGGCGAGGCGCGCGGCGTAACGGGCCAGCAGATCGACCTCCAGGTTGATCCGATCCCCCGTGCGGCGCTCCTCCCAGGTCGTGACGGAGAGGCTGTGCGGGATCAGCAGCACCGAGAAATCGTGGCCCGAGACCGCGTTGACGGTGAGCGAGGTGCCGTCGAGGCAGATCGAGCCCTTCTCGGCGATGAAGCCGGCGAGCGCCGCCGGCGCCCGCAGGGTGAAGCGCTCGCTCGCGCCCCAGGGGTTGTCCTCGCCGGTCACGGTCTCGCGCACAAGGATCTCGGCGATGCCGTCGACATGGCCGGTGACGAGGTGGCCGCCGAGTTCGTCGCCAAGCTTGAGCGAGCGTTCGAGGTTGAGCCGCGTGCCCTCGCGCCATGTGCCGACGGTGGTGCGGGCCAGGGTTTCGGCGGCGGCATCGACCGAAAAGTGGCAGCCCGCCCCGTGCGGCTCCACCGCGACGGCGGTCAGGCAGGGGCCGGAGCAGGCAATCGAGGCGCCGAGCGCGATGCCGGCGGGATCGTAGGCGCTTTCAATCACGATCCGGCGCAGGCGCTCCGAGCCCTCCACCGAGACGACGCGGCCGACATCGCTGACGAGTCCGGTGAACATCTCAGATCCTCTCGTAGGTGACCGCCGTGTCGGAGCCGAAGTCGCGGGCCTCGACCTCGGTGAAGGTGCCGTCGGCGAGGCGGCGGGCGAGGTTGGCCCCGAGCGCCGGCAAGCCACCGGCCTCGCCCAGCGTGACGGGGCCGGTGATGAGCGTGCAGGCATCGATGAGATCGTGCGCCGCGAGCGCGTCGGCAAGCGCCGGCCCGCCCTCGCTGCAGATCCGGGTCAGACCGCGCTCCGCCAGCGCGGTCAGCGCGGCGGGCAGATCGATACGGCCCCCCGCGTCAGTGGGGACGAAGGCGATCTCGACGCCGAAGGAAGCGAGCATCCGCCGGGCATGGGCCGGGGCGCCGCGCCCGGTCAGAACCAGCGTCGGCAGGTCGCGGGCCCCGCGCACGAGATGGCTGGCGGGGTTGAGGCGCAAAGTCGAGTCGAGCACGACCCGCAGCGGCGAACGCCCGGCGAGCCCCGGCAGCCGCACGGTCAGCGAAGGGTCATCGGCGCGGGCGGTGCCGATGCCGACCATGATCGCGTCGGCGTGCGCCCGCCACAGATGCACCGCGCCGTCCGCGATCGGACCCGTGATCTTTAGCCGCTCGCCGGTCGAGGGGGCGGCGAAGCCGTCGCGGGTACGGGCGAGCTTGAGGTGCAGGCTCGGGCGACCCCGCGTCACGCGGGCGAAATGGCCGCGATGGTCGCGGGCGGCCTCCTCGCGCATCAGGCCGGTCTCGACCGTGATCCCGGCGGCGCGCAAACCCGCGTGGCCCCGCCCGGCGACACGCGGATCGGGATCCTCGATCGCGGTGACGACGCGGGCGATTCCGGCGGCGATGGTCGCGTCGGTGCAGGGCGGCGTGCGGCCGTGATGCGAGCAGGGCTCGAGGGTGACGTAGAGCGTGGCGCCGCGCGCGGCCTCGCCGGCCATGGCGAGGGCCAGCGGCTCCGCATGCGGGCGTCCGCCAACCGCCGTCACCGCCTGCCCGACGATGCGGCCCCCGGCCACGACGACGGCGCCGACGCTCGGATTCGGCCAAGTCCGGCCGAGATTGCGCCGCCCCAGCGCGAGGGCGAGGCGCATGGCGCGGCGATCGAGAGCTTCCTGCTCGGACACGTCCACGGCTCGCCCCGTCACGCCCGCTTCCGGGCCGGACGGCCGCGGCGCGGGGCAGCCACCGCCTCGTCGGACGGGACGGGCACAGCCTGCTCGTCTTCGGGAAGAGCGCCTTCGCCCTCCAATCGCTCGCCGAGGGTGCCGAGCAGATCCTGGAAGTCCTGGGCCTCGCGGAAATTCTTGTAGACCGAGGCGAAGCGGACATAGGCGACGTCGTCGAGCCCCTTCAGGCCCTCCATCACCGCCTCGCCGATAGCCTCGCTGGTGACCTCGCCCTCGCCGCCGCTCTCCAGGCGCCGAGTGATGCCGCTGACGAGGCGCTCCACCCGCTCGGGATCGACCGTGCGCTTGCGCAGCGCCACGTCGATCGAGCGCTGGAGCTTGTCGCGATCGAACGGCACGCGCTTGCCCGAACGCTTGAGCACGACGAGTTCGCGCAACTGGACCCGCTCGAAAGTCGTGAAGCGGCCGCCGCAATCCGGGCAGACGCGGCGGCGACGGATCGCAGAGGAATCCTCGCTCGGCCGCGAATCCTTCACCTGGGTGTCGGGACCTCCGCAGAACGGACACCGCATCGCGCGCTCACCACCTCGTCCCGGACACTCTCGAAAGCCGCCCCTCTCTGCCCCACCCGCCGCTCAATTGCCAGAAGTGGGATTGCTCGGAACGGGCGCGGCAGGCGTCGCCCCCCGTCGCCGGGATCGGCGCGAAAGAGGGCACGGCGTGCGGCTGTTGTCGGTCCGGCCACCACGTCGGCGCGGGTGAGACGGTCGAATTGGAGGAAGAACACCGGCTCAGCGGCATCGAGGACCCATTTGAGACGGCAGCGGCCGATGAGCGGGCAGGGGTCGCGGCGCTCATCGGCCACCGTGCCGCCCCCTCCAGATCGGCGACGAGCCGCCCGAACGGCCTGGGTCGCGACCCGGACGCCCCGCTCGGCCGACGACAGGTGCATCCGCAGAAGCCGGCTGCAATCCGTGTGAAGCGAGAGATGCAGAGTCGCCCTACCGCGCGATGCCGCGCAACTTTCGGGCGAAGGACGGATCGGCCCACATCATTTCAAGGATGCCGGGACGGGTACACTCTCCGAACGATAAACCTAACGTGGATCCGGTTTGAGGCCGCCTCGAAACGACAGCGGCCGCGGATCGGGTGATCCGCGGCCGCACCGGCCCGCGTGGCGGGCCGAATGTGTTTCGAGCAAGCTCAGGCGTAGATCGGGAACCGATCGGTGAGGGCGTGGACCTTCTCCTTCACCGCCGCCTCGACCGTGGCGTCGCCGCCATCGCCCTTCTCGGCGATGCCGTCGAGCACCTGAACGATCAGCGAGCCGACCTGCTTGAATTCGGCGACGCCGAAGCCGCGGGTGGTGCTGGCCGGCGTGCCCAGACGGATGCCGGAGGTGATCGTCGGCTTCTGCGGATCGAACGGCACGCCGTTCTTGTTGCAGGTGATGTCGGCCCGCGACAGGGCCGCCTCGGCCGCCTTGCCGGTCAGGCCCTTCTTCTGAAGGTCGACCAGCATCAGGTGGTTGTCGGTGCCTCCGGAGGTGATGTCGTAGCCGCCCGAGATGATGGTGTCGGCGAGCGCCTTGGCGTTGTCGATGACCTGCTTGGCGTAGATCTTGAACTCGGGCTTCAGCGCCTCGCCGAAAGCCACCGCCTTGGCGGCGATGACGTGCATCAGCGGGCCGCCCTGGAGACCGGGGAAGATCGCCGAGTTGAACTTCTTGGCCAGCGCCTCGTCATTCGTCAGGATCATGCCGCCGCGCGGGCCGCGCAGGGTCTTGTGCGTCGTCGTGGTAGCGACGTGCGCGTGCGGGAACGGCGAGGGATGCAGACCCGCGGCGACGAGGCCGGCGAAGTGGGCCATGTCGACGAAGAAGTAGGCGCCGACGGAATCGGCGATCTCACGGAACTTGGCGAAGTCCCAGTGACGCGGGTAGCCCGAGCCGCCGGCGATGATCACCTTCGGCTTGTGTTCCTGGGCGAGACGCTCGACCTGCTCCATGTCGATGCGCTGATCCTCACGGCGCACGGTGTAGGAGACCGGCTTGAACCACTTGCCCGAGACGTTCGGGGGGGCGCCGTGGGTGAGGTGGCCACCGGCGGCGAGGTCGAGGCCGAGGAAGGTGTCGCCGGGCTGCATGAGCGCCATGAACACGCCCTGGTTCGCCTGGGAGCCGGAATTCGGCTGCACGTTGGCGAAGCCGCAGCCGAACAGGCGCTTGGCCCGATCGATGGCGAGTTCCTCGGCAATGTCCACGAACTGGCAACCGCCGTAGTAGCGCCGGCCCGGATAGCCCTCGGCGTACTTGTTGGTCAGAACCGAGCCCTGCGCTTCGAGCACGGCGCGCGAGACGATGTTCTCGGACGCGATCAGCTCGATCTCGTGCTGCTGCCGGCCCAGCTCCTGCGAGATGGCCTTGGCGATCTCGGGATCGGTCTCGGCGAGATGAGACGAGAAGAAGGTGTCGAGGTCGGTGTTGTCGGTCGCAGTTCCGGCGCTCATGAGCGTAGCCTCTTTTCGTTGTTTACGGGCAAACCCACCCGTTCTCCCGTCGGCGTTCACGGGGGTGTTTTTCAGGCACTATTCGTACACGCCGCGGCACCACAGGCCAAGCACAGGTGATTTTTCGCCTGTCTTCAAAATTTTTAACGGGACCGGCCCCGCTCTGCGGCACCGCAGCGCATCGGGCCGACCCCACACACGAAAACACCCGGCAGGGCCGGGTGTCGCAGGACCGATCAAGTCGGTGAGTGGCCGGCCCCGCGAACGAGCCCGAGAACCGTAACGGCTCCGATCGACGCCGCTTGCCGATTCACGCCCTCTCCTTGCCGAAACACGGCAGGGGCCCGTTCGATCGGCGGCGTCAGGCTCAGGCCTGAAGACGGCTTTTCACGTCGCCGAGGCTGGCGCGGAGGAGATCCTGGGCGGCCGCGCCCTGGAGTCGCTCACGCAGCAGCGTCTCGGAGACCTTCACGGCTGCGTCGGCGGCCGCGGCGCGAACCTGGGCGGAGGCCTGCGCCTCGGCTTGGGCGATCTTGGCCTCGGCGCCCTTGGTGCGGCGTGCCACGAAATCGTTGAGGCGGGCATGGCCCTCGGCGGCGATGCGCTCGGCGTCCTCGCGGGCACCGGCGATGATGGCCTCGGCCTCGCGCTCGGCCTCCGTGCGGCGGCGCTTGTAGTCGGCGAGCACGGCCGCGGCTTCTTCACGCAGGCGGCGGGCTTCGTCGAGCTCGTGGCGCACGCGCTTGGCGCGGCTGTCGAGCCCGTTGGTCATCATCGAGAAGCCGCCGACCCGCCAGACGATGACCAGGAACGCCACGAAGGCGACGGCGACCCAGAATTCCGCGGTCAACAACATGTCGGTCTCAAACCCTTGATCGGCCCTCGGCCCGGCGGGCCGGGGCGGGGTCGGATGGGAGGGGCCGGCAACGGGCCGGCCCTCGGATCAGTGTACGGCGGGCGTCGCGTCGAGGGCGCGGTTCAGGCTCGCTTGGTCGGGGGCCTGGCCGGTCAGCCGCTCGACGATCGCCGAGGCGGTCTCGCCGGCGATCGCGCGGACGTTGCCCATGGCTTCCGTCGTGCGCGTGCGGATGGTCGCCTCGGAGGCGGCGAGCCGCTGGTTCAGCTCGGCCTCGAGCAACTTGCGCTTGGCGTCGGCCTCGGCCGAGAGGGTGTTGCGGGTCTCCTGCGCGATGGCCTGCGCCTTCGCCTGGGCCTCGCGCAGAGACTTCTCGTAGGCGGCGCCGGCGGCGTCGGCCTCGGTCTTCATCCGCTGCGCCTCGGTCAGGTCGGACGAGAGCCGGCCGGCGCGGTCGCCGAGGATCGCCTCGATGCGCGGCAGCGCGACCTTGGACATCAGGTAGTAGAGCAGGCCAAAGGCGAGCGCGAGCCAGATCAACTGCGAGAGAAAGGTGTGGCTCTCGAAGGGCGGAAAGGCGCTGCCATGGCCGCCGGAGGGCTGCTCGGTATGGGTGTGCGGGCTTCCCGCCGGGACGATCGTCGTGTCCGCGTTCGGGGAGGGGGTCGTGAGGGGATTCTTCTGCTCGGCCATGGCCCTGTCCGGTGACGTCGGAAGGCCGGCTCCGCGGGCGGAGCGGCCGGATCGGAGTCTCTCAAGAAACCTCCGCTGCGCCGCCGTGTCGAAGGACGGAAGACCGAGCAGAGGAGGTTTCGCGAGACACTCTCAACGAGCGGGGGAGCGCGGGGCAGGCCCTGTGGCCGGCCCGCGCTCCCCCGGAGAACGACGCGTCAGACGGCGAAGAGGAGCAGCAGCGCGACGAGCAGCGAGAAGATGCCGAGCGCCTCGGTGAGCGCGAAGCCCAGGAGGAGGTTGGTGCGCTGGCTATCGGCGGCCGACGGGTTGCGCAGGGCGCCCGCGTAGAACTGGCCGAACAGGTTGCCGAGGCCGATGCTGGCGCCCGCCATGCCGAGGCAGGCGAGACCGGCGCCGATGTACTTCGCAGCGACGGGATCCATGAAACACTCCTGAAGTTCGAACGGGGTTCGTTGAGGGCGGAAGGGTCCGGCCGGGACGGATCAGTGGCCGGGGTGGAGGGCGTCGGCGAGATAGACCGCCGTCAGCGTCGCGAAGACGTAAGCCTGAAGGGCCGCGACGAGGAACTCGAGAGCCGTCAGCGCGATGGTGAGCGCGAGCGGCAAGGGCGAGAGCACGCCCCAGGCACCGGCAACCAAGAGCTGGACCACGAAGAAGGCGAAGATCTTCAGCGCGATGTGGCCGGCCAGGATGTTGGCGAAGAGACGAACCGAGAGGCTGATCGGCCGCGACAGGAACGACACGATCTCGATCGGCACCATGATGAGCAGCAGCGGCTTCGGCACGCCCGACGGCACGAACACGCCGAGGAAGTGGGTGCCGTGCTTGGCGACGCCGTAGATCACCACGGTCAGGATCACGACCAGCGCGAGGCCGAAGGTGACGATGAGGTGGCTGGTCACCGCGAAGGCGTAGGGGATCATCCCGAGCAGGTTCAGGATGAGCACGAACATGAACAGGGAGAACACGAGCGGCAGGAAGCGCTTGCCGTCCTCGCCGGTCGCCTGGTGCACCGTATCGGCGATGAATTCGTAGAGCGTCTCGGCCAGCGCCTGGAGACGACCCGGAACCACGGAGCGCCCGGAGGTCGCCACGATGGTCAGCAGCGCGATGATGCCCACCGCGGCGAACATGTAGAGAGCCGATTGCGTGAACGCGAGCTGCTGGTTGCCGATGTGACCCAGCGAAACGAGCGGCTGCAGCTCGAACTGGTGGATCGGGTCGATACTGACCGCCATGTGCCCGCTTCCGCCCCTTTGTGTGCCGCGCGAGGGAGCCTGTGCGGCTCCCGTCTGTCGCGCGTCGCCCTTACACGATGCCGGGCGAGTCTCAAGACCCTTGAGGCGACTTGGAGACCCTGACCGGCGTTCTTTCTCAGTTTTTCTTGGCGCTGAAGCCGCTGACCCGCATGACGTTGTAGATCCCCGTCACGAAGCCCAGCATCAGCAGCACGATCATGCCCCACGGCTTGGTGCCGAAGAGATGATCGACGATGTAGCCGAGGATTCCCCCGGCGATCACCCCGGCGATGAACTCGGTCGAGAGCCGCATGGCCTGACCGAGCGGGGCTGGCCCGCCGGACGTGCCGGTGCGCGCAAGCTTGTCGGGCGCGGCGTTGGGCCGCCTGCCTTCGAGCTGCGTCTCGAGACGCTTGAGCCTCGCGGAGAGATCGCCATCGGCGGGAGCCTTTTCCGGCCCGCTCCCGTCACCTGCCGGGCCGCCGCTCACGGGCGACCCCACACGTCGTGGGGAGCGGAGGGAAAGGTTTCACCCCCTCGGCGCGGCGCACCATAGTTTCGCCAACCTTGAGTGTCAAGGCGGCCAAAATGCCCACTAAGCTGTTGATGGAAAAACATAATTTTTGATTTTTCCACGGCTTTCGGAAGCCGGATCAGGCCCCCAGGATCGGCTTGATGATCTTCTCCATTTCCTCGATCGAGAGGGCGCCGGGGCGCTTCTCGCCGTTGATGAAGAAGGTCGGCGTCGATTCGACCTTGAGGGTGTCGAGGCCGCGGGTCTTGACCGCGTTGATGGCGGCGTAGGTCTTCTGGTCCTTGAGGCAGGCCTCGAACTTCTCCTTCGAGAACCCAGCCTGACGCAGAAGCTGCTCCAGGGCATCGACGGGCGATTGCGGCTTGCGCACGAAGGCCCAGTTCTGCTGCTGGTCGAACAGCAGATCGGTGATCGGGTAGTATTTCGCCTCGCCGTCGCAGCGGGCCAGCATGAAGGCGGCGGTGGCGAGCGGATCGAGCGGGAACTCGCGCAGGGTGAAGCGCACCTTGCCGGTGTCGATATAGCGCTCCTTCAGCACCGGCCACGTCGTCGCGTGGAAGTGGGCGCAGTGCGAGCAGGTCATCGAAGCGTATTCGATGATCGTCACCTTGGCGTCCGCCGGCCCGAGCCAGACATCGCCGAGGGGGCCGGGCTGCATCAGCGCGGCCGTGTCGGCCGATTGCGCCAGCGCCTCAAGGGTCAGGCGGGGGAGCAGGGCGGCGGTGCCGAGGGCAAGGCCGGTCAGTTTCAGGGCGTCGCGCCGGGTGATCATGGCAGGGGCGGGCTCCGTTCGCGGGCCGCAACCGGCCCGATACCGCGCGAGGATAGGACGGAACGGCTCCGTCCGGCCGGGGGACGCGTCGCCGCACGGCCTTTCACGAGCCGCTTATCACGCTGCGCCGCCGCCCGCACGTTCTTCGATTTGCGCTTCGCGTGATCCGCGCCGCTATCGCCGCGCGACCACGGCGATGCCGAGCCGGTCGAGGGCGTCGCGCAGGCGCTCCTCCTCGATTCGCGCCACCGCCAGCGCCACCTCGCCGCGCCGCGCCGGGTCGAGAGCTTTTTGCGGGGCGCGGCGTGTCGCCCGATGCACACGGTCCTGGCGCATGACGATCTTGCCGATGCAGGCCCAGCCGTAATGCGCGTTGACGCGCTGGATCACGATCGGCGCGAGATGCTGGAGTTCGAGGGCGAAGGCGCCCTCCACCCGCACCACCAGCGTGCCGGGCTCCGGCCGCCCCTCCGCGTCGCGGCGGGCGCGGCGCGGCCATTCGAGCTTGACCGGCTGGCAGGCCTCGGAGAGCCGCGCGCCCACGATGTCCGGCCACGCGGCAAGGATGTCGGAGGAGGCGAAGCCCTGCGCGGCAAACGCCGGACCGATGCAGCCCTCGATCAATTCGCTCAGCGGTTTGACGCGCGCCATCGGCACTCCGGAACACCAGGGTCGTGCGGCAGGCGCGCCCCTGTCGCGAACCTACCCGAATTGCGGTTCGCACGGGAGTCGGGAGCGGCATGTGGGGGAGCGACGGCACAGCCGCGTCACATTTCGGCAAGACGCTGTTTTCGCGGTCGCGCTCCCGCTATGGACGCTTCATGCCCGCCGCCTCGGCCGCCGACCTCCTCGCTTGGTACGACCGCCACCGCCGGGCACTGCCCTGGCGGGCGCTGCCGGGCGAGGAGGCGAATCCCTATCGGGTCTGGCTCTCCGAGGTGATGCTGCAACAGACCACGGTGACGGCGGTCAAACCGTACTTCGAAAAATTCCTGACGCTGTTTCCGAGCGTGACGGCGCTCGCGGCCGCGCCGGAGGAGGCGGTGATGTCGGCCTGGGCCGGGCTCGGCTACTATTCCCGCGCCCGCAACCTGCATGCCTGCGCCAAGGCGGTGACGGCCGCGGGCGGGTTTCCCGACACCGAGGACGGCCTGCGTAAGCTGCCCGGCATCGGCGCCTACACGGCCGGTGCCATCGCCGCCATCGCCTTCGACCGGCCGGCGGCGGCGGTCGATGGAAATGTCGAGCGGGTGATGAGCCGGCTGCACGCCATCGAGACGCCGCTCCCCGCGGCCCGCGCGCAGATCCGCCTATTCACGCAGGCCCTGGTGCCGGACCGGCGGCCGGGCGATTTCGCGCAGGCGCTGATGGATCTCGGCGCGACGCTGTGCACTCCGAAGCGCCCAGCCTGTGCCCTGTGCCCCTGGATGCAGCCCTGCCGCGCCCGCGCCGAGGGTTTGCAGGAGTCGTTTCCGCGCAAAGTGAAGAAGGAGAAGGGGATCTTGCGCAAGGGCGCGGCCTTCGTCGCGCTGCGGGCCGGCGACGAGGCGGTCCTGCTGCGCACCCGGCCGCCGGAGGGCCTGCTCGGCGCCATGGCCGAACCGCCGACGAGCGATTGGCTGCCCGATTACGATCCCGCCAAGGGCCTGCTCGACGCGCCTCTCGATGCCCGCTGGAAGCGCCTGCCTGGCGTGGTGAAGCACGGCTTCACCCATTTCCCGCTCGAACTCACGGTGTTTCTCGCCCGCGTCGCGGCGGACACGAAGCCGCCGGAGGGAATGCGCTTCACCCCCCGCGACGCGCTCGAGACCGAGCCGCTGCCCGGTGCGATGAAGAAGGTGCTCGTCCACGCGTTCACCGGCCCGGTGCCCGTGGCCGCGCCGAAGCCAGCGCCGGTCCGCGAACCCGATCTGGCCACGATTCCGGAACCCGAGCCGCCGCCACGGCGCGGGCCGATCCCGAAACCCGCCTCGTCCCGGCCCTCGGATCTGGCGCGGATCGTCAAGAAGGCGCCCAAACCCGTTCGGACGCGATGATGCAGGGCTCCGCCCTGCACCCGCGAAAGGACGTGTCCCTTCGAAACCTCGACGATCGCTATGCTCCGGTCCGGGCCCGCATCTCGCTGCGGTAATCGTCGATGCAGACGAGTTTTCCGCCGCGCTCGGCGTGCCAGAAGGTCCAACCGTTGCAGGCGGGCAGGCCCTGCACCAGGGCGCCGACCTTGTGGATCGAGCCCATCGCCGGTCCGACGCTGAGTTGGCCGTCTGGCCGCACCGTCGCCCGGAAGCGACGGCGCTCGTCGGTCAGCGTCTCGCCGGGGCGCACATGCCCCGCCTCGACCACGCTGAGGAACGGGATGCGCGGCTCGGCCCGTTTCGGGGTGGCGAGCGCCAGCGAGGCGGCGGACAGCGTCTCGATGCCAGCGATCCGCGCCCGCGCCGCAGCGGCGTAGGTCGGGTCGCGCTCGCAGCCGATGAAGTGGCGCCCGAGACGCTTGGCCACCGCGCCGGTCGTGCCGGTGCCGAAGAACGGGTCGAGCACCACGTCACCGGGATTGGTCGCCGCCATGAGGGTGCGGGCCAGGAGCGCTTCCGGCTTCTGGGTCGGGTGGACCTTGCGGCCCGCCTCGTCCTTCAGCCTTTCCTCGCCCGTGCAGAGCGGGATGAACCAGTCCGAGCGCATCTGAAGGTCTTCGTTGCCGGCCTTCAGGGCATCGTAATGGAAAGTGTACTTCGCCTGCGGCGAGCGCGAGGCCCAGATCAGGGTCTCGTGCGCGTTGGTGAAGCGCTTGCCGCGGAAGTTCGGCATCGGGTTGGCCTTGCGCCAGACGATGTCATTCAGGATCCAGTAACCGAGATCCTGCAACGCGCTGCCGACCCGGAAGATGTTGTGATAAGAACCGATCACCCACAGCGTGGCGTTCGGCTTCATCACGCGGCGCGCGGCCTTCAGCCAAGCGCGGGTGAAGTCGTCATAGGCGGAAAAGCTGGAGAACTTGTCCCAGTCGTCGTCGACGGCATCGACCACGCTCTGGTCGGGACGGGTCAGTCCCGCGTCGCCGAGTTGGAGGTTGTAGGGCGGGTCGGCGAAGACACAGTCGACGCTTTCCGCCGGAAGACGGTCCATGGCGGCGATACAGTCGCCGATCAGGATTTCGTCGAGGGGTAAGGTGCTGGGAAGACGCTGAACGGAGGGTGCAAGACCCATCCGCGGCGCCGACGCGATCCGCCCGGTACGCGAGACTTGATTCCGGGCGGTGGCGCCGACGACCGCGGTACGCGGGGAAGCCATGGCAAACACCGGTTACGCGACTGACAACCGGACCATGCCCCGATCACGGTAAAGGTCGCGTTTGCCGTCGCCGTATGGTTGCGTCTCGATATGGGGCGGCAGTTTTTGCCGGGCTTCGCCATGCATTGAATGCACGGCTGCAGTGCCACTCGGGCAAGCGCGCGCGAAGCTTTGTCAAGGCTTTCAAAACGGCGCGCGGAGCCACGCCGAATTCTTCCGCGACAAGTTTTGTGAATATCGAATGGCCGAGCGTCAGCGTCGCGCCAAGTAATCAATTCTTACCGCGACAGGAAACCCCGAAACCGCGGTCGATAGTCTGACTCCGGTCACATGCTGCAGCGCAAAATCCCCGTCTTATTTTAGCCGGGATCGGGCTCATTTTCCGCGGCGCTCACAACACGTCGCAAAAGCAAGGGAATGCGATCCTCGATGAAGGTTTCCAACCGGACCGCTGCCGTCTGCCTCGCCACCGTCATCGGCGCCCTCGCGGCGCTGCCCGCCCAGGCCCAGGGTGGCCGGGCTTCCTGGTACGGAAGCGGCAAGAAGACGGCCAATGGCGAGCGGTTCAACCCCAACGGTTACACCGCCGCCCATCGTAGCCTGCCCTTCGGCACCCGTGTTCGCGTCACGAACAAGTCCAACGGCCGCTCGGTCGTGGTGCGCATCAACGATCGCGGCCCGTTCGTCGGCGGCCGGGTGATCGATCTGGCCCGCGGCTCGGCCCGCGCCATCGGCATGTCGGGCGTCAGCTACGTCTCGCTCAACGTGGTGCGCTGAAGCGGGCACCGCATCCGTTCCATCCGGCGTTGCCGGGGAACCGCCCCCTTCCCATCTTCGTCTCAACCGATGACATGCAGGCCCGGAACGCTTTTCGATCCGGGCTGCAAAGGGATGAGGAGACGAGATGGCGAAGCCGATGGTGGTCGAGATTCCGCATGAACTCGGCCGCGACGAGGCCCGGCGGCGCATCGACGAGGGCACCGTTCGCGTGCGCGAGGCGCTCGGCAAGAGCGGCATCGCCATCAACACCCTGGCCTGGACCGGTGACCGGCTCGACTACTCGGTCACGGCCATGACCCAGACCGTGGACGGCCAGATCGATGTCGGCCAGGACGTGGTGCGCGTCGAGGTGCGCATGCCGCTGCTGCTCGCGATGTTCGCCCAGAAGATCCAGAAGATCGTCGGCAAGGAGGGCAACAAGCTCCTCCTGACCAAGAAATAGCCCGGGCCGGGACAGTGCGGGGACCGGGCGGCGGGAACCGGCTCGGCAACGCCTCGTTGGCGTGACACGGCGGCACAGTGCCCGCCGCCAGCGAGGCTTCGACCCCTATGGCCAATCCCGGATCGATCCCGGAGACTCCCGTGCCCGGCCCCGAGACGCCTGGACCGGCGACGCCCGACTCTCCCCAGATTCCCGAGCCCGGTCCCGGCCCGGAAATCCCCGGCGGAACGCCCGTCGAGGCACCCGGCACCACGCCGGCCGAGATTCCCGTCGAGAGCCCCGGCCTGCCGGATTCGACGCCGACCGGCCCTGCCAACCCGACCGCCTGAGCGCGTCAGCCGAAGCAGCGACGGCTCCGCGCATCGCGGAAGCCTGAATCCGCGGAGGCGGCGCCGACAACTGGGGCCGTCGCTTTCCGGCGATCGTCCAGAAGGCGCGGTCCACTTGCGTTGTTACGGGCTGCGGCTGCTGCCATAAGCCCGGCATGGCCGCTCCCCCGCTTCTCACCCTTCAAGACGTCGCGCTCACCTTCGGCGGAACCCCGCTGATCGAGCGCGCCGAGCTGACGATCACGCCCGGCGAACGCGCCTGCCTCGTCGGCCGCAACGGCTCGGGCAAATCGACCCTGATGCGCATCGCCGCCGGCTTGGTCGAGCCGGACCGGGCCGTGCGGTTCGTGCAGCCCGGCACCACCATCCGCTACCTCGCGCAGGAGCCGGACTTTTCCGGCTTCGAGACGACGCTGGCCTTCGCGGAAGCAGGCCTCGCGCCGGGCGACGACGCGCACCGCGCCCGCTATCTCCTGGAGAGCCTGGGTCTCGACGGCACGGAGAACCCCCAGCGCCTGTCGGGCGGCGAGGCGCGCCGAGCCGCGCTTGCCCAGGCGCTCGCGCCGGAGCCCGATATCCTGCTGCTGGACGAGCCGACCAACCATCTCGACCTCCCCGCCATCGAGTGGCTGGAATCCGAGTTGAAGCGCACGCGCTCGGCCCTCGTCCTCATCAGCCACGACCGCCGCTTTCTTTCGGGCCTGTCGCGATCCACCGTCTGGCTCGACCGCGGCGTGACGCGCCGGATCGAGCAGGGTTTCTCGAGCTTCGAGGCGTGGCGCGACGCCTTCTTCGAGGAGGAGGAGCGCGACAAGCACAAGCTCGACCGCAAGATCGCCGACGAGGAGCACTGGCTGCGCTACGGCGTCACCGCCCGGCGCAAGCGCAACGTGCGCCGCCTCTCCGACCTGCAGAGCCTGCGCAAGCAGAGCCGCGACCACCGCCGCCCGGTGGGGCAGGCGGTGCTGACGGCCAGCGAGGGCGAGGCGTCCGGCACGCTGATCGCGGAAGCCCGGCACGTCTCAAAATCCTACGGCGAGCGCCGGATCGTCCACGACCTGTCCCTGCGCGTGCTGCGCGGCGACCGGCTTGGCATCGTCGGTCCGAACGGGGCGGGCAAGACCACGCTGATCAACCTGCTGACTGGCGCGCTCGCGCCCGACTCGGGCGAGATGCGCCTCGGCACCAGTCTGAACATGGTCCATCTCGATCAGGCCCGTGCCGTGCTGGAGGGGAGCGCGACCGTCACGGAGGTGCTGACCGGTGGCAGCGGCGACAGCGTCACGGTGGGCGGGCGCAGCCGCCACGTCATCGGCTACCTCAAGGACTTCCTGTTCGCGCCCGAACAGGCGCGCACGCCCGTGAGCGTGCTCTCGGGCGGCGAGCGCAACCGGCTGTTGATCGCCCGGGCGCTCGCCCAGCCCTCGAACCTCCTCGTGCTCGACGAGCCCACCAACGACCTCGACCTCGAAACCCTCGACCTGCTCCAAGAGATGCTCGGCGACTATGCGGGCACTTTAATTCTAGTGAGCCACGACCGCGACTTCCTCGACCGGGTGGCCGGCACCGTGCTGGTCAGCGAGGGGGAGGGGCGCTGGGTCGAATATGCCGGCGGCTATTCCGACATGCTGTCCCAGCGCGGGCGCGGCGTCGAGGCACGCAGCGACGGGCGGGAGAAGCCCGCGCGCGAGCGGGCGGAGCCGCGGGAGAAGGCGACACGTGCCGAAGCGGCTCCGGCCCGGACCAAGCTCAACTTCAAGGAGCAGCACGAGCTGAAGACCTTGCCGGTGCGCATGGCCGAGTTGGAGACCGGGATCGCCAAACTGCGCGAGGTCCTGTCCGATTCCGGCCTGTATGCCCGCGATCCCGGCCGCTTCCAGAAGGCGACCGCAATGCTGGGCGCGGCGGAAGCCGAACTCGCCGCCGCCGAAGAGCGCTGGCTGACCCTGGAGATGCAGCGCGAGGCCCAGAACGGCTGATCGAGCCCGAAATGATCCGGCTCGTCACACCCGGATCCGTGGAAAACTTTTGCGTGTGAGCCGGGATTAAGTTGCGAGGCTGCAACAGAGTGCAGGGAAGCTACTCTGTGTCAGCTCCAAGACAGTCATCTCTGTTGCCCGTACGGCCACGCTCGCTCATGGTGCCGCTGCGGACGGGACAACCCCGCTGCGGCTTGGCCGACAACCCGGTTGGGAAGGGCCAAGCTCCAAGGGAAACAAGGACGGGCCGGAACGACCACGGACATCGTGGGCGCCCGGCCAAAACAGAAGTCCGATCCCGTGGGTCTCGAAACTTCTGGAGGGTATACCATGAAGCTCGTGAAGAGCCTTCTCCTTGGATCGGCAGCGGGGCTGGCCGTCGTGGGTGGGGCTCAGGCCGCCGACCTGCCGGTGAAGAAGGCCGTTCCGATCGAGTACGTCCGCGTCTGCACGGCCTACGGCGCGGGCTTCTTCTATATTCCCGGTACCGATACCTGCCTGCGTGTCTCCGGCCGCGCCCGCGCCGAGTACGGCTATATCGGCAGCGACAACCGCGACATCCCCGGCGGCGGCGACATCTCGGGCTTCACGGGCCTTGCCCGCTTCAACTTCGATGCCCGCACCCAGACCGGCTACGGCACCCTGCGCGCCTTCCTGCGCCTCGACGCCGCGAGCCGTACCGGCAACACGAAGTACTCCTCCGGCACGAACCTGCGCGGCGCCTACGCCTTCTCCGGCACCGGCCAGGACCAGCTCGGCCGCGTTCAGAACTTCATCAACGTCGACAAGGCGTTCGTGCAGTTCGCCGGCCTGACTGCCGGTCGCGCCTCCTCGTTCTTCGACTTCTACGCCCACGACTTCGAGATCATCGGCTCGTCGCTGGGCTCCGATCTGCCGTCCACCAACCTGCTCGCCTACACCCAGAAGTTCGGTGAGGGCTGGTCCGTGACGCTGTCGATGGAAGACCCGAACTACCGCAAGAACCCGCTCTACTCCGACGCGGCCGGCGCGACGGGCCTCGTCCCCGGCCAGGCCGGTCTGAACAACGTGTTCACCACGGCGCCGACGCCGATCATCCTCGGCACCAACGCCGCGGGCAACGCCACCGCCGTGGCCTTCGTCGACGCCGTGCAGCGCTCGCGCCTGCCCGACTTCGTCGGCTCGCTGCGCTACGACGCCGCCTGGGGCTCGGCCCAGTTCTCGGCCGCCGTCAAGGACATCAACACCGGCGGCTTCATCGCCGGGTCCTCGGTCGGCGTCCCCGGCACCGGCGGCGTGCTGGCCACCAACACCGCGGCGGCCCTGGCGGCACGCGGCATCAACGCCGGCGCGCAGACCGAATACGGCTGGGCGGTCCAGGGTGGCATGAAGTTCAACCTGCCCTTCATCGCTCCCGGCGACGGCCTCTACCTCCAGGGTGCCTACGGCGAGGGTGCCTCGTTCTACACCGGCATCAACCGCTTCACCGCCGGCTACCTGAGCAACGCCTCGGTCTACGCGGGCAACCCGTTCAACCAGTACCTCTCCGACGCCGTGGTCAACCCGCTGACCGGCCGCATCGAGCTGTCCAACAGCTTCACGGCGGTGGCGTCCTACCTCCACTACTGGTCGCCCGAGTGGCGTTCGGCCTTCTACGCCAGCTACGGCGAGATCTGGTTCTCCCAGGGCGCCCGTCAGGCCATCAGCCAGGCGAACTCGGTGGTCGGCGCGGCCTCGACCGTGGCTCCGCCTTCCTACCTCACCAACGCCGTCGGCTACAGCCTCAGCCCCGCCCTGCGTGACACCTATCAGGTCGTCACCGGCGCGAGCCTGATCTGGTCGCCGGTCAAGGATCTCGATATCGGCGTCGAGGGCCAGTACATCAAAACCGGCGTCAAGAACGGTCGCGTCTCCGACAGCGACAAGGGTGGCTTCGTGAACAACATCCCGACCCGCACGGTCAGCAGCGAGGACGTGTTCCAGGCCCGCTTCCGGGTGCAGCGCGACTTCTAAGCCGAACCGGCACCCCGCTCGCGCGGGGGCCGGACACGACGGACACCTTCCAGACCCCGGCCTCGCGGCCGGGGTTTTTTGTTGATCGACAACCGATCGCAACGCGGGCAGGCACGAATCAGCGCCCGTCGGCGCGAGACGGGCGCGGCCTTCAAAGCGCCCCGATGGGCCTGTCTTCTGGCCACCATCGCCGGCCGCCGAGGAGGTCGAGCCCATGTCCAAGCTTTCGGAAATGCCGCCTTCGCCGATACCGCCGCCCGGCCGCTCGCCCCGGTCTCGACTGATTCGGGCCGGCTGGATCGCCGGCCTTCCGCTCCTGGCCCTGATCGCCGCAGCGGCTTATTTCGGCATGCTGCGGGTCACGGAACGCCTCGAGCGGGAGGCCGCGGCGATCGCCGCCGCGACCGGCGAGGGACAGCCCGAGCCCTGGCTGCGCGTCTCGGTGACGGGCCGCGACCTGACAGCGACGGGCGAAGCACCGGAGGCCTCCCAGCGCGAGGCGTTCGTCGGTCGGCTGGCCGCCATCGACGGCATTCGCCGCCTCACCGACCGGACCGGCGTGATCGAGGACGTGTCCCCCTTCGTCTGGTCGGTGGAGCGCCCCGCCACCGGTCGCGTCGAGGCCACCGGCAGCCGCCCGGCCGAGGTCGGCGCCTTCGAGTTGGCGCAGCGCCTGAAGCCGGCCCTGCCGCGTGACGCCACCTTGACCGACCATGCCCGAGCGGCGCGGGGCGCCCCGCGCGACTTCCCCGACGCCGCGGCCTTTGCCGTGGAGCGGCTTCAGGATCTCACAACCGGCGCCGTCGCCACGCTCAACGACACCGTGATCTCGATCCGCGGCGAAGCGGCGAGCCTGGCCGCCTACGACGCCCTGCGCACGGCGCTGGCGACCCCACCGCAGGGCTACACTCTCGGCACGATCGAGATCACGCCGCCGGTCGTCGGAGACTTCCGGTTCGGCGTCTCCCGCCGGCCGGACGGCAGCCTCGAACTGAACGGCCACGTCGCCTCGGAAAGCTCCCGTGAGGAAATCCGTGCCGCCGCCGCGGACGCCGCGGAGGGGGCCGCCATCGATGATCGCCTGCGCGACGCCCGAGGCCTGCCGCAGGGCATCGACGGCCCGGCGCTGATGCGCTTCGTATTCCAGCTCTCGGGCCTGCTGCACGAGGGACGCGTCAGCTTCGAGGGGGCGGCGGTTTCGGTCGAGGGCAATGCGCTCGATGCCGGAGCGGTCACCGAGGCGCAGACGCTGATGCGCGACGCCCGGCCCTCCGGCATCGCCGCGGGTCGGGTGACGCTCACCGCTCAGCCCATCGTCCCTTACGTCCTGCGGATCCGCCGCGGCAGCGACAGCGTCACGGTGAGCGGCCATCTGCCGGATCGGGCGACGCGCGAGGCGCTGCTGGCCCGGCTCAATCCGCGCTTCTTCCGCGAATCGATCCAGGACCGTACCCGCCTGGCCGACGGTGCCCCGGCCGGTCTGGCCGCAGCGCTCGCCGCGGCGGTCGATCCGTTCTCGACGCTGGCGAGCGGGGAACTGACGATCACCGGCACCAGCTTGCGCCTGACCGGCACCAGCCTCTATCCGGAGAGCTCCGCCCGCCTCGCTCAATCCCTGCCGAAGGCGATGCCGGCGGGCTGGAACGCCACGGTGTCCGTTGCTTCGGACGCGGCCCCCGCGGCGACGACTGAGATGGGCCCGTGCGGACAGCGCCTTGCCGAGCGCACCGCCGGGCATCCGTTGCGCTTTGCTCCGGGCAGCACGGCGCTCGCGCCCGAATTCTACCCGGTGCTCGATGCGGTGGCGGCGCTGGCACGCGCCTGCCCGGCCGAGCGGATCGAGGTCGTAGGCCATCTCGATCCGGCCGGGGCGAAGCCGGACGCGCCGGCCGATCCGGTCGCCGAGGAGGCCGCGAAGGAAACGGCACCCAAACCCGCCAAGGTAGAGGCGAAGACGGACACGAAATCCGGCAAGGCCATCAAGGGCAAGGCGGAGACGAAGGAGGCGGCCAAGCCCGCACCGAAACCTGAGCCGAAGCCCGAGAAGACCGAGGCCGAGCGGGCGGATGCCGGCGCCGACCTTGCGCGGGCACGGGCGCTCGCGGTGGTGGATTACCTCCAGAAAGCCGGCGTGCCGCTGGAGCGCACCGCCGCGCCGACGGGCGTCGCACCGCTCTCCGACCGTCAGGGAATCGGCCTCAGCCTGCGCTCGTGATCGGGCTCGTCTCCTCGCTCTGGCCCGCGCTGGCGGCGGCGCTGCTGCTCGGCCTCGCCGTCGGCACGCTCACCGGCCTGCCGCGGAGCAGCTTCACCCTGGCTGCGGCCGGCCTTCTCCTCGTCGGCCTCGCCATCCTGGCCGCCCTGGCGGCGCTCCGAACCGTGCCCGGCGCGCCCGGCCTGTGGATCGAGACGGGTGCGCTGCTGCTGGGAGCCTATCTCGTGGGCTGCGCCCTGGGCGGGCTCGGGCGCTCCGTCTCCGGCCGCCGGCTCTGATGCGTCGGCCTCCTCCGCCGCCAGCCCCCAGATCCGCTGCTTGCGCCCGACGCCGCGCAGGGCGAATTCGCCGACAGGAACGAGCGAGGCTCCGCAACGCCGGGCGAAGGCATCCGAGAGGAGCAGCGAGCGCTCCAACCCGTCGCAGAGCCGCTCGATCCGGCTCGCCTCGTTGACCGCCCGGCCGATCACCGTGAAGTCGAGGCGCCGGTCGGTGCCGACATTGCCGGAGACGACGCGCCCGTAATGCAGCACGATGTCCGCCTCCAGGGGCGGCAGCCCGTCCCGGCGGCGGGACACGTTCAGCCGGGCGTTGCGGGCGAGCGCCTCGCGCGCCGCATCGAGCGCGCCGGTGCAGGCCGGGCAAGCGAGGGCATCCGGCTCGGCTACGGGGAAGACGGCGAGAAAGCCGTCGCCGAGGAACTTCGAGATCTCGCCGCCGTGGCGCTGCACCGGCTCGCCCAGCGCATCGAAATGCTCGTTGAGCCAGCCCACGACCTTCAGGGGATCGTCGCGGTCCGCCACCGCCGTGAAGCCGCGCAGGTCCGCGAGCAGGATCGCGGCGTGGACCACCGTGCCCTGGCCGCGCCGCATCTCGCCGGCGAGCACACGCGCGCCCGTCGCCGGTCCGAGGTAGGTGTCGAGCATCTCGCGCATCGCGTGCGACAGGCTGAGCTTGGCCGTGACCAGGGCGATCACCGGCACGAGCCCGGCCACGGCCGCCTGCTCCACCTCGGTGAAGCCGCCGGGCCGGTCGGTCGCAAACGAGATGCCGACGCCCGCCATGGCGCTGCCGGGCGCGAAGGCGGCGGCATGGAGCAGGTAATCGGTGGCGCCCGCCTGCCTGAGTTCGTTCAGCAACGGAAGGTCGGGGCTGCCGTTCGAGCGCTCGAGCCGCCAGCGCACGAAGGCGAGGTCGTTCGCCTGCAGCCAGCCGACGGGGCTTCGGAAGAAGGTATCCTCGCCCTCCGGGCCGTGCACGGTCGGGAACACCGCCATGCCCTGCCCACGCCGCCACGCGAGGCTCACCCCGCGGAACAGGGGATCGATCACCGGCACCGCGAGGCTGAGGCGCCAGAGTGGGAGACCGGCCGTGACCAGAGCCTCGCAGAACTCCGCGATGATGGCCTCCGCCTCGTCGGACTCCGTCGCCCGCGCGATCAGGCGAGCTTCGATGCCGCGGAGGGCGGGGGCTGAGATCGAGTCCGTGACGGCCATGGCGACCCCACTCTATCGGCGCCCATGCGGCGATCCAAAAGCATCGGGATCGATGCCCTGTGGGAAATCGACCGCACAGCCGCCTTGCCCGGACGCTCCGAACCCTTCAACCGTTCCGCACGATGCCGGGAACAACGACATGGACGACGCTACCGATATCGCGAGCCGATTTGCGTTCCTCAGCGAAATCGACGGTCTCAAGGCGGTGCTGCGCCAGAACCGGACCATCAGCGAGCGCCGACGCGAGAACTCGGCCGAGCATTCGTGGCATCTGGCGATGTTCGCGCTCGTTCTCGGGGATCTCGCACCCGGTCTCGACCTGAACCGCGTCGTCGCGATGCTGCTCGTGCACGACATCGTCGAGGTCGATGCCGGCGACGTGCCGATCCACAGCGCCTACGATTCCGTTGCCCTGGCGCGGGTCGAGGCGGTCGCGGCGGAGCGGATCTTCGGGCTCCTGCCGGAACCGCAGCGGGATCGCTTCCTGGCGCTTTGGCAGGAATTCGAGGCGGTGGAGACGGTGGAGGCCCGGTTCGCCAAGGCGCTCGACCGGCTCCAGCCGCTGCTGCTCAACACGCTGACCGAGGGCGGTACCTGGGCCGAGAACGGCCTGACCGAGGCGCAAGTGATGGCGCGCTACCGGCCGGTGATCGAGCGCGGCATCCCCGGCCTCTGGCCCTTCGTGGAAGCGCTGGTCCGCCGCCACTACCAGGGTCACGACACTACGGCGTGACCGGCTGGGCCTCAGCGCTGACGGCGGTGCGGGCGCCGCGGGCGAGGTCGCGCTCGATCAGGAGCGCGCTCTTGCCATCGAGGCGGTTGCGGTAGACCTGCAGGTTCTCCATCACCCGCTGCACGTAGTTGCGCGTCTCGGTGAAGGGGATGCGCTCGACCCAATCGATCGGATCGACATCGGGGCGGCGCGGATCGCCGTAGGCATCGACCCACTTCTTCACGTTGCCGCCGCCCGCGTTGTAAGAGGCGAAGGCGAGGACGTAGGAGCCCTTCCAATCCTCCATCAGCTCGCCGAGATGGGCCTGGCCCAGCCGCGCATTGTAGGCGGGATCGCTGGTGAGCCGGTCCGTTTCGTAAGACGTCGAGACGCGCTTGGCCGTGCGCTGGGCGGTGGCCGGCATCATCTGCATCAGGCCGCGCGCGCCGACACCGGACTGGGCGCGGGGATCGAATTGGCTCTCCTGCCGGGCGATGGCGAAGACCATGGCCCGCTCGACCTGCGGCACCGCGGTGAAGGTCTCGTAATCGGGGATGCCGATGGTCGGGTAGGCGTGGGTGTCCAGCGCCAGGCCGCGCTGCGTGGCGAGCTTGCCGATGGAGACCAGCGCCCGCGCGTCGCGCATCGCCACCGCGGTCTCACCAAGCGCGTTGACCTGCGCCTCCTCGGTGAGCGAGCGGGCGGCGTCGATGTAGAGCGGCAGCGCCAGTTCCTTCATCTGGGCGGCGGCCAGAAGCTTCAGGCCGCGCATGAAGAGCCGATCGTCGAAGGCGGCGCGGGCCGTCGGGCTCAGCTCGGCGGCCCGGCGCAGGGGCAGGCTGTGCTGGCCGAGCCGGGCGCGGGCGAGCTGCCCGTAATAGGCGATCGGCTGAAGCGCGGCGCGCTCGTAGAAACCCTTCGATTCGATGGTCTTGCCCGCAGCCTCCGCCGCGCGGCCCTGCCAATAGGCGGCGCGCGCCAGCGAGATCGGCGTCTCGGCGACGCTCGCGGCTTGCGCGAAGTGCCGCTCGGCCGCGGCCGGATCGGCCATGAAGCGCAACGCGATCCAGCCGGCGTGGAACTCGGCCTCGATCCGCTTCTCGGAGGTGCGGGCAGAATGCGCGGCGGCCACCGCGTAGGCAGTCTTGGACTCACCCGCATCCATCAGCTTGCGGGCGACGATGCGGCGCTCGACCCACCACGTGTCACCGTCGGCGAGCACCTCGGGGTTGGTGGGCGCGGAGAGCAGCACCTTGGCCGCCTCGGGTGCCTTGTCGGCGCGGCGGAAATACTGGGCGCGCGAGAGCAGATAGGACGAATCGTTGCGCAGCGACGGCGGCACCGCCGCGAGGGCGGCCGCCGCCCCGGCCTTGCCCTGCACCGCCCGGCGGGCGCGCACGAGGCTCGCATAGGATCCGCCGGCATAGTCGGCGGCGCGGGCAGCAGTGACCCAATCCTCCTTCAGGAGGGCGCGCTCCATCCGGTAGCGGTGGTCGATGACGGTGAGCACGCCGGGGAAGGCGTCGATGACCTTCGCTTCCAGGCTGCGCCCGAAACTCTCCTCGCGCCAGAGATCGTGCACGAGTTCGGCGGCGTCCGCATCGAGCCCGTCGGCACGCAAGGCCAGCGCCAGGGCGAACTTGCCCGGCGCGCTGGTCGGCTTGGCGGCGGCGAAATAGGCGCGCACCAAGCCTGAGCTCTTCTTCTCCGTGAGCAGCCGCTCCTCGGCCCGACGCCGCAGCAGGGGGCCCGCCGGCCAATCGGGGTTGGCGCGCGAGAAGGCGACGACCCGCTCGAAGCTGACGCCGGCGCCCGCGCGGATCGCGACCCATTCGAGCAGCGCCCGCGCCGCCGGATCGGAGAATCCGGCGGCGAGCCGGTCGCCGTCGGAGACCTTGCCCTTGCGATAGAGGTCGATCGTCTCGCGGAGTTGGCCGAGATCGGTCTCGCCGAAGGCGACCGGCCGGGCCGGGTCCGGCACCTCGGGGGAGGGGGCGGCCGGGGACACGGCGGCATCGGGCAGCGGGAAGGCGACCGGGCCGTCCGCTTCGGTGGAGGCATAGGACGACGCCGCGGCGGGCAGCGGCTTGTCGGACGCCGCCTCGCCGGAGCTCGGATCGAGGCGCAGCGCATCCGCCGCGACGGGATCCGAGGCAGGACCCTGGCCGTCGCTCGGCTGCCCGGCGGGCGCGGTGGCGTCACTCGCGGGGGCGGCGGGGGCGGAGGCCGGTTGCGGGTTGCGGAGTTCGATGGCCCCGCCGCGCTGTGGCAGCACGGCCGTGCCGGACAGCAGCAGGCCGAGGAGCAGGGGCAGGGAGCGTGTGGGCAACGCCATGATCTGAGACACCCCGACCGGAGGCCAAGCCTTAAGCTGGGCCCCGGTCCGTTAAGATGGCATTAACTGCGCAAGCGAAGCGTTTGCGCGCGGACGGGGGAGGGCCTATGTCTCGCGCGTCCCAAGCGCGGCCCGCGCGGCGGCAGCCGCCGGGGCACGCCGGAAGACAGGCAAGAAGAACGGCCGGGAACGCCAGGATGACCGATACCCACGCCCGCCTTCGCGGCTCGATGACCGCGCTCGCGACCCCCTTCCGCGACGGCGAGTTCGACGAATCGGCCTTCCGGAAATTCGTGAACTGGCAGATCGAGCAGGGCACCCACGCCCTGGTTCCGACCGGCACCACCGGCGAGAGCCCGACACTGAGCCACACCGAGCACGACCGCGTGGTCGAGGTCTGCGTCGCTGAGGCCGCCGGCCGGGTGCCGGTGATCGCGGGCGCCGGCTCGAACTCGACGCGGGAGGCCGTCGCGCGGGCGCGTCATGCCGAGAGCGTCGGCGCGGATGCGGTGCTCACCGTCACGCCCTACTACAACAAGCCGACGCAGGAGGGGATGTACGCCCACTTCAAGGCGGTGAACGACGCCGTCGGCATCCCGATCATCATCTACAATATCCCCGGCCGGTCCGTGGTCGACATGAGCGTCGACACCATGAAGCGGCTGTTCGAATTGAAGAACATTGCCGGCGTGAAGGATGCCACGGCCAAGATCGACCGTGTCAGCCTCCAGCGACAGGCTTTGGGAGAAGACTTCATCCAGCTTTCTGGCGAAGATGCGACGGCGCTCGGCTTCAATGCCCATGGCGGGGTCGGCTGCATCTCCGTGGTCTCGAATGTCGCACCCCGGCTCTGTGCCGATCTGCAGGAAGCGACACTGGCGGGCGATTACGCCAAGGCCCTGAAGATCCAGGATCGGCTGATGCCGCTGCACGTGCAGATGTTCTACGAATCGAACCCAGTGCCGGCGAAATACGCGCTCTCGCGCCTCGGGCTGATGTCGGAGGAGGTGCGCCTGCCGCTGGTGCCGGCGACGGAGGGCTGCCGCCGGGCGGTCGATGCCGCGCTCGAGCATGCCGGCCTGATCTGACGCCGTCGGATTGATCCGAGAAGATCCGGCGCGAAGCCTCGCCGGAGAACGTGGCGGTCCCCATATCGGTGGACCGCCGCCCGATCACGAACCTGAAGACGAATGGCACCCAAACCCGATCCCGGCCGGCGCGTCGTCGCCGACAACCGCTCCGCCCGCTACCACTACGCGATCGAGGACACGCTCGAGGCCGGCATCGCGCTGACCGGCACCGAGGTGAAATCGCTGCGCGGCGGCAAGGCGACGATCGGTGAGTCCTATGCCGGGCCGTCCGGCAACGACCTGATGCTGTTCAACGCCTATATCCCGGAATATCTGGAGGCGAACCGCTTCAACCACGACACCAAGCGGCCCCGCCGCCTGCTGCTGCACCGCCGCCAGATCAACAAGCTGATCGGCGCCACCCAGCGCCAGGGCTACACGGTGATTCCGTTGAAGATCTACTTCAACGACAAGGGCCGGGCGAAGGTCGAGCTGGGCCTCGGCAAGGGCAAGCAGCTCCACGACAAGCGCGAGAGCGTCAAGCAGCGCGACTGGGATCGCGACAAGGCCCGCCTGATGCGTGACAAGGGCTGATCCGGTTTCCCATTGATCGCTTCGGGCTCAGCCCGCTCGCGTCATCGCGAGGCGGAGCGGAAGCGACCTGTCCGGATCGGGCAGGTCGCTAATCGCTGCTGACGGCGAGGGGCACTCGCCCGTCACCGCGATAAGAGCCCCGAAGTGCCGCTCAGCCTTCCGCTTCCTCGTCGGACGCGCCGGGGCGGATGCCGTAGCGGCTCTCGAGACCGGGGTTGGGGCGAGGCGTGCGCTCGGCGAACTCGCGGCGGGGGCCGTCGCCGGGAGCGCGGGTGGTGCGCTCGCTCGGGTCGCGGCCGATCCGGCTCGCGAGATGTGCGAGATCGATGAACTCGTCCGCTTGGCGGCGCAGGTCGTCGGCGATCATCGCCGGCTGGGTCTGGATCGTCGAGACGACGGAGACGCGAACGCCACGGCGCTGGATCGCCTCCACGAGCGAGCGGAAATCACCGTCCCCGGAGAACAGCACCATGTGGTCGATGTGGGGGGCGAGTTCGAGCGCGTCGATGGCGAGCTCGATATCCATGTTGCCCTTGATCTTGCGGCGCCCGGCGGAGTCGGTGAATTCCTTCACAGGCTTGGTGACGACCCGGTAACCGTTATAGTCGAGCCAATCGATCAGCGGGCGGATCGAGGAATATTCCTGATCCTCGATCATTGCTGTGTAATAAAAAGCCCGAATAAGGTTGTCGCGGGCCTGAAAATCCTTGAGAAGACGCTTGTAATCAATATCGAAACCAAGCGCCTTCGTGGTCGCGTACAAATTCGCGCCGTCGATAAAGACTGCGGTCCGTTGCTTATCGCTCATCGACTGATCCGTGTGCTTGAGATGGCAGCAATTATTTCTGGAAATTCAGACATGAATGCAGTACATGAAATCGTAGATTCAATGCGCTGCCGAAGTCCGGCATCCCTGCACTCTCGACGGATAGCAGCCTTCGTGTTCCGAAACACGCTTTCGTCCGAAAGAGCGTGATCCGGCCAGCGGGCTCGCGGCGTCGGAGAGTTGCAGAGCTCGGAACAGCGTAGCAGACACCGGCCCGAGCCGCCCCTTTGGTGACCGAGCAGGCAATCCCTGTCAAGCGCCAGAAAGAGTTAAGGCCGCCAGCGTCAAATTTAACCGAAGATGATTGTCCGCAACCGAGAGCGTATTCTACGAATTCATTTTTGCACTAACGGTTGCGACACAGCGTCTTTAGGGGCGCACCGTCGAGTTTACATACTTGAAGTTGCTGCACGAGCCCAATTGACATGAGCTGTCCGCACGGAAACTTCCCAGCCCCCACCAAACCGTCTCATGCCGCGAACCTTCATGCCCCGTCTCAGGGCTTCGGCAGCGCCCGACTACCCGGCTTGACCGGAGGGATGGCGGCAAGTTCCGGGGGGAGGGCGTCCGGCGCATAGGCCGGGATGTCTAGCGTGACTAGGGACAGAAGCGGCAACCCGATCTCGCCCCGGCCGCCCGAACGGTCGATCAGGCAGGCAGCGCCGACCACCTCGCCCTCCTCGTCCTTCAGCGAAGCCAGGCATTCCCGGGCGGAGAGGCCCGTCGTCACGATGTCCTCGACGATGACGGCGCGGGTGCCAGCGGGAATCGAGAAGCCTCGGCGCAGGGTGAAGGGACCACCGGGGTCGCGCTCGACGAAGATCGCCTTGGCGCCGAGATGGCGGGCGGTCTCGTAGCCGGGGATGATGCCGCCGATGGCCGGAGAGACCACGATATCGATCCGGCCGAAGCGGGAGGTGATGATTTCGGCCAATGCCCGGCACAGCCGCTCGGTGCGCGCGGGATCGGAGAAGATCGTCATCTTCTGCAGGAAAGTGGGCGAGCGCAGGCCGGAGCTGAGGATGAAGTGCCCCTGCAGCAGGGCCCCTGCGGAACGGAACTCTTCGAGGACTTCTTCCGGCGTCATGGTCACCTGCTCGCCAAACCGTGTTCCGCTGCTTCTTGCAGCGGCGCAAGCGGGGCGCAAGCCGAAGGCCGAGCCATCGTCCAGGACGACGGCTGCCGATCTGCGGACGATGACGATCCGACGGGCAGGATCGGGTCCGCGTCGCCGAACCCTAGTTCCGGACGCGCAGAGGGTCCCGGCGCCGATCGGGACGGGTCTCGTAGGCGGGCGGAGGATAGGACGCGTCGTAGACCGGCCCGTCATAGTAGGGATCGTAGGACCGGGGCAGGAGCGCGCCGAGCTGCACGCCCTCGCTTCCACCGCGCTGGATCATCGTGCGCATGCCCGGCTGCAGCTTGTCATCATCCAGATCGTCGGGATGGGCGGGGACGAGCGGCAGACCCTCCGCGCCGCCCCGCTGGAGCATCGTCCGCATGCCGGGTTGCAGGCTCTGCGCGCCGGCCTCTTCAGCGAGCGGGATCCCAAGCGCGAGGATGACGGCGGTGACCAGGGAAAGCTTCATGACGGTCGCTCCGGAAAAGCGCGGCGTAGGCCCTGCCGTCCATAGGCCGGTCCGATGACGGAATGACGTGTCCCGGCATCGGTTCCGGCAAGCGACGCCCGCAGGAGCGACCGTCAGCCGTTCACCCGCTCGACGCGGCTCACCGAGCGCTTGCCGCGCAGGTCCGCGACGATGGCGGTGAGGTGCTTCAGGTCCGGCACCGAGAGGTCGATGGAGATGTCGGTGAAGTCCTGCGTGCGGCGTTTCATCGAAACATTGTCGATGTTGCCGTCATGCTCGGCGATCACTTGGGCGATCTGTGCAAGCGTGCCGGGCTCGTTGATCGATTCGAGCGCGAGCTTGGCGGGGAAGCGCTCCTGCGAGCCTTCCACGTCCCAGCGCACGTCGAGCCAGCGTTCGGGCTCGTTGTCGAAGGCGGCGAGCGCGGCGGACTGGATCGGATAGATCGTCACGCCGACGCCGGGCGTGAGGATGCCGACGATGCGATCCCCCGGCAGGGCACCGCCGTTGGGGGCAAAGCTCACCGGCAGGTCGCCGGCCAGCCCGCGGATCGGGATGCTGGCCGAGGCCGAGGCGCCGTCGGCCTCGCCGGAGAAGGTCAGCCGCATGGTCTGATCCTTGGAACGAGTGAGGCGCCCCGCCGCCCCGTTGGCCGCCGGACCGCCGCTCGCCCCCGCGCGCCGCTCCTCCTTGAAGTCGGGATAAACGGCCTTCACCACGTCGCCGGAGAACATCTCGCCGCGCCCGACGGCGGCGAACACGTCCTCGGTGCTCGCGCGGGCGAGCCGGGGCAGGGCGCCGCGCAGCTTCTCCTCGGAGAAGCTCTTGCCTGCCCGCTCGAAGGCCCGGTCGAGGATCTGGCGGCCGAGCCCGGCATATTGCCGCCGCACGGCGGCGCGGGTCGCCCGGCGGATCGCGGCGCGGGCCTTGCCGGTGACGACGAGGGATTCCCAGGCGGCCGGCGGCGAAGCGCCATCGGAGCGGGCGATCTCGACCTCGTCGCCGTTGGCGAGTTCGTGCAGCAGGGGCGCGAGCCGTCCGTTGATCTTGGCGCCCACCGCCGTGTTGCCGACATCGGTGTGCACCGCGTAGGCGAAGTCGATCGGCGTGGCGCCCCGCGGCAGGGCGATGAGGCGGCCCTTGGGCGTGAAGCAGAACACCTGATCCTGGAACAGCTCCAGCTTGGTGTGCTCCAGAAACTCCTCCGGCGAATCGCCCTCGGCCAGAAGCTCGATGGTGCGGCGTAGCCATTGGTAGGCGCCGCTCTCGGTGGCGAGCCGGGGATGGACCTCGCCCTCCACGCCCTCCTTGCCGGCCTCCTTGTAATGGGCGTGGGCGGCGATACCGTATTCGGCGATCTCGTCCATCTCGGCGGTGCGGATCTGCAACTCGACGCGCTGGCGCTTCGGCCCGATCACCGTGGTGTGGATCGAGCGGTAATCGTTCTGCTTGGGCGTCGAGACGTAGTCCTTGTAGCGGCCCGGCACCATCGGCCAGCTTGTATGCACCACGCCGAGCGCGGCGTAGCACTCGGCCAGGGTGCCGACGATCACGCGGAAGCCGACGATGTCGGAGAGCTGCTCGAAGGCGACCGACTTGCGCTCCATCTTCGACCAGATCGAGAACGGCTTCTTCAGCCGCCCTTTCACCTGAGCGGCGATACCCCGCGCGGCGAGCCGGGCGGTGAGGTCGTGCTCGATGCTCTCGATGACGCTGCCGGATTTCGTCGAGAGGTCTTCGAGTCGCTTGGTGATGGTGGCGTAGACCTCCGGCTTCAGCGTGCGAAACGAGAGGTCTTCCAGTTCGTCGCGCAACTCCTGCATACCCATGCGGCCGGCGAGCGGCGCGTAGATGTCGAGGGTCTCCTCGGCGATCCGCGCCCGCTTGTCGTCGCGCATGAAGTGGAGCGTGCGCATGTTGTGCAGGCGGTCGGCGAGCTTGACCAGAAGCACCCGCACGTCTTCGGCCACCGCGAGCAGCAGCTTGCGGAAGTTCTCGCCCTGCACCGCCCGCTTCGAGACGAGGTCGAGTCGCTTGAGCTTGGTCAGCCCGTCGACCAGCGCGCCGATCTCGGAACCGAAGATCTCGCGGATCTCGTCGAGGGTCGCGGCGGTGTCCTCGACGGTGTCGTGCAGGACGGCCGCGACGATGGTCGCGTCGTCGAGGCGCAGATCGGTGAGGATCGCGGCGACTTCGAGGGGATGGGCGAAGAACGGACCGCCCGAGGCGCGTTTCTGCGTGCCGTGCGCCCGCATGGCATAGACGTAGGCGCGGTTGAGAAGCGCCTCGTTCGCGGTCGGGTTGTAGCGCTTGACCCGCTCGACGAGTTCATACTGGCGCATCATCCGCCGAAGGATCCTGCTCTCGATCTACTCGGTGTCGTTCACGACACGCCCGCTGCGCCGCCGTGCCCGAGGGGCGACGAGCGGCGATCGGGCGTTTCGTGCGGCACTCTCAAGGGGGCCCGGCCCGGACGGACGCGGTCGCTCGCCCGACACCTTCCTGCATCGGCACGCGTTTGCCCAGACCCATGGCGTCGCGGGCAAAGCGCGACGGCTCCGCCTCTCCCGCATGGACGCCAGGACGGGGCTTTACCCCGAAAGCCGGCCAGCGGCGCAACACGTCGGAGACGGAGCGAAACACGAGAACGCCCGCCGCTCGGGGACCGAGGGCGGGCGTGAATCGTGACGCGGAGCGCGAAGAGAGCTTACTCGCCCTCGTCGTCGGTCTCGGTCGGGGGCGCGAGGTTCTCGAGACCGCGGAGGAGATCCTCCTCGCTCATGAAATCGAACTGCACGTTCTTGTCGTCCGAGGAAGACTGGGGCGCCACCGCCGCGGCGGCGGGCGAGCTCGACAGGAGCGGCACGGTCTCGGCCTCGGGCTCGTCCACCTCGACGTATTTCTGCATCGAGTGGATGAGCTGCTCCTTCAGATCCTCCGCCGTGATGGTCTCGTCGCCGATCTCGCGAAGGGCCACGACGGGGTTCTTGTCGCGGTCGCGCTCCACGGTCAGCGGGGCGCCGGCGGCAAGCAGGCGGGCCCGGTGGCTGGCGAGCAGGACCAGCTCGAAGCGGTTCTCGACCTTCTCGATGCAGTCTTCGACGGTGACGCGAGCCATGCGAGGCGGCTCCTTCCTCAGGCGCGGATACGAACGATATGCGTGATGAACGGGCTTCCTACACCGGTTATCGCTGTCCAACAAGTCGCGGGAGCGGTTGAGAATCCGTCCCTGTCGGTCCACATGGAAAGCGGCGCCGGTCCAACCCGGCACCGATCCCGGCCGGCCTTGAACCGGCGCCAGCGGACCCGAGGATTCTCCACATGTTCATTCAGACCGAAGCCACGCCGAACCCCGCCACGCTCAAGTTCCTGCCCGGTCGCGTCGTGCTGACCGACGGGACCTTCGAGGCCCGCGACACCGCCAGCGCCGAGCGCTCGCCGCTCGCCACCGCCCTGTTCGCGGTGCCCGGCGTCTCGGGCGTCTATTTCGGGCACGACTTCATCTCCGTCACCAAGGCCGACGGCGTGAACGAGTGGCCGCAGGTGAAGCCCGCCGTGCTCGGCGCGATCATGGACCACTTCCAGTCCGGCCGCCCGGTGCTGGCCGAGGGCACGGCGCTTGCGGAAGAAGAAACGGAAGAGTTCTACGACGAGGCCGACCACGACACCGTGGCCACCATCAAGGACCTGCTGGAGACCCGCGTGCGCCCGGCGGTGGCCGGTGACGGCGGTGACATCACCTTCCGCGGCTACCGCGACGGCATCGTCTACCTCGAGATGAAGGGCGCCTGCTCGGGCTGCCCGTCCTCCACCGCGACCCTGCGCCAGGGCGTGCAGAACCTGTTCCGCCACTTCCTCCCCTCCGTGCGGGAAGTGCAGGCGATCTGATCGACGGCCCGGCCGCCCGGTTTTCCCCTGGCATCGGCGCAACACCGCACCGCTTCCTTGGGGAGGTCGGTCGCGGATGCGCTGACGGGGAGGGCGGTTTTGTCCTATGATTAGCCGGAAGGCGGGTGCTTGCGGCCCGCCGCCGGATGGAATCGACGTTTGCGCATCCTTGCCATCGATACGGCGCTCGAAGCCTGCGCGGCCTGCGTGGCCACGGACGACAGCGACGACCTGCTCGCCGAGGAGTCGATGCCGCTCGTGCGCGGCCATGCCGAGGCATTGCTGCCGCTGATCGAGCGGGTCATGGCCCGGGTCGAGGGCGGCTTCGAGGGTCTCGACCGGGTCGCAGTCACGGTCGGGCCCGGGAGCTATACGGGCTTGCGCGTCGGCATCTCCGCTGCCCGCGCCATCGGGCTCGCCACCGGCATTCCGGTGGTGGGCGTGACCACCCTGTCCGCCCTGCTCGCGCCGCAGCTCGCCCTCAACGGCGACGACACGGTGGTCGCCGCGATCGACGCGCGCCACGGTGCCGTCTACCTCCAGGCCATGAGCGTGACGGAAGGCACGGTGATCCCACCCCGTCACATCGCTCTCGACGAGGCTGTGAGCCTGCTCGGCGGACGGCGGGCGATCCTCACCGGCTCCGGCGCTCCCGCGCTCGCGGCGGCGGCTGCGGCCGCCGGCATTACCGTCGAGGTCGCCGAGACCGGTGCGCCGCAAATCGCCTGGGTCGCCTCGCTCGGACTCGTGGCTGATCCGGACCAGGCGCTGCCGCGCCCCCTCTACCTGCGCGGGCCCGACGCCCAGCCGCAGCATCATGCGAGGCTCGCAAGGGCATGACGCGGACCGTCTCCCCGTTCTGGCCGCTCGATTGGTGGTCCGCATGGTGGGACGCCTGGGGCTCCGTGCCCTACGTCGCGCCGCTGCGGGATGCCGGACAGGCATCGGACCTCGAAAAGCTGCACGCCACCGCCTTCGCCCGCCCCTGGGCGGCCCACGAATTCGAGCGGATGCTGTGCGAGCGCTCGACCGAGGCGCATGCCCTGCGCCGAGGCAACGCGCTGCTGGGCTTCGTGCTGTCGCGCAAGGCCGTGGACGAGGCGGAGATCCTCACCATCGTTCTGGCGCCCTCCGCCCGCGGCGGCGGCCACAGCCACCGGCTCCTGCGCGAGCACCTGACCGCTTTGGCCTATGCCGGCATCCGCACCGTCCATCTCGAAGTCGACGAGGGCAACACGCCGGCCCTGAAGCTCTACACCCGCCACGGCTTCCTCAAGGTCGGCGAGCGCAAGGGCTACTACCCGCTGCCCGACGGCAGCCGGGCCACGGCGCTGACCATGAGCGCGACGCTGTCGTGAGGTTTCGCGGGAGCGCATCCGCCCGATGACCCGCTTCGGCATCGGCCTCCGCCTCTTCGTCCAGGCGCTGGCCTTCCTGATCGTGATCGGGCCGCACTGGCTCAGCCTGCGCTTCGGCCGGGGACGGCTCGCGGCGCGCATCGCCGTGCTGTTCCACCGCCTGTTCCTGCGCCTGTTCTCCGTTCGGGTGATCCAGAGCGGCACGCCGCCGCCGCCGGGCGAGCCGGCGCTCGTGCTCTCGAACCACGTCTCCTGGCTCGACATCGTCGCGCTCGGCTCGCTGCGCCCGCTCTCCTTCGTGGCCAAGTCGGAAATCGCGGGCTGGCCGCTGATCGGTGTGCTGGCCAAGCTCCAACGCACGGTCTTCATCGAGCGGGCCAAGCGCACGGCGACCGCCCACGTCAACGCCACGGTCGGGCAACGGCTCGCGGACGGCGACCTGATCGTGCTGTTCGCCGAGGGCACCACCGGCGATGGCCTGCGCCTGCTGCCGTTTCGCTCCTCGCTGGTCGGCGCCGCCCGGACGGCGCTGACGGCGGAAACCGGCGGGCTCGCGCGCATCCGGCTCCAGCCCTTGGCGCTGGGCTACCCGCGCCGCAACGGCCTGCCGGTGACCCGTGTCGAGCGGCCGGAGATCGCGTGGTACGGCGACATGGAACTCGCGCCGCATCTCGCTCTGTTCGCGGCTCGCGGGCCCATCGACGTACACGTGAACTGGGGCGCGCCGATCGCCTTCGAGGCCGCCACCGACCGCAAAGTCGCCACCGCCCAGGCCGAGGCCGCCGTGCGGCAGGGTCTGCGCCAGATCCACCTCGGCGGGGCCGCCCCCCGCCCGGTGCCGGCGGCGCCGGAAACGATCGGGGAGGGCGCCGACGTCTCGGCGCCGGGCATCGCCGCGGTGTGACCGTTCAGGCCGGCATCGAGAAAGTCGCCGCTTGGCCGCGAACGATCCCGCCCTCATCCACGAGTTGCCAGACGATGCCGTCGGTGACCGGGAAGCGCCGCCTGTCCTTGGCAACGCGAACGCCCGCATAATCCGAGACGAACCCGTCGCGGGCGACCGCGTCGAGCAGGCGCTGCCGCTCGGCCCGCTCGGGCGCTTCCGCCGAGAGCCGCGAGGGCATGCCGACGATGTCATCCCAGCCGTAGCCGAAGGCCCGCTGCGCCGCCCGGTTGGCATAGACGAAGAGCGGGTCGGCGCTCGTGTCGTGGGCCAGCACCGCGAAGGGCGCCTGCGCGTAGAGCCAGTCCGGCCCGAGATCCGGCTCAAGGATGAGCGGGCGGCCGACGAGGCGCAGGAAGCTGCCGGTCAGCAGGGCGAAGAAGGCGGGATCTTCGGCGAGCCTCACGGGCGGACCTTTTCGAAGAAGCAAGAGAATCGTGTCGGCGTTCGAACCGTGATAGAGGGCCTGTCGAGCAGAAAGTCCTCAAAAATTCACCGCCCACCGGCGGCAGGGTTGCGATCTTGAAGAAAGCCTACGTCAAGTCCTACGGCTGCCAGATGAACGCCTACGACGCCGGCCGCATGGCCGACGTGCTGGCGGCCGAGGGCTACAGCGCGACGGACTCGGTCGAGGAGGCCGACGTCGTCGTCCTCAACACCTGCCACATCCGCGAGAAGGCCGCCGAGAAGGTCTATTCCGAACTCGGGCGCCTGCGTGTGCTCAAGGGCGAGCGCGCTGAGAGCGGGCAGGATACGCGCATCGTGGTGGCGGGCTGCGTCGCGCAGGCGGAAGGCCGCGAGATTTTGTCCCGCGCGCCTGCCGTGGACGTGGTGGTGGGCCCGCAGAGCTATCACCGCCTGCCGGACCTGCTGCGCCAGTCACGCGAGACCCGCGTCGTCGACACCGAATTTCCGGCCGAGGACAAGTTCGACCACCTGCCGGCCCGGCGCAACCGCGGCGTCACCGGCTTCCTGACCGTGCAGGAGGGCTGCGACAAGTTCTGCGCCTTCTGCGTCGTGCCCTATACCCGCGGTGCGGAGGTCTCGCGCTCGGTGGCGGCGGTGGTGGACGAAGCGCGCCGCCTCGTCGAGGGCGGGGTGCGCGAGATCACCCTCATCGGCCAGAACGTCAACGCCTATCACGGCGACGGGCCGGACGGCGCCCCCGCGACGCTCGGCCACCTGATGGACGCGCTCTCCGCGGTGCCGGGCCTCCTGCGCCTGCGCTACACGACGAGCCACCCCAACGACTTCGCGGATGATCTCATCGCCGCGCACGAAACAAACCCGCTGGTGATGCCCTACCTGCACCTGCCGGTGCAGTCGGGCTCGGACCGCATCCTCCACGCGATGAACCGGCGCCATACGGGTGACGCCTACCGGCGGCTGATCGAGCGCATCCGGAATGCGCGGCCCGACATCGCCTTGTCCTCGGACTTCGTCGTCGGCTTCCCCGGCGAGACCGATGCCGACTTCGCCGAGACCCTACGGCTCGTCTCCGACGTCGGCTTTTCGGCGGCGTTCTCGTTCAAGTACAGCCCGCGGGCCGGCACGCCCGCGGCGGAGCGCGAGGATGCGGTGCCCGAGGCGGTGAAGACCGAGCGGCTCGCCGCCCTTCAAGACCTCCTCGACCGTCAGCGCCACGCCTACAACGCGGCGAGCGTGGGCACGCTCACCGAGATCCTGGTCGAGAAGACCGGCCGGCATCCGGGCCAGGTCGCGGGCAAGACGCCGCATCTCCAGGCGGTTCAGTTCGATGCGCCCGCCTCCACCATCGGCACGGTGGTGCCGGTGCGCATCACGCGGGCGGGCTCCAACAGTCTGTTCGGCGAAGCGCTGGAGGGTGCGGCGGCGGCCGCGTGACCTATATGAGGCCCATCACCATGCCGGATCTCTCGCGTGCCGATTGACGTTGCGTCCGCCCGTGGCCCTGCCGGCCGCAACAACCGCCCCTCACCGGGGCGTCCGGGTCTCGCCGAGGCCGTGGAGGTCTCGCTCACCTTCGACGACAACCGCCTCGCCAGCCTCGTCTTCGGCCAGTACGACCAGAACGTCGCCCATATCGAGCGACGGCTCGGCATCACCGGCACGGCGCTCGGCAACCACCTCGTGGTCAAGGGCACGCCCGAGGCCGCCGAGAAGGCACGCCGCGTGTTCGAGCGGCTCTACACGCGGGTGCAGAAGGCCGGCACGACCCTGACGCTGGGCGACGTGGACGGGGTGATCCAGGAGGTCACCGTCCAGGGCAACCTGTTCCCCTCCGCCGAGATCGTCGCCGATAATGGCCGCGAGCAGTTTGAGCAGATCGCCACCCGCAAGCGCGGTGCCGTGCGTGCGCGCAACGCGGCGCAGAGCGACTACATCAAGCTCCTGCGTGCCAACGAACTCGTCTTCGCCGAAGGCCCCGCCGGCACCGGAAAGACCTGGCTCGCGGTCGGCCACGCCGTCTCGCTGCTGGAGCAGGGCCATGCCGAGCGGCTGATCCTGTCGCGCCCGGCCGTCGAGGCCGGCGAGCGGCTCGGCTTCCTGCCCGGCGACATGCGTGAGAAGGTCGATCCGTATCTTCGCCCGATCTACGATGCGCTCTACGACTTCATGGAGGCGCGCCACGTCGATCGCGGCCTTCAGACCGGCATCATCGAGATCGCCCCGCTCGCCTTCATGCGCGGGCGCACGCTGACCAATGCCGTGGTGCTGCTCGATGAGGCGCAGAACACGACCTCGATGCAGATGAAGATGTTCCTGACCCGATTGGGCGAGAACTCGCGCATGATCATCACCGGCGATCCGAGCCAGATCGACCTGCCGCCGGGCCAGAAATCCGGCCTCGTCGAGGCGGTCAACGTCCTCGACGGCGTCGAGGGCATCGGCCGCGTGCGCTTCCGCGACGTGGACGTGGTGCGCCACGACCTCGTGCGCCGCATCGTCACGGCCTACGAGTCCGCCGCCCACGGCGAGGGCGAGGCCGACCGCAACCCGAACCCGCGGCGCCGGCCGCTGGCGTGAGCCTGCACCGACCGACATGAGCGACAACGAGATCGACATCGCCGTCGAGGATGCGCGTTGGGAACAGGCGATCCCCGAACTGGAGGCGTTCACGCTGCGGGCCGTCGAGGCGGGATTGGCAATCCTGCCCGATTCGGCCGCCGGCCCCGTCGAAGTGAGCGTCCTGCTCGCCGACGACGCCACCGTCCAGGACCTGAACCGCACATGGCGGAACAAGGATAAACCCACCAACGTGTTATCGTTTCCGGCCGCGGAGCAACCGTTCCAGCCGGGTCTGGCGCGGCCCCTCGGCGATGTGGTTCTTGCGTATGACACGCTCGTGCGCGAGAGTGCGGAGCAGTCGAAGCCCTTCGAGCACCATTTCGCCCACCTCCTCGTTCATGGCACCCTTCACCTTCTCGGACAGGACCATGAGACCGGCGAGGCCGAGGCCGACGCCATGGAGGCGCTCGAGGTCGCCGCGCTCCGCGCGCTCGGCATTCCGAATCCTTACGACGACTGAACTCCGGCACTCCCGCCGTATCCAGCCTAGAGACCCATGACCAACGACCGAAGTCGCGGCGCGGCCCTGGCCGCGCCAGCCGCGGACGCCGAACCGCCCCCACGCGAGGCGTGGTACGATCGTCTGCTGAACGTCTTCCAAATGCGTCCGCGCGACTCCCTGCGCACCGACATCGAGGAGGCCCTGGCCGAGCCCGGCACGGGTGAGGACGCCTTTTCTCCCCTCGAGCGCGCCATGCTCAAGAACGTGCTCGGCCTGCACAAGGTGCGCGTCGACGATGTGATGCTGCCCCGCGCCGACATCGTGGCAGTGGCCAGCGACACCAGCCTCGGCGATCTTCTGAAGCTGTTCCGCACCGCCGGCCATTCGCGCCTGCCGGTCTACGGCGAAACCCTCGACGATCCCCGCGGCATGGTCCACATCCGCGACTTCGTGGAATACCTCGCCACCCAGGCGGAAGCCGCCCCGCGCCGGGCCGCGCCGCAGCCCGTGGTCACCGGCGCCGAGGCCAAGCCGACGCCGCGCCCGCGCCGCACGGCTTCCGCCCGCGGCGCGCTGCGCAGCCTCGATCTCGGCAAGGTCGATCTCACCGCAACCCTTGCCTCCACCCGCATCCAGCGTCCGGTGCTGTTCGTGCCGCCCTCCATGCCGGCCATCGACCTGCTGGTGCGGATGCAGGCCACGCGCACCCACATGGCGCTGGTCATCGACGAGTATGGCGGCACCGATGGGCTGATCTCGATCGAGGATCTGATCGAGATGGTCGTCGGCGACATCGAGGATGAGCACGACGTGGCCGAGGGCCAGCTCGTCAACCGCATGGAAGGCGAGACGGAGGCATACATCGCCGACGCCCGCGCCGGCCTTGCGGAGGTGTCGGCGGCCACCGGACTCGACCTCGCCGCCGCCTTCGGAGAACTCGCGGAAGAAATCGACACGATCGGCGGCCTGATCGTCACGCTGGCTGGCCGGGTTCCGAAGCGCGGTGAGCGAATTCCCGGCCCCGACGACCTCGAATTCGAGGTGCTCGACGCCGACCCCCGGCGGGTCAAGCGGATCAAGCTCCAGCGCGCGCAGGCCAAGATCGGCACCGTGGTGCCGCTCGCCCTGCCGCCGCCCCGCCCGGCACCGCACGCACCCGACACCGACACGGCGCAGGTCGCTGAATCCGGCCGGTAAAGCATCGTCCCGAAAGGCGGCCTCCGGCTTTCGGGAACGAGACGGCGCGAGCAAGGCTGGCGCATTCCGACGACGTGTTCATCGCAAGGAATGCACCTCATGCTAACGATCACGAGACAAAGCGATACGGCATGACCGCTCCGCTCGGCCGCTCGCCCGGTGCCGGAATAGGCTCGGCCGCGGCACGGATCGGCCTCTTCGAGGCCATCGCGCACCGGATCATCCTGAGCCACGGCTGGACGCGGGCGGCGATCGCCGTCGCGGCGGGCGCCTGCGGCGCGCTGGCGATGCCACCCTATGGCCTGTTCCCCGCGCTCCTCGTCTCGCTCTCGATTGCCGTCTGGCTGATCGACGGCGCGGCGATCGATGGCTCCGGGCGGCGCACGGTATGGGTTTGCGCCGGGATCGGCTGGGCCTGGGGCTTTGGCTACTTCACCGCCGGACTGTGGTGGCTCGGCGCCGCCTTCCTCGTGGAAGCGGACCAGTTCGCCTGGGCGCTGCCGCTCGGCGTCGTCGGCCTGCCGGCGGTGCTCGCCCTGTTCTTCGCCGCGGGCTTTGCCCTCGCACGCCTCGTCTGGTCGCGGGGGGCCGCCCGCATCGCGGCGCTCGCCTTCGGGCTCACGGCCGCCGAGTGGCTGCGCGGGCACATCCTGACGGGCTTTCCCTGGAACACGCTGGGCATGGCGCTCGGGGGCAACCTCTGGACGATGCAGGCCGCCTCGCTCGTCGGCCTCTACGGCCTGACCCTGCTCGCGGTGCTGATCGCCGCCGCGCCCGCGACGCTCGCCACCGGCGCGACACCGCGGGGCCGGTTCGGGCCGGCTCTGGCAGGCCTCGCAGCGCTCGCGGGGCTTGCCGCCTACGGCGCCGGGCGCGTGCCCGCCGCGCCCGATCCGACCGTGGCGGGCGTGCGCCTGCGGCTGATCCAGCCCAACATCCCGCAGGACGACAAGTTCGGCTCGGAGAACCGCGAGCGGATCGTCGGCAAGTATCTCGAACTCAGCGACCGCGCCCTCTCGCCCGACCGCACCGGCATCGCCGACGTCACCCACCTGATCTGGCCGGAATCGGCCTTCCCGTTCCTGATCCAGCGCGACCCGCAGGCGCTCGGGCGGATCGGCGCGGCTTTGCCCGAGGGCAAGCAGCTCATCGCCGGCGCCGCGCGGGTGCGCGAGCTGCCCGACGGCGAGCGGCTGACCCGCGAGAACGCCGTCTTCTTCAATTCGATCCTGACGATCGGCGCGGGCGGGCACTTCGGCGACCTCTACGACAAGGTCCACCTCGTCCCCTTCGGCGAATACCTGCCGGGGCCGCTCGATGCGCTGCTGCGGGCTGTGGGTCTGCGCCAGTTCGTCTCCATCCCCGGTGGCTTCACCGCAGGCGATCGCGCCGGCCAGCGCATCCTCAACGTGCCGGGCCTGCCGCCGGTGGCGGCGACGATCTGTTACGAGGCGATCTTTCCCGGCGCGATCCTGCCGCCCGATCCGGCCGAGGGTGCGCCCGCCGTGCCGGGGCTGATCCTCAACCTCACCAACGATGCGTGGTTCGGCGACACGCCGGGCCCGCGCCAGCACTTCGCGCAGAGCCGGCTGCGGGCGGTGGAGGAGGGGTTGCCGCTGGTGCGCGATGCCAATTCCGGCATCTCAGCGGTGGTCGATGCCCATGGCCGGATCGTCGCGAGCCTTCCGCTCGGCATCGAGGGCGTACTCGATGCGAGTTTGCCGGCAAGGCTGCCCGGACGAACTCTCTACGCCGCCTTCGGCGATCTGCCGTTCGGGGCCGGCCTCATCGGCTGCCTCCTGCTCGCACTCGCCGCGCGCCGCCGCCGGACTTAACGGCCAAGGTTAGATCGGAGAGCTTTCAAGACACCCGCGCGCGAATGGCGACGCATGCGCGACATTCGAGCAATCTTGGCCGTAGGATCATCCGTCATCGCCCGGCGTTCTTAAGACAACGGCCCATTTTTCGCCGGTGGAAACCGGTGCAGGCCATTCTCTCGAATTCCAAGGGAATGACGATGAAACAGATCTTCCTGGCCTCGGCCGTCCTTGCGGGCGCCCTGGCCTATCTTCCGGCGAGCGCTGACGCGCGCCCGATCGGTGTCGGCGGTTCCGGCGGCCTCGGCGGCGGCAACTTCCGCAGCGCTCTCGGCGCAGGCGGCGTGAGCGGGTTCGGCCGCGGCGGCGGCGGCGGCTTTGCCGGGGGCGGCTTCCGCGGCGGTGGAGCCGGTCTGGCCGGCGGTGGGTTCCGGGGCGGCGCCGGCCTGGCCGGCGGCGGCTTTGCCGGTCGCCCTGGGTTCGGCGTTGGTCGTCCCGGCTTCGGCAACGGCGTCGCGGGCGTGCGGCCCGGCTTCGGCAATCGCGGCTACTACGGCGGCAATCGCTGGCGCAATGCCGGCTTCTATCGCCGGGGTTACGGCTACGGCGGTCTCGGGCTCGGCCTGGGAGTCGGCGCCGGTCTCGGCCTCGCGGCAGGCGGCCTCTACGGCGGCGGCTACGGATATCCGGGTTATGGCTACGGCGGCTACGACGAGGGTTACTACGCGCCGGCCGGCTATTACGGCACCGAAACAGTGACGACCGGTGTCGCGCCCGGCGGTGACGACGACTTGGTCGCGGAGTGCGCCCGCCGCTTCAAGACCTACGATCCGCAGACGCAGACCTACGCCGTTCGTCGCGGCGTGCGTCGCTCCTGTCCGTAACGTTCTGAGACGATGGGAGCATTGATGCTCCCATCTTCTTCTCAAGAAAAACCCCGCCCGACGTGATGGTCGAGCGGGGTTTTTTACGTCTTTGGGTTCTCGGCCTTACTCGGCGGCAACCTTGTGCGAGGCGGTGCTGCCGTCGGTGTAGGTCTCTGCCTGGAGGCGCTTGTGCGGGGCGGCACGGCCGGGGAGGGGCGGCAGGGCCTTGGCCTTCTCCAGATCGATCCCGGCTCCTTCCGCGACGCGGCGGCCGTAATCCTCATCAGCGTGCCAGAAGTGCCAGACCATCCGAAGCTGGATGGCTTCCGGGCACTGCTTCATGTCGCCGACGAGATTGGCGATCAGATCCTCGCGCTCCCAATCCTGGAACGAACGGTAGCGCACACCGGCCTGGGTGTAGTCGTCCTCGGTGCGCGAGGTCTGGTAGCGGCCGAGATTACCGCTCACCGGCTGGTGGTAGTCGCGTGCCGGCTTGGGCGCCTCGCGCAGCCCTTCGCCGAGGGTCGACGGCTCGTAGTTGATGTGCCGGTTCTGGCCCGTCCCATCGACGCCGTAGGTCATCTGGCCATCGCGCTGGTTCGAATAGACCTTCACACCGGGCTGCGGCGCGTTGATCGGCAGCTGCAGGTAGTTGGCGCCGACGCGGTAGCGCTGCGTGTCCGAGTAGGACAGCGTCCGGCCCTGCAGCATCTTGTCGTCCGAGAAGTCGATGCCGTCCACGAGCACGCCCGTGCCGAAGGCCGACTGCTCGACTTCCGCGAAGAAGTTGTCCGGCACGCGGTCGAGAACCATGCGGCCGACCGGCAGCAGCGGGAAGTCTTCGACCGGCCACAGCTTGGTGTCGTCGAGCGGATCGAACGACAGGTGGTCGTTCGGGCCGTCGGGCATGATCTGCACGCAGAATTCCCACTCGGGGAAGTTGCCGGCGCTGATGTTGTCGTAGAGGTCACGCGTCGCGTGGCCGACGTCCTTGCCCTGAATCTCCGCCGCCTGGGCCGAGGTCAGGTTGCGGACGCCCTGCTTGGGCTCCCAGTGGAACTTGCAGAGCACGGCCTCGCCCTGGTCGTTGACCAGCTTGTAGGTGTTGACGCCCGAGCCTTCCATCTCGCGATAGTTGGCCGGAATGCCCCACGGCGACTTCAGGTGAGTCACCATGTGGATCGCTTCGGGGTGCTGCGCCACGAAGTCGAAGAAGCGCCATGCCTCCTGGCGGTTCGTCACCGGATCCGGCTTGAACGCGTGGATCATGTCGGGGAACTTGATCGCGTCGCGGATGAAGAAGACCTTGAGGTTGTTGCCCACGAGGTCCCAGTTGCCCTCGACAGTCTTGAACTTCACCGCAAAGCCGCGCGGGTCGCGCTCGGTCTCGGGCGATTCCTTGGCACCGGCCACGGTGGAGAAGCGCACGAACATCGGCGTCTTCACACCGGTCTCGTTCAGCACGCGGGCGCGGGTGTACTTGGAAGCCGGCTCGTTGCCGATCTTGCCGTAGGCCTCGAAGTAGCCGTGCGCGCCAGCGCCGCGGGCATGCACCACACGCTCGGGAATCCGCTCGCGGTCGAAATGAGTGATCTTCTCGATGAACTGGTAATTCTCGAGCGTCGCCGGTCCCCGCTCTCCGACCGTGCGCGTGCTCTGGTTGTCGCGGACCGGATGGCCCTGGCGGGTCGTCAGAATCGGGCGGTTCTCGCTCATGCGTCACTCTCTCTTTGAAACATCGGATGGTTCGGTCGGCCAGCGCAGGCGAGAGCCAGCGGGCCGAAACCTGGAACCATTCTCGCTCGCAGGTATGACCCAGGCATGACCCATTGGCAAATGCATCATTACAAACGACGTGATAGATGCAGCCTATGAACCTATCCGGACTCTCCCTGCGCGATCTCGAATATGTCGTCGCCGTCGCCGACGAGGGGCATTTCGGCCGGGCCGCCGAACGCTGCAACGTGAGCCAGCCGACGCTGTCCGTACAGGTGCGCAAACTCGAGAATGCGCTCGGGCTGACCTTGTTCGAGCGGTCCAACCGTCGCGTGTTGCTGACGGTTGCGGGGCAGAGGATCGTGCGGCAGGCCCGCGTGGTGCTCGGCGAGGCGCAGCGCCTGCTGGCGCTCGCCGTCGAGGGGCGCGGCTCGCCGCTCACCGGCCGGCTGGTGCTGGCCGCGATCCAGACGCTGGGGCCCTACTACTTCCCCCTGGTTTTGCGCCTGCTGCGCCAGGAATTTCCCCTTCTGACGCTGGCGCTCAGCGAGGCGCGCACCGCCGAGATCCTTGATGGCTTGCGTGATGGGCGCATCGACGCGGCCCTGGTGTCCCTGCCGGTCGCGGCTTCGGGGCTCACCCTCTCGCCGCTCTTCGTCGAGCCATTCCGGCTCGCCTGCCCGGTGGACCACGCCTTCGCCCAGGGTGCGGCGCCGCGGGCGGAAAACCTGAGCGGGCCGGACCTGCTGCTGCTCGACGAGGGCAATTGCCTGCGCGACCAGACCATCGCCGCCTGCGGTACCCTGCGCGGCGCGGGCCGGCACGCCACGAGCCTCGAAACCCTGCGCTCGATGGTGGCGGCGGGCGCCGGCTATACCCTGATTCCGGCCTTGGCGATTCCCTCCGGCCCCGATCCGACCGGGCTGACGGTGGTGCGCCACTTCGAGGGAGAGGGCCCCGGCCGCACCCTGGCTCTGGCATGGCGTTCCAGCGATCCGCGGGCGGCGGGCCTCGCGCATCTCGCGGCCTTCTTCCGGGCGCACGCGCCGCCCGGCACCGCCGCCTGCCGGGAGGATGAGGCCTACGGTGTCCCACCGCCCGGCGAGCGGGAGCGGTGGACCGCCTGAGCCCGCCGCCGAAGTCGGCGCCCCGGCCCCGTGCCGTGACAGTTCGGGGAAGAGCGTGTAGCGCGGGCCACGCGCAATTCCTCTCCCGCTCTTCCCCCGCGCGATCCAGCATCCAGGCCCGTGCCCGAGACCCGCATCCTCCTGCGCTGGGCGGCGCTCGTCGCCGTCTCGGCCGCTCTCGCCTACGGCTTGAGCCGCGCGCATTTCCCCGCCGCCTTCCTCCTCGGGCCGATGCTTGCCGCGATCGCCTTCGGGGTTCGCGGCGCCGGACTCTCGCTCGGCCGGCCGCTCTTCCTGGCAGCCCAGGCGGCGATCGGCTGCCTCGTCGCCCGCTCCGCAACCACCGAGATCGCCGCGACCCTGCGCGAGGACGGGCTCATCATCCTCGCGGTCGTCGGTGTGACGGTCGCGGCCGGCGCGCTCACCGGGCTGGCGCTCACGCGGCTGCGCGTCCTGCCCGGCACGACGGCGGCCTGGGGCTCGTCGCCGGGCGGAGCCGCCGCCATGGTGGCGATGGCGGAGGATTACGGCGCCGACCCGCGCTTGGTCGCGTTCATGCAGTACGTGCGCGTCGCCGCCGTGGTGCTCTCGGCCTCGCTCGCCGCGCGCCTTCTCGCCGACGTCGCCGGCCCGTCCGGCGCGGGCGCTCCCGGCGAGACGTGGAGCTGGCCCGGCCTCGCGGCGACGATCGCGGTCGCCGCCGCCGGGTTCGGCCTTGCGTCGCTGCTGCGGCTGCCCTCCGCCCCCCTGATCGGGCCGATGCTGCTCGGTGCGGGCCTGCACGCTGCCGGCCTTCTCGACATCGCCCTGCCCGCGCCGGTGCTCGATGCGGCCTACGCGGCGGTCGGCTGGTATGTCGGGCTGCGCTTCAACCGGCGCACCCTGGAAGAGACGCTCCACGCGCTGCCGGGGGTGCTGGCGGCGACCATCGGGATCATCCTGCTCTGCGGCGTCTGGGCCTGGATCCTCACCCACTGGCTCCCGATCGATTTCCTCACCGCCTTCCTGGCCACCAGTCCGGGCGGGCTCGATTCGGTGGCGATCATCGCCGTCGGCTCGCGGGTCGATGTGTCGTTCGTGCTGGCGGTGCAGACCCTGCGCCTGTTCGTGGTGCTGGCGACCGGCCCGATCCTCGCCAAGTGGATCGCCCGGGCGGTTCCAGGGGAGAGGCCGTGACCGCGCTCTACCTCGCCTTCCTAAATTCCTGGCGCGGCCTCGTCCATGGCGGTCGTACCGAACGGGCGGTCCGGCTCGAACTCGTCCTGCTGGCGCTCGGCCTGCCCGTGGCGCTCGTTCTCGGCGGCAGCCTGTGGGTGCGGGTGGCGCTCATCGCCAGCCTGCTGCTGATGCTCGGGGCGGAACTCCTGAACACCGCGATCGAGAAGCTGTGCGACCACCTCCATCCCGGCCGGCACGAGCGGATCGGCATCGTGAAGGATCTGGCCTCGGCCGGCGCGTTCCTGACGCAGGTCATCGCCGCCCTGATCTGGGCTGCCGCGGTGATCGACAGGTTTTAGAGCATCGTCCCGAAAGGTGGCTACCGGCTTTCGGAAAAGGACGATGCAATAACAAAAGCCCAGAGCATCATTTTCGAAGCCGGCCGTCAGCCGTCTTCCTGCTCGCTCCAGACAGCCCAGGTACCGCCGAACAGGGTGGCCGCGATGACGATCCACAGGCCGGCCCTGCCGACCAGATCGAGCAGCCACGCATGGACCGCCGAGAAGCCGAGATTCACGGCGCAATCCAGCACGCCGAGATAGAGAGACAGCGCCAGTAGCGCGACGGCGAAAGGCCGGCTCATCGATCCTCCGTCTCCTTCCAGAGGGCCCAGGCCCCCGCGAACACCATCGTCCCGATCAGAAGGCGCATCCCGGTATGGCCGATCCGGTCGAGAAGCCACGCATGGACGGCGGACAGGCTCACGTCCAGCATCCATCCCCACGCCGTCAGGATCACGGCAATGGCGACGACAATGAGGATTTTTGTCCAGACCGGCATGGCAGCCGCGCTAGCACGTTTGTGCAGGTGAGCCGAGCGACACAGGTGACACTTCGCCACAAGTCCTCTGAAAAATCCTGCGCATTTCGACACATCCGCCGGGGAACCTGCCCCATTCATGTGGCTCCGGACAGCAGATCGGCAGAATTGTGCCTTTTGTTGTTGTTTGCGACGGAGACCCGGCGGCGTCGAGCGAGTTGGGATCGTGGTGCACGCGAAGCCGGCTCCTCCCCTCCGAGCCCAACGACGCCTCTCACATCTTCGTGAAGAACGAATGGCAACCCTCTTCATCGCCGACACCCATTTCGGCGACGCCCGGCTCGTCGAGCGTCGGCGAACCGGCTTCGCTTCGGTGGAGGCGCATGACGAGGCGCTGATCGCCCGCTGGAACGCGCGGGTCGGGGCGGCGGACGAGGTCTGGCATCTCGGCGACTTCGCTGCCCATGCGAGCCGCAACCATTGCGCCAGCGTTTTCGCCCGGCTCAACGGCATCAAGCGGCTGGTGCGGGGCAACCACGATAGCAACCGCGTGCTCGACCTACCCTGGGCCGAGTCGCCGGTGGAAAGCGTCCGGATTTCGGTGACCGACGAGACCGGCCAGTCCTGGCGGCTGTTCCTGGCGCACTACGCCCACCGCGCCTGGCCCGGCCTGTGGCGCGAGACCCGCCACCTCTACGGACACACCCACGCGACGTTACCCGACACCACCCGCTCCTGCGATGTCGGCGTCGATGCCTGGGATTTTTCGCCGGTCGGTCTCGCGGAGATCATCGCCCGGCAGGATGCGGCGACGCTGGTGCCGGAGGAACTGGCAGCGTGGGCGATGCGCTGACGTCCCGTCTCAGCACAGCGTCAGCGGCATCGCCTCGATCACCGTCTCGGACAGGCCCCGCCGCTCCAGCGAGCGGCCAAGCGCCGGATTGAGCCCGGCCCCGCCGGTGAACACGGCGCAGGCGGGCGGCGCGTCGAGCGCGTGCGCGGGCATCTCGCCGAGAAGCTGGATCACCCGACGGGCGATGGCGGGAGCCGGGTCGATCCAAGTGACCGGCCAGGGGGCGAGGCGCTCGAAGCGGGGCAGCAGCAGCGGGTAGTGGGTGCAGGAGAGGCAGACCACGTCGGTGCGTCGTCCATCCGCCCCTTCCACGAAGCAGGGCCTGATCTCAGCCAGGATCGCTGCGTCCGAGACCGGCTCGCCGGCCATCTCGGCCTCGGCGTAGCCCGCGAGGTTCTTCGAGCCCACCAGCGTCACGGCACAATCGCCCGCGAAGTTCGCGACGAGATCGTGGGTATAGGCCCGCGCCACGGTGCCGGGGGTGGCGAGCAGGGAGATGAGACGGGTCCGCGTCAGCGCGGCGGCCGGCTTGATCGGCGGCACCACGCCGACGAAGGGCGTGACGAAGCGCTGGCGCAGCGCCGGCAGCACCAGGGTCGAGGCGGTGTTACAGGCGATCACCACGAGGTCGGGGGCGTGACGCAGGAGCAGTCGCTCCATCACCGCGATCACCCGCGCCACCAGCCGTTCCTCGGTCAGGGCACCGTAGGGGAAGGCCGCGTCGTCCGCGGCGTAGACGTAGGACGCATCCGGCCGGGCGCGGCGCACCTGATCCAGCACGGTGAGACCGCCGAGGCCGGAATCGAAGACGAGGATGACCGGCTGAGAATTCTGCGCCGGCAACGCCGCCGAAAGGGTCGCCCCTGCCATCAGATCGATCCGCATCACCGCCGCCCGGGCTCGCGCATCCCTAGAAACCGTGGGGCGTCGAGTGTCCGTCCACGACGGTTAAGGACACCTCACTGCGGCTGCAAAAAGGCTGCGCTTCGGGCGATGGCGGCTGCAGGTGCGACAAGGGGTGCGACGAACAGCTTGGCGGGCCTCCACGTTGTCAGACGACATTCGGCGTCTATTTCCGGCGCGCAACGGAGGAAGAGATTCCAACAATGGCAGCCGGTGCAGCACGTCTCACCCACCCTGAGCGCGGCGCGGCCTTCCCGCCGCCCCCGCTCGACGCCCGACCGATCGACCGCGACGCATGGATCGCCGCGTTCCGCACCGTGCGCGACGAGACCGAGAGGCGCGCCGCGCCGCTCTCGCCCGAGGATCAGCAGATCCAGTCGATGGAGGATGCGAGCCCGACCAAGTGGCACCGGGCGCACACGACGTGGTTCTTCGAGCAATTCCTGCTGCGCGAGCACCTGCCGGGCTACGCCATCTACGACGAGCGCCTGCACTACCTGTTCAACTCCTACTACGTGCAGGCGGGCCCGCGGCAGCCGCGCTTCCTGCGCGGGATGATCACCCGGCCGACCATGGCGGAGACCGCCGCCTACCGCACCCATGTCGACCGCGCGGTGACGGTGTGGCTGCGCGAAACCTCGGACGAGGCATTGGAGCGCGCCCTGCCGATCCTGGAGATCGGCCTCTACCACGAGCAGCAGCATCAGGAGTTGATGCTTACCGACATCCTGCACGCCTTCGCGCAGAACCCGCTCGATCCCGTCTACGATACGGGCTGGGCGATGCCCAACGCGCAGGCAAGCGCCGGTAAGGCTGCTCTTGAAAGAGGCATCACCCGGATCGGCCATGACGGGCACGGCTTTGCCTTCGACAACGAGAGTCCGCGCCACGACGTGCTGATGCTCGGCGCCACCATCGACCGCGGCCTCGTGACGAACCGCGACTGGCTCGCCTTCATCGAAGACGGCGGCTACGCGCGGCCCGAGCTGTGGCTCAACGAGGGCTGGCTCTGCGTCCAGCGCGAGGGCTGGGAGGCGCCGGGCTACTGGCTCCGGGATGACAAGAACTGGTCGATGATGTCGCTCGCCGGCCGCAAGGCCGTCGATCCGGCCGCGCCCGTCACCCATGTCAGCTACTTCGAGGCCGACGCCTATGCCCGCTGGGCCGGCCGCGATCTGCCGACGGAAGCCGAGTGGGAGGTCGCCGCCCGCGACGGCCTGATCGACGACGCCTTCGGCCTCGTCTGGCAATGGACCCGGAGCGCCTACGGCCCCTATCCGGGCTACCGCCCGGTCTCCGGTGCGCTTGGCGAGTACAACGGCAAGTTCATGTCGAGCCAGTACGTGCTGCGCGGCGCCTCGGTCGCGACGCCGGACGGGCATGCGCGGGCCGGCTACCGCAACTTCTTCTACCCGCACCAGCGCTGGCAGTTCACCGGCCTGCGGCTCGCCGACGCGCAGGGCTGATCCCCCGCCTCGCCCCCAACCCTCCCGCGGTCCCGGAGTAAGCCTTTGACGATCGACCCCCGCCTGACGGCATCGAGCCCCGCCGCCCCCATCTCCGAGAACGGCCTGTTCCTGGCCGATGTCTGGGACGGGCTCGGCACGAGCCCGAAGGCGCTGCCGGCAAAGTATTTCTACGACGCCGCCGGCTCCGCCCTGTTCGAGCAGATCACCGTCCTGCCGGAATACTACCCGACCCGGACGGAGCTCGGCATCCTCGACGCGCGCGGCCCCGAGATCGCCGCCCTGGTGCCGGAGGGTGCGGCGCTGGTCGAGTTCGGCAGCGGCTCGACCGCCAAGCTGCGGCGTCTGCTGCGGCACCTGCCGAGCCTCTCGGCCTATCTCCCCGTCGATGTCTCGGGCGAGTTCCTGCGCGAACAGGCCGAAACCCTGCGCGGCGACTTTCCCGATCTCACTGTCGAGCCGGTGGTCGCCGACTTCACCCGCGCCTTCGCCCTGCCCGACGGCTTCGGCGAGCGGCCTCTGGCAGGCTTCTTCCCCGGCTCGACCATCGGCAATTTCGAGCCCGGCGAGGCGACCCGCCTCCTCGATGTGTTCGGCCGCATCCTGGGACCGGGCGCGACGCTGGTGCTCGGCGTGGATCTCGTGAAGGACCGGGCCGTGCTGGAGGCGGCCTACGATGACGCGGCCGGGGTCACGGCCGCGTTCAACCTCAATCTTCTCCACCGCATCAATCGCGAACTCGACGGCGAGATCAGCCTCGAAGACTTCACGCACCGGGCCTTCTTCAACGAGGCGGCCTCGCGCATCGAGATGCATCTCGTCAGCCGCCGGGCGCAGACCGTGCGCGTGGCCAGCCGCAGCTTCGCCTTCGCGGAGGGCGAATCGATCCACACCGAGAACAGCTACAAGTACACCCTCGACGGGTTCCGGGCGCTCGCCGCCCGTGCCGGCTGGGCCTCGCTCGAGGCCTGGACCGACCCGGACGGGCTGTTCTCGGTCCACGCCCTGCGGCGCGAGGCGTAAGCTGGGCCTGTGATTGCGTGATCGCGATGCCCGACGAAACAATCGGGCATCGCCACAACATCGGCCGGCAATGCGGGCCGATCATGATCAACGGCAACACTTCCTCGTGGAGGCGACTCTTCCATGCGGAGTCGTTTCCATGCGCACGACCCTCGCCACTGCCGCCGACGCGCGCACGACCGATGCCACCGGAGAGGGCAGGGTGGCGGGAACGCTGACCTGCGAGACCCACACCGATCTCGGGCTCGTCTTCGGCACGGCGCGGGTCGCTGCCTGCACCTTCGTCGCCGAGGATGGCCAGCGCCGGCCCTACGCCGCGCTGCTTCCGCCGCGCGAGGGCGAGGCGGGTCCGCGCATCCTGGCGTGGCGGGTGGTCACCGCCGACGGGACGAGCCGCCCCGGCCTCCTCGATGGCAGCTTCAACGGTGACGCCGCGGGCGCCCTGCATGGCACCGCGGCACGCCTCTCCCCGCTCGACGCGGCGGCGGAGACGGACCTCCGCCTCGCCGCGGAGAGCCGCACGGAGATCGGCCTGCGCTGACGGCCTGCGCCTACAATCGGCAGGCGCCGGACAATGCCTCGTTCTCCGCCTGCGTGAACAGCCGCGAGCGGACGTGGAAGCGCTTTTCGCGGCCGTTCTCGAGCGAGAACATGCCGCCGCGGCCGGGCACCACATCGAGCATGATGTGGGTGTGCTTCCAGACTTCGAACTGCGAGCGTGAGATGAAGAAGTCCGCACCGCCGACGCGGCCGAGATGAACGTCGCCGTCGCTCGTGATGAAGTCGCCCACGGGGTAGCACATCGGCGAGGAACCGTCGCAGCAACCGCCGGACTGGTGGAACATCACCGGGCCGTACTCCGACTTGAGTTCCTCGATCAGTTCGAGCGCCGCGGGCGTCGCGGTCACCCGCAGGGGCGTGCCGGCATTGTCCGCCTGTTCGGCGGTGACGGGATCGATCCGCTCGGGCTGGGGGCTCGCGGACTCGCTCATGGTGTTCGTCTCCCTGATCGTTCTCTCATGGTTATCTGAGGCCGGGCCGGCGGATATCCATGAGGCCGGAAGCGCCACCGAGGATAGCAGGCGAGGATCGGCCCGAACCATCTGAAACGGCTTGGACTTTCGGCCACCTTCGGCGGTGTGCGAGCGAGCGGCCCGACTTTTGCGATCTCGGGCGAAACGTCCGTGTGGCGAAAAGATCCGCCGAGGATTCGCGATGTCTCAGCCCGCCCTCGATCTCGCCGCGCCCGCAGTGAAGACGACCTGCCCCTATTGCGGCGTCGGCTGCGGCGTGCTCGCGACGCCGGACGGCCAGGGCGGGGTGGCGATCGCGGGCGATCCCGAGCATCCCGCGAATTTCGGCCGCCTCTGCTCCAAGGGCTCGGCGCTCGGCGAGACCGTCGATCTCGGCGACCGGCTGCTCGCCCCGACCGTCGATGGCCAGACCGCGACCTGGGAGGGCGCGCTCGGCACGGTCGCCGGGGGCTTGAGGCGGATCGCCGAGCAGCACGGGCCGGACGCGATCGCCTTCTACCTGTCGGGCCAGATCCTGACGGAGGACTATTACGTCGCCAACAAGCTGGCGAAGGGTTTCCTCGGCACGCCGCATGTCGACACCAATTCGCGGCTGTGCATGTCGAGCGCCGTCGCCGCCCACCGCCGCGCCTTCGGCTCCGACACCGTACCCGGCTGCTACGAGGATCTCGACGAGGCCGACCTGATCGTGCTCGTCGGCTCCAATACCGCGTGGTGCCACCCGATCCTGTTTCGCCGCATGGTCGATGCGCGCAACAGCCGCGGCACCCGGATCGTCACCGTCGATCCCCGCCGCACGCAGACCGGGGAGGAGGCCGACCTCCATCTCGGCCTCCAGCCCGGCACCGATTCCGCGCTGTTCTCCGGCCTGCTTGCCTATCTGGCCGGACAGGCGAAGCTCGACGGACGCTTCATCGAGGCGCACACCGCCGGCTTCGAGGGCGCTCTGGAGCGCGCCCGGCAGATCGCGCCGGATGTCGCCGCCACCGCCAGCGCCACGGGGCTGGCGGAAGCCGACGTGCAGGCCTTCTTCGAACTGTTCGCGAAGACGAAGCGGGTCGTCACCGCCTTCAGCCAGGGGGCGAACCAGTCGGCCCAGGGCACCGACAAGGGCAACGCCATCATCAACTGCCATCTCGCGACCGGGCGGATCGGACAGCCCGGCATGGGGCCGCTCTCGCTCACCGGCCAGCCCAACGCCATGGGTGGGCGCGAGGTCGGGGGCTTGGCCAACATGCTGGCCGCTCACATGCACTTCGCCCCCGAGGAGGTGGACCGGGTGCGCCGCTTCTGGAAGGCGCCCAACATCATCACCGGCGAGGGGATGAAGGCGGTGGCCCTATTCGAGGCGATCGAGCGGGGCAAGATCAAGGCGCTGTGGGTGATCGGCACCAATCCGCTCGTCTCGATGCCGCGGGCCGACCGGATCCGCGAAGCGATCCAGGGGCTCGACCTCTACGTCGTCTCGGAGGCCGTCGCGACCAGCGACAGCGCCCGCGCGACGGGCAAGAAGACCGTGCTGTTGCCGGCGCTCGCCTGGGGCGAGAAGGACGGCACGGTGACGAATTCCGAGCGGCGCATCTCGCGCCAGCGCGCCTTCCTGAAGGCGCCGGGGCAGGCGCGGGCCGATTGGGCGATACTGTGCGACGTCGCCCGCCGCCTCGGCCACGGCGAAGCCTTCGCCTACAAGTCCGCCGCCGACATCTTCCGCGAGCACGCCGCGCTCTCGGCCTTCGAGAACGAGGGCACCCGCGATTTCGACCTCGGCGGCCTCGCCGAGATGAGTGAGCGCGGCTACGATGCCCACCGGCCGATACAGTGGCCGGTGCCGAAGCGCGGAGCGGACGGGAAGAAGGGCCGCGCCCGGCTCTTCGCCGACGGGCGCTTCTACACCTTCGATCAGCGCGCACGCTTCGTTGCCGTGCAGCCGCCCGCCCTGGCGCAGCCGGTGACCGCCGAGCGCCCGCTCGTGCTCAACACCGGCCGCATCCGCGACCACTGGCACACCATGACCCGCACGGGCAAAAGCCAGCGCCTCTCGGGGCACCGCGCCGTGCCCTTCGTCGAGATCCACCCCGACGACGCCGCCCGCTACCGCCTGAATGACGGGGGATTTGCGCGCATCACCACCGATCTCGGCAGCGCGATCCTCGAAGTGACGGTGACGGACGCCGTTCTGCCGGGCTCGATCTTCGCGCCGATGCACTGGTCTGACATGACCGCCTCTCACGGGCGCGCGGCTGCGCTGGCCCGCGGCATCCCCGATCCGGTCTCGGGCCAGCCCGAACTGAAGGCGACGCCGGCCTCCGTCGAGGCGGTGGCTTACCGATCCCGCGGCTACCTGCTGACGCGCGACGCCCAGGCGGCCCCCGCCGGCTGGTGGTGGGCACGGGCGACCGTCTCCGGCGGCTTCGGTCTCCTCTTCGCGACAGGGGAGGGCTCGCGGGAGATGGCTTTATCCGTGCGCGGGATGTTCCCCGGCCACGAACTGGCCGAGTACGTCGATCACGCCCGCGGACTCTACCGCTGCGTCGTCACGCGCGGCGACCGCCTCGTGGCCGCGCTCAGTGTGGCGCCGGGGGATCGGCGGCCGGATTGGGAACTCGCCAAGGCGGTATTCGCCGCCCCCGACATCGACGCCATCGACCGGCGCACCCTGCTCTCGGGCCGGGCGGCGACGGCCTCGGCCGGTCCGGTGGTCTGCGCCTGCCACGGCGTCGGGCTCGACGTCATCACCACGACTATCGCCGCCGGGGCCGGCTCGGTCGAGGCGGTGGGCGCGGCCTGCAAGGCGGGAACGAATTGCGGCTCATGCATCCCTGAGATCCGCAAGCTTCTCGCACCGGCGCTTGCGCGCAGCGCTGCGTAGGCGCAGTTTTCAGGCTCTACGTCCCACTCTCGCCCTCTTCCTGAGGTGCTGCAAAGCAGCCTCGGCGCGGATGAGCGAGGCGGACCGGACCCCTGAGTCGAGTCGTACACACAGACCATGAGCACGCCCCGCCAACCCCGCGAAACCCGCGCCGGCCTCGAGCCGCTGGCGGTGCTCCCCGTGTTCGTGCCGCTTCAGGACAAGCGCGCCGTGCTCGCTGGCTCCAATGGCGGCGCCCCCTGGAAGGTGAAGCTGCTGGCCGCCGCCGGCGCGCGGGTCGATGTCTATGCCGAAGAACCGAGCGAGGAGTTGCGCGGTGTGCCGGCCGAGATCGCCGCCGGCTCGGTGACCCTGCACGAGCGCCGCTGGACCCTGGAAGACCTGCAGGGCGCGGCCTTCGCCATCGGCGCCATGGAGGACGAAGCTGACTGCGTCGCCTTCGTCGCGGCGGCGCGCGCGGCCGGCGCCATCGTCAATGCGGTCGACCGGCCGCATCTTTGCGACGTGAAGTTCGGCGCCATCGTCAACCGCTCGCCGCTCGTCGTCGGCATCTCGACCGAGGGCGCCGCCCCTGTCTTCGGGCAGACGGTGCGGGCGCGCATCGAGGCGATGCTGCCGCGCGGCTTCAAGCACTGGGTCGGCGCCGCCCGCGACTGGCGCGAGGCGGTCTCGGCCCGCTTCCACGGTTTTGCCGAGCGGCGCGGCTTCTGGGAGCGCTTCACCGACCGCGCCTTCGCCGAACCGGACCGCACGCCGACCGAGGCCGACCTTGCCGACCTGATGGGTCAGGCCGAGGCGCTGCCCCTCGGCGGCGCGGTGACGCTTGTCGGCGCCGGGCCGGGTGACGCCGAACTCCTCACCCTCAAGGCCCTGCGAAGCTTACGCAACGCCGACGTGATCCTGTACGACGACCTCGTCGCCCCCGAGATCCTCGACTATGCCCGCCGCGAGGCACGCACCATGCTGGTCGGCAAGACCGGCCACGGCCCGTCCTGCCGCCAGGACGACATCAACGCGCTGATGGTGTCGCTGGCCAAATCCGGAAAGCAGGTGGTGCGGCTGAAATCCGGTGACCCGCTCGTCTTCGGCCGGGCCGGCGAGGAGATCGAGGCCTGCGAGGCCGCGGGCATCCCCTGCACCATCGTTCCCGGCGTCAGCGCGGCGCAGGGGGCGGCGGCGGCGCTCGGCGTATCGCTGACCCATCGCGATGCGGCCCGTCGCCTGCAATTCGTCACCGGTCACGACCGGCGCGGGGCGCTGCCCGAGGATCTGAACTGGGGCGCGCTCGCCGACCGGAGCGTCACCACCATCGTCTACATGCCCAAGCGCACGCTGCGCGTGCTGCTGGAGCGGGCCATCGCCGAGGGGCTCGCCCCCGAGACGCCGGCCCTCGTCGTGTTCAACGCGACCCGAGCCAAGCAGGCAACGGTGGCCGGCACCGCCGCCGACCTCGCCGAGCGGGTCGAGGCCTCCGGGCTCGAAGGGCCGGCGCTCCTGATGGTCGGCGAGGCCCTGCGCCGGCACAACGCACGCAGCGTGGATCGGGACGTCGAGATCCGGGCGGAAGCTTCCTGAACCTCCTGTACAGGCCCCGCGCGACTGCAGGCCTTGCGGCGTCGCGCGGGCTTGCGGCCCGCCCCGGCTCTGTGATGTGAGGGGCGTTGCCCGACACGCTCGGACCGCCGCTTCCCTTATCGGCGATGCCGTGGGTCGGGCCATTTTCATGCGGCCGCCTCGCCCGTCGCGCCGCCTCCACAGACCTGCCTTCGAGGGCCCCATGCGTCCGTCCCGCAGCGTTCTCCTGCCACTCGCCGCATTCGTGGCCGGCCTCGTGGCGATCTCCGTCGCGCTGGTGATGACGCTGGTGCCGCAGCATCCGCAGAACGGCCCGAGCGGCATCGGCGGTCCCTTCACCCTGGTGAACCAGGACGGCGCGACGGTCAGCGAGCGCGATTTCGCCGGCAAGCCCTACCTGATGTTCTTCGGCTTCACCCATTGCCCCGACGTCTGCCCGACGACGCTCCAGCAGATCAGCGACGTGCTGGCGGCGCTCGGCCCCAAGGCGGATGCGATGAAGGTCGCCTTCGTCAGCGTCGACCCCGAGCGCGACACGCCCGCATCGCTGAAGACCTACCTGTCGAGCTTCGACCCGCGCATCACCGGCCTCACCGGCAGCTCGGAGCAGGTCGCGGCGACGGTCAAGACGTTCCGCGCCTACGCCAAGAAGGTGCCGAGTTCGAGCGGCGACTACACGATGGAGCACACCGCGCTCGTCTACCTGATGGACGCCCGCAACGGCTTCGTCGGCGCGGTCAACCTCAGCCGGCCGGCGGCGGAGACGGCGGCGGAATTGTCGAAGCGGATCTGACATCACCCAGCGGGCGCCGCCCCAGCGCTCCCGTGCGGGAGGTGCGGGCCAGCCCGTGCTCGGTTTTGTCCCAGCGGTGCGGATCGCGCAGCCACTCGACCATCGCCATCCACGCCGCGAGGCTGACCAGCAGATGGTAGAGCGGCAGCAGCAGGACGAAGGGCAGGAGATCGCCCCAGCCCCGCCGCAGGCAGCCGATGAAGCCGGGCAGCCACATCGCCGCAAGGCCGGCGAAGAAGATGGTCCAGGCCCCGGCCCGGGTGAGATGCGCCAGCACGGTGTCGTCGGCCGGTACGAGGAACAGCTCCCCGAGGCTGCCCGCCATCAGGAACGGGTAGAACAATGCCGAGGCGACCGTGCCGGGTACGAAGGCCAGGGCGCACAGGGTCTCCGCCGCCCCGAGACGGCGATAGACCGCGCGCGGGCGCCGGCCGTGGGTAAAGCTGGTCTGCAAAAAACCCTTCATCCACCGGGTGCGCTGGCGCAGCCAAGCCTTCAGCCGCCTCGGCGCCTCCTCGTAGGTGGAACTCGGCAGATCGCCGACCCGGTAACCCGCCAAGGCGAGGCGCAAGCCGAGATCGGCATCCTCGGTCACGTTCCAGGCATCCCATCCGTGCAGCGACCGGAGCACCCGCGTGCGGAAATGCGTCGAGGTTCCGCCGAGCGGGATCGGCATCCGCCACGCCGCCAGCGCCGGAGCCAGCACGTCGAACAAGGCGGCGTACTCGATCGCGAACAGTCGGGGCAATAGTCCGTCCCCCTCGTTGTCGATGACGAGGCGGCCCTGGAGGCAGGCGATCGAGGGGGATGACCATGCAAACAGCGTGGCCGCGCGCCGGAGCTGGTCGGGCTCGATCACGTCCTCCGCGTCGAACACGACGAGATACGTGCCGCGGGCCAGCGGCAGCGCCGCGTTCAGGGCCCGCGGCTTGGTGCGCGGTTGGCCGTCGGGCACCGTCACGATCTCGAACCGGGTCGGCAGCGGAATGGCGCGGAGCGCTGCGGCGGTCTCCGCATCGTCGGCCTCCAGCAGGAACTTGATGTCGAGCTTGGCCGCCGGATAATCGAGCCGCGCCAGCGTCCGCACGAGACGCGGCACCACCGCCGCCTCCCGGTAGAGGGCGACGAGCACCGTGTAGGTCGGAAGCGCGGCATCGGTGAGGAGCACGGGCCGCATCCCGAAGGGTCTGGCCGCTCCGGTACCCACCGCAGCGAGGCGGAAGGTCAGCAGCGCCAGCATCAGGGCCTGGACCAGCGCCAGCAGAACGAAGCCAATGACGCTGGGCAGACGGACGAGCCCGACGAAGAGCGCGAGCGCGGTGCCTCCGAGCGCAAGGTCGAGGGCATGAGGGCCCGGTCGGCAGGACCATTCGGGTCGCAGACGGCCCAGGGCATCGGACGCCTCCGAGGCGATGCCGGCACCGTGCTGAGCGAACACCGCCAGCCTGAGGCGCGTCGGCGTCGTCACGGCCGGCCGCGACTCCAAGCGCTCCACGGCCCGGATCAGACGAGCGATGGCCGGGCCATGAGGCGCGGTGACGACCAGGGCGGCCGAACCGGGCGCGAGCGGTGCGGCGCCGACGACGAGGCAGTGCGGATAGCGCAGGCCGTCGCCGAGCCGGATGGGGGCATCGAGAAACACCGTCCCGAGCCGCCGGGCCAGGGCCCGGTAGAACGCGTCCTCGGAGACCAGACCCTCGTTCAGCAGGGCGGTCGCTGCATCCGTCCCGCAGCGGCGGGCGACGGCGCATCCCCGGTCCAGTACCCGTGGCGACACGCCTTCGCCAGCGAGGAAGGCGATCTCGGCCGGCCACCGGCCGGAATCCGACGTATCGGCCGCGCCCGTGCCCGCTTTCACGGGGACAGCGGGTGCTTGCGCGTGACTTCCATCGGCAAGGTCGAACAGGGGGCGGCTCCCCGCAGCCCCACGCCGTGCTAGGGAAAGGTATGGGCCTCGACCTTTCCACGGACGTGTATCGCTCCGCCGCCTCAACCCCTGCGTCAAGACGGTGGCGGGCCTTGCCCGCCGCGATCGCGGGTATTCTGCTGAGCCTGCTCGCAGGCGTTGCACAGGCACAACAGCCTGCTCCCCCCGCCGGCGAGCCTCCCTCCGTGGTCATTCCGAATTTTTGGAATCCCCGAGCCCGCGGCGAGCGGGTCGAGGCGCCCCAGACCGGGCGGGCGGTGCGATTCATGACCGACGACGAGTTTCCGCCGCTGCATTTCGCAGGGCCCGACGGGACGCCGACCGGCTTTGCCGTGGAACTCGCCCGCGCGGTCTGCGAGCGGCTGACGGTGATGTGCACGGTGCAGGCGCGCCGCTTCGACACGCTGCTCGATGCGCTGGCGGACAAGCAGGGCGACGTGGTGGCCGCCGCCATTCCCCTGACGCCGGCCCTGCGCGCGCGCTTCCTGGCGACGCGGCCCTACTTCCGCTGGCCCGCCCGCTTCATCGCCCGCAAGGACCGCAACCTGCCCGCCCCCTCGGCGACCGCACTCGCCGGGCGGAGCATCGGAATCGTCGAAGGCAGCGCCCACGAAGCCTTTCTCAAGGCCGTCTTCCCCAACGCCACGCGAAAGACCTTCACCGATCTCTCGGCAGCCCAGAGCGCGCTTAAGCGCGGCGAGGTCGAGTATCTGTTCGCCGACGGCCTGAGCCTCGCGCTCTGGCTGAACGGCCAGGAGGCGGAAGGCTGCTGCGCCACGTCCGGCGGCGACTACCTCGAGAACCGCTATTTCGGCGAGGGCATCGGCTTCGTCACCCGCACCGAGGACGCGGCACTGGCCCGCGCCCTCGACGACGCCTTGCAGCGGGTGTGGGACGACGGGAAGTACGCCGAGCTGTATCTGCGATTTTTTCCGGTCAGTCCGTTCTGACCCGCCGCGGATCGCCCTACCTGTCGGGAAGGGCGAAGACCCCCACGGAGAACTGCAGATCCCGGCCCGTACAAGGCCCGAATGGAACATCGAGAATGCGCAAGCCGTACAGCACCTCATCCGGGAAGGCGCGCCACCGCGTCGGAGACGCCAGCAAGACGCGGCCGGATGGCGACCTCACCTCGGAACGGAAAAGCAAGATCGCGCTGAGCCGCTTCTCCTACAGCGGCGGCTACGACGGCTTCGAAGGACGGATGATCCTGAAACCCGAGACGCGGCGGAGCGGCTGCCCGGACGGCTCCCGCTGACGCTTCTCATTCCGGCCGCCGCGGGCGCCGGACCCTGATTGACAGCCCCTTAGGACAAAGACGGACGGGTCGGCTCCGACAGGCGAGCAGCGCCCTTCGGAACCGCCCGTTCAGCGCCGCCCGGCCACCCGTTTCATCCCGCCGCCGCGTAACGCGCCGGTGTTCTCCTCGAACAGCTCGGCGAGCTTTTCCGTCATCGCGCCGCCGAGTTCCTCGGCGTCGATGATCGTCACGGCGCGGCGGTAGTAGCGCGTCACGTCATGGCCGATGCCGATGGCGAGCAGTTCGACCGGCGAGCGGGTCTCGATCTCTTCGATCATGTAGCGCAGGTGGCGTTCGAGATAGTTGCCGGGGTTGACCGACAGCGTCGAGTCATCGACCGGCGCCCCGTCGGAGATCACCATCAGAATGCGGCGCTGCTCCGGCCGCGCCAGCAGGCGCTTGTGGGCCCAATCCAGCGCCTCGCCGTCGATGTTCTCCTTCAGGAGCCCCTCGCGCATCATCAGCCCGAGGTTTTTCCGCGCACGGCGCCAGGGGGCGTCGGCGCTCTTGTAGATGATATGGCGCAGGTCGTTGAGGCGGCCGGGGGCGGGCGGCTTGCCGCCGGCGAGCCACGCCTCGCGGGACTGGCCGCCCTTCCAGGCGCGGGTGGTGAAGCCGAGAATCTCGACCTTGACGCCGCAGCGCTCCAGCGTGCGAGCCAGAATGTCGGCGCAGGTCGCAGCCACGGTGATCGGGCGCCCGCGCATCGAACCGGAATTGTCGAGCAGTAGCGTGACCACGGTGTCGCGGAAGTCGGTATCCTTCTCCTGTTTGAAGGAGAGCGGCTGGAACGGATCGGTGACGACGCGCACGAGCCGGGCCGGATCGAGCTGGCCCTCTTCGAGGTCGAAGTCCCAGGCACGGCTCTGCTGCGCCAGCAGGCGGCGCTGGAGACGGTTGGCAAGGCGGCCGACGACGCCCTGAAGGTGGGCGAGCTGCTTGTCGAGATAGCTGCGCAGGCGCGCGAGTTCCTCGGCGTCACACAGATCCTCGGCCTCGACGGTCTCGTCGAAGCGCGGGTTGTAGACCTTGTAGTCCGGGCCGGTGCGCTCGTTGCCGCGCTGGCTCGGCGGCCGCCAGGATTCGGAGGCCTCCTCGGACTCCGCATCCTCGGCCTCCTCCGGCAGCTCGCCGGAGGGGGCGTCGGCGGATTCGGTGGCGCCCTCGTCGAGTTCGTCGGTGGCCTCGTCGGTCACCTCGATCTCGGCGCGGTCGCCCTGGCTCTGCTCCTCCGCCTCGCCCTCGCTCGGCTGCTGCTCGTCGTCCTGGGCTTGGTTCTCGTCCTCGTCGCTCTCGTCGTCCTGATCGAGGGGCGTCTCGTCGGCCATATCGAGGGAGGAGAGGAGATCGCGCACCGAGCGGGCAAAGCTGCGCTGGTTCTCGAGCGAGCCGAGCAATCCGTCGAGGTTCTTGCCGGCGCGGGCCTCGATATGCTCGCGCCACAGCTCGACGATCCGGGCGGCGGCCGGCGGTGGCTTCTGTCCGGTAAGGCGCTCGCGCACCATCAGCGCCACGGCATCCTCCATCGGCGCGTCGGCGCGGTCGGTGATGTTCTCGTACTTGCCGCCGCGGTGGTAGCGGTCTTCCAGCATCGCGGTGATGTTGGCGGCCACGCCGTCCAGGCGGCGCGAACCGATCGCCTCGACGCGCGCCTGCTCGACCGCGTCGTAGACCGCACGCGCCGCGGCGTTGTCGGGGGCGAGGCGGCGGTGGACGCTCGTGTCGTGGCAGCCGAGGCGGAGCGCCATCGAATCGGAGTGGCCGCGCAGGATCGCCGCGTCCTCGGACGTGATCCGCCGGGTCGGCTCCGGCAGGCGCGCCTTGTCCCCGATCAGCGCCGGCCGATCGCTGGCATAGGTGACCTCGATGTCGGGCCGCTTGGCGATGGCGCGCAGGCAGCCGGCCACCGAGCGCTTCAGCGGCTCGGCGCCGGGCTCCTTGCGGTCGCCGGTCTTGGGGCGGTTGGTCAGGGCCATATCTTCGCGGACGCCACCGGATCGAGTTCGGAGGCCCGGCCGGGGGATCGCCCCCGGTCACGGGGAGAGAGGCGCCGTCCCCGCCGCACGCCGAGCGCGGGCGGGGACGCCACCGTCAGGTCAGCTCAAGGCGACGTTGAGCGCGCTCTCGGGCAGCTCCTTGCCGAAGGCGCGCTGGTAGAACTCGGCCACGAGCGGCCGCTCCAGCTCGTCGCACTTGTTGAGGAACGTCACCCGGAAGGCGAAGCCGATATCGCGGAAGATGTCGGCGTTCTCGGCCCAGGTGATGACCGTGCGCGGGCTCATCACGGTCGAGAGGTCGCCGTTCATGAACGCGTTGCGGGTCAGGTCGGCCACGCGCACCATCCGGCTCACCGTGTCGCGCCCGCCCTCGTTCTGGTAGTGCGGCGACTTCGAGAGCACGATGTCGACCTCGCGGTCGTGCGGCAGGTAGTTCAGCGTCGTCACGATCGACCAGCGATCCATCTGGCCCTGGTTGATCTGCTGGGTGCCGTGATAGAGGCCGGACGTGTCGCCGAGGCCGACCGTGTTGGCGGTGGCGAACAGGCGGAAGCCCGGATGCGGGCGGATGACCCGCTTCTGGTCGAGCAGAGTCAGGCGGCCGGAAAGTTCCAGCACGCGCTGGATCACGAACATCACGTCGGGGCGGCCGGCATCGTACTCGTCGAAGACGAGCGCGACGTTGTTCTGCAGCGCCCAGGGCAGGATGCCGTCCTGGAAGGCGGTGACCTGCTTGCCTTCCTTCAGGACGATGGCGTCCTTGCCGACGAGGTCGATGCGCGAGACGTGGCTGTCGAGGTTGATCCGGATGCAGGGCCAGTTCAGCCGTGCCGCGACCTGCTCGATATGCGTCGACTTGCCGGTGCCGTGATAGCCGGTGACCATCACGCGACGGTTCCGGGCAAAGCCCGCCAGGATCGACAGCGTCGTCTCCCGGTCGAAGATATAGTCCGGATCGAGATCCGGCACGTGCTCCTCGGGCTCGGAATAGGCCGGCACCTTCAGGTCGAGGTCGATGCCGAACACCTCGCGGACGGAAACCTGGCGGTCGGGCAGGGAGGCGGGCGTTTCGTCAGACAGCATACGGAACCTCATCGGGGCGGCCGGGACGGGCAAGACGCCCACACGACCACGCTTTCAATCGTCACTCACCTGCCGGTCGGCCCGCGGGCAAGCGGGTGGATGTCTTCCTTAATCGCCGCCCCTCGGCATCGCCAAGGGGGCTCAGCCAGAAAGAAGGCTCGGCGAGGAGAAGGGTTCATCCGGGGAAGCCGGCTTCACGAGGAAGCGGTATCCGGGAAATATAGGGCGCGCGCGGACATTTGCTGCCCCACCCGCTGCCGGACGGACCGGCATTCGGTGCATTGCCCGTTCGGATCGCCGGCTTTGCACCCGGCTCAGTGACAGCAAGGGAGGGCAGCGCGGGTCAGCACAGCCCGGCGCCGCGCAGGATGTCGTGGGCGCGGATGATGTCGCGCAAACGCTCCTCGAAGGAGCGATCGCCGCCGTTGGCGTCGGGGTGGAAGCGCTTCACCAGTGTCTTGTACTGCGCCTTGATCGCCGCGGTGTCGGCGTTCTCGTCGAGCCCCATCACGTCGAGCGCCTTGCGCACCGCCGCCGAGTGGCGCGGACGCTGCGGCTCCGGCTCGGCCTGACGCCGGCCCGCCGCCCCGCCGCCGACCCCGTTCGCCCGCAGGATGCCCAGCGGATCGGCATAGGCCCAATCCCGCTCGGCCTCGGGCTGGCCGCCTTTTGCCCCTTTGGCCTTACCCTCGGCCGTGGCGGCGGCCGCGTTCATACCCATCGACCATGTCGGCCGATGGCCGATGATCGCATCCTTCTGGTAGGCTTCGACCGCGGCGTCGTTCATGCCGTCGAAGTAGTTGTATGAGGCGTTGTAGGCGCGCACGTGGTCGATGCAGAAGCGCCAGTACTGCCCCTCCTGCTTGCGTCCCTTGGGCGCGCGGTAGAGGCCGGGATGGGTGCAGCCCTCCGCCTCGCAGCCCGCCTCGGCCGTGGCCGCACTGGCCTTCGCGCGTGCGCCGGCCTTCGCCCCCGTCTTCGCTCCCGGCTTGGGATCGTCACAGGTCGGCTTGATACGGATGCGGTCGAACAGCGGCGAGTTGAGATCCATGACGGGCCGATTATGAGGGGCGGACGCGCCAACGAAAAGGCCGTCGGGCCTGATGCCGCATGCATCGATCCGGGGTTGACGCTTTTGTGCCGGGACCGCGCCGGGCAAACGCCTCCGACACAGGGCCGAAGCACGGCCCAAGCGCTACCGTTCGCAGCGAGGACACCATGACCGGGACCCTGAAGGACTGGATCGCCGGGCGCCTGGAGGCCGAGTTGGCACCGACAGCGCTCGATGTGACCGACGAGTCGCACCTCCATGCCGGCCATTCCGGCGCCCGGCCGGAGGGCGAGACCCATTTCCGGCTCGATGTCGTCTCGGCAGCCTTCGAGGGAAAAAGCCGGGTCGAACGCCACCGGATCGTCAACGGCCTTCTCGACGAGGCCTTCAAGCGCGGGCTGCACGCCCTGGCCCTGCGCGCCCGAACGCCGGGCGAGGCCGGTTGAGGCCGAACGGCCCGATCATGGAAGGGAAGCCGCCGTGGCGCTCCAGTGCACGCCGCTGATCGAGATCGACGAGGCCGAACTCGAGGAGACGTTCGTGCGCGCCTCGGGTCCGGGCGGGCAGAACGTCAACAAGCTGTCCACCGCGGTGCAGCTCCGCTTCGACGTGCGCCGTTCCCGCAGCCTGCCCGATGCCGTGGCGGTGCGGCTGATGCGGCTCGCCGGCCGGCGGCTGACGGGGGAGGGCGTGCTCGTCATCAACGCCCAGCGCTTCCGCACGCAGGAGCGCAACCGGGCCGATGCCCGCGAACGGCTCGCGGCGCTGGTGGCGGAAGCGGCGGTGCCGCCGACGCCGCGCCGCGCCACCCGGCCGACGCTGGCCTCGAAGAAGCGGCGCCTCGATGAAAAAAGCCGCCGCAGCAGCGTCAAGCGGCTGCGCGGCGGCCCTGGGGACGATTGACGGTCGCCGCGTATCAGCTCGCGGCGGGAACGGTTGCCGTCGGCTTCGCCTCCGGATGCGCGTCGGGCTGCGGAGCTGCCACGCCGGAAACGTAGGGCGTGTCCTTGAGCAGGACCGTCAGCACCAGCGAGACCACAGCCAGCAGCGCCGCGAGGCTGGCCGGGAACAGGAAGGCCCGCTCGCCGTACCAGCCGTGCAGGAAGCCGCCGATCACGGCGCCCGTGCTGAGCGCGCCCCAGAGCGGCGCCTGCAGCCAGAACGAGGGGTTAGGCTTGTGCAGGATCAGGTTGGCGATGCCCGCACCGAAGCGCACCACCGTTCCCGTGACGTAGGTGATGGCGAGGCTGCGGCCCGCTTCATCCTGAAGCGTCGCGTTCTGGATGCCGAGCGCCAGCACGATCGGGTAGGCGTGGAGCGGGAAGGCCGTGGTGCCGAACGGGACGAACAGGCCGATGGCGAACAGCACCGCCTGGATGATGAGCAGGACCGACAGCCGGAACCGGCCGGACCAGGCCGCGATCAGCGTGCCGATGCAGGCACCGAAGCAGAACAGGGCGATCACGCTGGCGAACCGGGTGGTGCCGTCCCAGTCGAAGCCGGCGACGGCCACGCCGAACCGCGTGGTGTTGCCGCTCATGAACGACATGAAGAGCTGGGAGAATTCGAGGAAGCCGATCGAGTCGGCGGCCCCCGCGGTGCCTGCGAGCATCAGTGCGATGGGTACACGTGTCACGGGACTTGCCGGAAAGGCCTTGTTCGACTCGTCAGCCATCGGTTCCTCTAATGTTGCTGCGCAGCACAACGGTATTACGGCTGTCCGGTTGCGTCCATTGCACCGCCTGGGATCAAGTGTTTGTGTAGGATTAAGATGCGCCCCGGCACGTCCGCCTTCCTTTGGCGCCGAATGGCCGCCGGGCGCATCTCGGCAATGGCCAGACGAGCCTGCTCGGCCGCCTCTCGCAGGTAGGTGTCGGCATGGGCGTAGCGCCCGTCGGCACCGAGCGCGACGCCCGTTTCCTCCGGTTGCGGCGATTGAACGGTGAAGGCGGCCAGCCCTCCGGGCCGCAGCACGCGGGCCATCCCGGACAGGGCCGACGTCAAATCCCCCAGATAGATGAAGACGTCCGCGGCCACGATCAGGTCGGCGGAGGCCTCCGGTTCGCTCGATAGGAATGTGACGAGGTCGGCTTCGGCGAGGCGCTCGTAGAGCCCGGTGCGGCCGGCCAGCGCCAGCATGGCGGGGGAGAGGTCGCAACCGGCCAGACGTCCCACCCGGCCCGCGAGCGCCCGCCCCATCAGACCGGTGCCGCAGCCGAGATCGAGCCCGTTCGGGAAGTGTTGCGGCGCACCGGTCGGGTCAGACGGCGCCAGCGCGTCGAGAGCCGCGACCATCAACGCCGGCCCGCGATAGCCGAGTTCGTCCACGAGATGCCGTTCGAAGCGCGGGGCGTAGCCGTCGAACAGGGCGCGGACATAGGCCGGCGAGATCGCCGCGAGCGCGTCGCCCCCTCCCAGCGCGGCGAGATGCAGGCGGCTTCCGAGCGCATCCTCCGGATCGAGCTCGAGCGCCCGCCCGAAGGCCGCGAGCGCCGCCCGCCGGTCGGTCGCGTCGCGGCTCTGCCCGAACACGGTCTCGCGGGCGCGCCCGAGCAGAAACCATGCGGGTGCGTAGCCGGGAGCGCGTTCCAGCGCCTGCTCCGCCATCTCCGCCGCCCCGGCGGGGTCGTCCTCGATGAGACAGGCCTCGGCATAGGCGTAGCGGCGGTCGGCGAGGAGATCACCGGAGGAGCGCTGTCGGGACATCGTGCGTTTGCGGCGGTGAGAAACCTTTGCCCTATATCCCGGACGATGTCGCAGCGCGCCTCCGATCTCCTCACCCTGACCCGCGAGGGCCTCTACTGTCCGCTCGGGCGCTTTCACGTCGATCCGACGCATCCCGTCGAGCGGGCGCTGATCACCCACGGCCATGCCGACCACGCCCGCGCCGGCCACGGCACGGTGCTGGCCACGCCCGAGACCCTGCGGATCATGGCCGTACGCTACGGCGAGGACTTTTGTACCGCCCGCCAGGAGGCGCGGCTCGGCGACCGCATGCGGATCGGCGATGTGACCGTGTTCTTCGCCCCCGCCGGGCATGTGCTCGGCTCGGCGCAGATCGCCATCGAGCGCGAGGGCAAACGCATCGTCGTCTCCGGCGACTACAAGCGCGCCCCCGATCCGACCTGCCTGCCGTTCGAAGTGGTGCCCTGCGACGTGTTCATCACCGAGGCCACCTTCGGCCTGCCGGTCTTCCGCCATCCTGATACGCGGGGCGAGGTGCGCAAGCTGATCGACTCGGTGACGCTGTTTCCCGAGCGCGCCCACATCGTCGGCGCCTACGCGCTGGGCAAGGCGCAGCGGGTGATGGCGCTGCTGCGCGAAGAGGGCTGGGACCGGCCGATCCACCTGCACGGGGCGATGGAGAAGCTGACCGAACTCTACAAGCGGGAGGGCGTACCGCTCGGCGAGACGCCGAAAGTGGCCGCCGCCGACCGGAAGACCCTGCACGGCGCCATCGTGCTCTGCCCGCCCTCCTCGATCCAGGATGTGTGGTCGCGAAAGTTCCCCGATCCGGTCACCGCCTTCGCCTCGGGCTGGATGCGGGTGCGCGCCCGCGCCCGACAGAAGGGCGTCGAGCTGCCGCTCGTCATCTCCGACCATTCCGACTGGCCGGACCTCTGCCGGACGATCCTCGACACGGGGGCCGAGGAGGTCTGGGTGACGCATGGCCAGGAAGATGCGCTGGTGCATTGGTGCGGCACGCGCGGCATCCGCGCCAAGCCGCTGCACCTCTTAGGGTATGGCGACGACGGCGAGGCCGAGCCCGATCCGGGACACGACCCGCGGATGGAGGAGGCTTCGGCGTGAACGATTTCGCCCATCTCCTCGACCGCCTTGCCTACGAGCCGCGCCGCAACGCCAAGCTGCGCCTGCTCCAGGATTTCTTCGCCGGCACCCCCGACCCGGAGCGTGGCTGGGCGCTCGCCGCCATGACCGGCGGCCTCACCTTCCGCGAGGCCAAGCCGGCACTGATCCGCGGGCTGGTGGAAGAGCGCATCGATCCGGTGCTGTTCGCGCTCTCGCACAACTACGTGGGCGATCTCGCCGAGACCACCGCACTGATTTGGCCGGGGCCGGAGGAGACCGCCTCTCCCCGCACGCGGGGGGAGGGTCGCGACGACAGGGTCGCCGGAGCCCTTTCCCCGCACGCGGGGAGAGGGGATGCGCCGGCCATCGGCCACAACAACCCGCCGCCCTCCGTTCCCACCCTCGCCGAAGTCGTCGAAACCCTCGCCACCACCCCGAAGCGCGAACTGCCGCAGCATCTGGCAGGCTGGCTCGACGCGCTCGACGAGACCGGGCGCTGGGCGCTCCTGAAACTCGTCACCGGCAACCTGCGCGTTGGCGTCTCGGCCCGTCTTGCCAAGACGGCGGTCGGCGCGCTCGGCGGCCACGAGGCCGATGCGGTCGAGGAGGTCTGGCACGGGCTTAAGGCGCCCTATACCGAGCTGTTCGCCTGGGTGGAGGGACGGGGCGAGCGGCCGGAGAGCCGCAACCCGGCCCCGTTCCGCCCGCCGATGCTCTCGCACCCGGTTGAGGAGTTCGAAGACCTCGACAAGCTCGAACCGGAGGCGTTCTCGGCGGAGTGGAAATGGGACGGCATCCGCGTCCAGCTCGCGGGTGGACGCGATGCCCAAGGCCGGCAGGTGCAGAAGGTCTACTCGCGCACCGGCGAGGACATCTCCGAGGCCTTCCCCGATCTCGCCGAGGCGATCACCTTCGAGGGCGCCCTCGACGGCGAGCTGCTGATCCTGCGGGAAGGCCGCGTCCAGAGCTTCAACGTGCTCCAGCAACGGCTTAATCGGAAGGCGGTGACGGGCAAGCTGCTCGACGAGTTCCCCGCCCATGTCCGCGCCTACGACGTGCTGTCGGCCGAGGGCGAGGATCTGCGGGGCCTGCCCTTCGGCGAGCGCCGGCCCCGGCTGGAGGCCCTGGTGCGGCGGCTCGACCATGCTCGCATCGACCTGTCGCCGCTCGTGGACTTCGCGACCTGGGACGAAGTCGCCGCCGCCCGCGCCGACCCGGCCTCCGCAGGTGCGGGAGCGGATGCCGACGCCATCGAGGGCGTGATGCTCAAGCGGCGCAACAGCCCCTACCTGCCCGGCCGCCCCAAGGGCCCGTGGTGGAAGTGGAAGCGCGAGCCCTACGTGGTCGACGCGGTGATGATGTACGCCCAGCGCGGCCACGGGAAGCGCTCGTCCTTCTACTCGGACTACACCTTCGGCTGCTGGCGCGAGGGGGCCGAGGGCGAGGAGCTGGTGCCGGTCGGCAAGGCCTATCACGGCTTCACCGATGCCGAGTTGCAAAAGCTCGACCGCTACGTCCGCAACCACACCACCAAGCGCTTCGGCCCGGTGCGCGAGGTCGCCTACGGCCGCGAGGCCGGGCTCGTGCTGGAGATCGCGTTCGAGGGCGTGCAGCGCTCGACCCGGCACAAGTCGGGCGTGGCGATGCGCTTCCCCCGCGTCAGCCGCATCCGCTGGGACAAGCCGGCCGCGGAGGCCGACCGGATCGAGGTGCTGGAACGGATTCTGGCGCGCGGCGAGCGCGAGGTCGCGCCGGGCGCAAGTATGGAGACGTCGGAATGAGGCAGTCTGGCAGAAGTGCTGGAAAGATCGGGCCGCTCGACGGTTTCTCGGCCTGGGACGTGACCCGGCAGGCGAGTGCGCGGATCACGGTCGCGACGCCCGGCCCCGGCTTCACCGATATCACCGAAGCGGTGGCGGATTTCGTCGCGCAGAGCGGCCTCCGCGCCGGCCTCGCCAGCGTGTTCTGCCGGCACACCTCGGCCTCGCTGACGATCCAGGAGAACGCCGACCCCGATGTGCGCGTCGATCTGATGACCGCGCTCGACGGGTTCGCGCCCCGCCACGGTCAGTACGTCCACGGCCTGGAGGGGCCGGACGACATGCCCGCCCATATCCGCACGATGGTGACCGATTCGGGCCTCACCATCCCCGTGCGCGACGGCCGCCTCGCGCTGGGGACGTGGCAGGGGATCTACCTGATCGAGCACCGCGACCGCGGCCACCGGCGGGAGATCGTGCTGCACGCCGTCGGCGCGTGACGCCCGTCAGCGGCGGATCAGGATCACGCCGCCGACGAGCAAGGCGACGCCGATCAGGCGCGGCCCGTCGAGGGAGCGCTGGGCGAGGCCCATCCAGCCGAAATGGTCGAAGGTGACCGAGGCGAGCATCTGCCCGGCGACGAGCAGTGCGATGAAGGCCGCCGCGCCGAGTTGCGGCACGAGAACGATGGCCAACCCGATGAAGAGCGCGCCGAACAGGCCGCCGCTCCAGGCCCACCCCGGCACCCGCGCCGCCACGCCTGCCGCGGGAACGGGATCGCGCAGGGCCAGAACCAGCAGCGCCATGCAGGCGAGGCCGACGGCGTAGCTCGCGAAGCCGGCCCAGGCCGCCGACCCGAGTTCCGCCCGCAGGCGCGTGTTCAGCACCTGCTGCACGACGATGCTGATGCCCGCGCCGAGCGCGAGGAGGGAGGGAAGCAGGAGACGGAACATCGGCCCTCGGCCTCATTGATGGGTGCAGGCAGGCGCCTGGCACAACGCGGCCGGTGCATTGACGACCGCGAAGCTCCATGACGTCAAATGCCTCGAACGGCGCAGTCCATGCAGATGAGGCATGATGAACCCGGCCCATCTCGATCTGTTTCGTGCGGTGCTGCGCCACGGCGGCATGACGCGGGCCGCTGCGGCGCTCGGCATCGGCCAGCCGCATGTCAGCCGCGCCATCGCGCAGCTTGAGACCGATCTCGGATTTGCGCTGTTCGTGCGCGGCCACGGCGCCGCCCTGCCGACGCAAGAGGGTGAAGCCTTCGCCCGCGAGGTCGAGCGGACCTATGCCGGGCTCGATGCCCTGCGCGAGGCCGCGGGCCGGATTCGTGATCTCGGCACTGGTCCGCTCCGCGCTGCCTGCCAGCCCTCGCTCGCGGCGCGCCTGCTGCCCCGTGCCATCCGCGATCTGAACGGGGAACATCCCGGCATCCACGTCGCGGTGCTGGTGCCGAGCCCCGAAACGATCTGGTCCTGGGTGGCATCGGGGCAATGCGATGTCGGCCTCGCGCGGTGGCGTCCGGGCCATGAAGGGGTGGCCAGCGAACCCTTCCTCGCCGCCGATGCGGTGTGCGCGCTGCCCCGCGGGCATGCCTTGGCGCGCAAGACGACCATCACGGTCGCGGACCTCGCGAGCGAACCGTTGATCGCGGGCGCACCGAGTGTGTTTCAGGAAAGGGTCGAGGCGGCGTTTGCGGAGGCCGGCATCGCGCCGGCCATCAGCTTCACCGCGCAATACACGGCGGCGCGGTGCGGCCTCGTGGCCGAAGGCCTGGGCGTGGCCATCGTCGATCCGCTACCGGCGCGCAATCTCGCCGGCCTGCCGATCGTGCTGCGGCCGTTCCGACCACGTCTGTCCATCGAGACCGTGATGATCCACCCGGCAGGTCGCCCGCCGGGCCGGATCGCCGCACGCCTGATGGATCACCTGAGGGCGCAGCGCGACGCCCTCGGGCTGGGGATGGGATCCGGTCAGCGGTCGCTCAGCAGCAGGTAGAGCGCGTGGAGCGAGCCCGGTAGGTAGAACAGCAGGCAGAGCAGGATGTTGAAGAGGAATTGAATCCCGAATCCATGCGTCATCAGCACCGAGATCGGCGGCAGGAAGAACGCGATCAGGATCTTGATGAGGCTCGACAAAGGGACACTCCGGTTCGCTCACTGCGGTCGGGCGGTGAACGAAAGCGGAGCCGTTCGGTTCCGCATGCCGGCCCTCCCCATAAGGGAGGGCCGGCCGGATCGTTACGCCGCCTGCCTCAAGGCGTCGTAGAAGCGCCCCCCGGACTCGGCCATCGCCAGGAGGTTGTCCGGCGGGGTGAAGCGGGCGCCGTGCCGGGCTTCGAGCCCACGGGCCAGTTCCACGAACGCCCCCGCGCCCATGAAGTCGATGTAGGAGAGCGCGCCGCCGGTGAACGGGGCGAAGCCGAAGCCGAGGATCGAGCCGACATCCGCCTCGCGCGGATCGGTCACCACCCCCTCCTGCATCGTGCGGGCCGCCTCCAGCGCCTGCACCACGAGGAAGCGGTGCTTCAGCTCCTCCACGTCGATCCCCTCCGGGTCGAGCTGGTTCGGCTGGATCTCGGCAAGCCCCGGCCAGAGCTTCTTCTGGCCGCCCTCGGGATAATCGTAGAAGCCGCGCTTGTTCTTGCGCCCGAGCCGGCCATGCGTCTCGACCATCGCGACGAGGAGCCGCTTCTGATCCGGATCGACGGCGCCCTCGCCGAGCTGCGCCTCGGTCGCCCGCATGATCTTGAGGCCGAGATCGAGCGCCACCTCGTCGTTGAGCGAGAGCGGGCCGACCGGCATGCCGGCCATCCGCGCTACGTTCTCGATCATCGCCGGGGGCACGCCCTCGGCGAGCATCTTGTGGCCCTCCTGGATGTAGGCGAGCACGCAGCGGTTGGCGAAGAAGCCGCGGGAATCGTTGACGACGATGCCGGTCTTCTTGATCGCGCGGACGTAGTCGAGGGCGGTGGCCACCGCGCGGTCGCCGGTCTGGTTGCCGCGGATGATCTCCACGAGCAGCATCTTCTCGACCGGCGAGAAGAAGTGGATGCCGACGAATTGCTGCGGCCGCTTCGAGGTCTGGGCGAGCCCTGAGATCGGCAGGGTCGAGGTGTTGGAGGCGAAGATCGCGTGCTCCGGCAACGCGGCCTCAACCTTCGCGATCACCTCGGCCTTGACCCTCGGGTCCTCGAACACCGCCTCGATCACGAGGTCGCAATCGGACAGGGCGCCGTAATCGGGCGTCGCGGTGATGCGGGCGAGAAGGGCGTCGCGGTCGGCGGTCTTGGCCTTGCCGCGGTTGATCTGGCCGGTGATGAGCTTGTGGCAATGCGCCTTGCCGGAATCGGCCGCCTCTTGATCGCGGTCGATCAGCACGACCTCCATCCCGGCCTGCGCCGTGACGTAGGCGATGCCCGCGCCCATGAAACCGGCACCGATGACGCCGACCTTGCCGACCTTCGTCGCCTCCACGTCCTTCGGGCGGCGGGCGCCCTTGTTGATCTCGCCCATGGAGATGAACAGGGTGCGGATCATCGCCTGCGCCTCCTTGGTGCGCAGGATGTGGGCGAAGTAGCGACTCTCGACCCGGAGGCCGAGATCCATCGGCAGTTGCAGGCCCTCGTAGACCGAAGCCAGGATCGCCTTGGCGGCGGGGTAGTTGTCGTGGGTCTCGCGGCGGTAGATCGCGTTGGCCGGCGGCCAGATCATCATGCCGGCGGGCGAGTAGACCTTGCCGGAGGGCGCCTTGAACTTCGGCACGTCCCAGGGGGCCACCGCCGAGCCGCCCTCGCGGATCCAGGCCTTGGCCCGCTCGACGATCTCCGCGGCCGGGGCGACGGCGTGGGCCAGCCCCATGTTCTTGGCCATGAGCGAACGGATCTGCTCGCCCTTGAACAGCATCTGCAACGCGTCGCCGGTCTGCATCAGACGGGACACGCGCTGGGTGCCGCCGCCGCCGGGGAACAGGCCGACCTTGATCTCGGGCAGGCCGACACGGGTCTTGTCGTCGTCGGCGAGCACCCGGTGATGACAGGCCAACGCCAGCTCGAACGCGCCGCCGAGGCAGAGGCCGTGCACCGCCGCCGCGAACGGCTTGCCGCAGGTCTCCAGCTTGCGGAACACGAGGCTGAGACGGCGCGACTCCTCGAAGAAGTGGCGCATGGCGATTTCCTCGCCCTCGCTCGCCTTCAACCGCTCGTACTCGACCCCGAGGCCCTGGAGCATGGTGAGGTCGGCGCCGCCGGAGAAGTTGTTCTTTCCCGAGACGATGACGCAGCCCTTGATCGCCTCGTCGGCGACGACCGCGTCGACGATCCGTTCCAGCTCCGCCATCACCTCCATGGTGATGACGTTCATCGAACGGCCCGGCATGTCCCAGGTCGCGAGCGCGATGCCGTCGGCATCGGTCTCGAAGCGGAAATTCTCGGTTGCGGTCATCGCGGAGCCTCGAAGGAAAAGAGCCTGGCCGTATCGGAATTTTAACAAGGAGGGCTCGTCATGGCGGATGCAACGGGTGCGCGATCAGCCCCGGCTCTCCACACCAAACTCCAGACGGATCATGAAGACGGACGCCGGACCGCGAACCGCTTGCCGAGCCTGCCGCGACGGGGCGGATCTCGACTTTACCTTCACCATGGCCTTCCAGCCCATCGTCGACGTCGCCAACGCGCGCGTCTGGGGCTACGAGGCGCTGGTGCGCGGACCGGCCGGCGAGTCCGCCGGCTCGATCCTGTCTCGGGTGACCGAGGAGACGCTCTACCGGTTCGATCAGGCGGCGCGGGTCAAGGCGATCGAACTGGCCGGCCGCCTGTTCCCGCCGGGCGGCGACACCAAGTTGTCGATCAACTTCATGCCGAACGCGGTCTACGAGCCCGCGGCCTGCATCCGCGCCTCGCTGGAGGCCGCCCGCCGGGTCGGCTTCGACAACGGGCGCCTCAACTTCGAGTTCACCGAGAACGAGCGCTTCCAAGACATCACCCATGTCCAGCGCATCGTCACGGAGTACCGGCGGCAGGGCTTCCTCACGGCGCTCGACGATTTCGGCGCGGGCTATGCCGGCCTCGGCCTGCTGGCCAATTTCCGCCCGGACCTCATCAAGATCGACATGGATCTCGTGCGCGGCATCGATGCGGATGCCGGGCGCCGCACCATCGTCGGCGGCATCACCCAGATCGCGCGGGCGCTCGGCGTCGCGGTGATCGCCGAGGGCATCGAGACCGCGGCCGAGGCCGAGGCGCTGCACGGCCTCGGCATCGACCTGCTGCAGGGCTACCACTTCGCCCGTCCGGCGCTGGAGGCCCTGCCGCCGGTGGCGGGTTTCGCGGCCGACGGCGCAGGGGTGAAGCGCGTCGCCTGACGCCCTTTCCCCGAAGCTGCCCGCCGCGCCGCTCATCCTCAAGCCCTCACTCGCCGACTTGCGCGCCTACTTGGCCGGCGTCGGCATGCCGCCGGGCAGGCCGCCGGGAGCGCCGCCGGTCTGGTCGCTGGCGGCGGCGAGCGTCAGCATGTTCAAGAGCCGCGTCACCACCGCCTGCGAGAGCAGGTTCACCTCCGACTTCGGGTCGGCGTTGACGGCCTGGAACTTCTGGTAGGTCTTGTCCTCGTAGATCTTGTCGAGCTCCTTCAGCTCGTCGAGGCTGAACTTGTCGGCATACTGCTTGGACAGGCCGTCGAGCAGCTCCTTGCGCTGCTTGTCGAACTCGGCCTTGGCCTCCTTTCGCACCTTCTCGGCCTTGTCCTCGGGCATGGTGGAGACGGTCTTCTCGAGCGCGCCGCCGAAGCCGGTGTCGAGGTTCTTCAGCACCGTCTTCTCGGTGAGCTTGGTGGCCACAGCGAGCTTGTCCGCGTTGTCGTCGGCCTGCGCCGCGAGCGGCAGGACCAGCACGGCGGCGAGGCAGAGGGCGGCTTTCGTCATCTTCATCGTGGCGTTTCTCCCATTGGCGTTCTGGGGCCGCCCCGGTCGAAAAGGGCGCGGCGTGAGAGGCCCTTAGCAGCGTTTGCGCGCCGATGGCAGGGTCAGGGCGGCGGCGTGACGCCGCCCGGTCCGATCACACCCGCTCGATGATCGTCGCGGTGCCCATGCCGGCGCCGATGCACAGGGTGACGAGCGCCCGCTCTTTGCCGGTGCGCTCCAGCTCGTCGAGCACGGTGCCGAGGATCATCGCCCCGGTGGCCCCGAGCGGATGGCCCATGGCGATGGCGCCGCCGTTGACGTTGACCCGCGCCGGGTCGAGGTCGAAGGCTTGCTGGAAGCGGAGCACCACCGAGGCGAAAGCCTCGTTGATCTCAAAAAGGTCGATGTCGGACAGGTTCATGCCGGCCCGCGCCAGCACCTTCCGCGTGACATCGACCGGGCCCGTCAGCATCAGCGCCGGATCGGAGCCGATATTGGCGAACGCCCGGATGCGGGCACGCGGCCGCAGGCCCGCCGCGTCGCCGGCCTCGCGCGAACCGATCAGCACAGCCGCCGCCCCGTCCACGATGCCCGAAGAGTTGCCGGCATGGTGGACGTGCTCCACGGCCTCGACATCCGGATGGGCATCGACGGCGACGGCGTCGAAGCCGCCCATCTGGCCCATCTGCACGAAGGAGGCCTTCAGGCTCGCCAGCGATTGCATGTCGGTGGTCGGCCGCATGTGCTCGTCGCGGTCGAGCAGGGTGATGCCGTTGATGTCCCGCACCGGCACGACCGAGTTCTTGAACAGGCCCTCGTTCCAGGACCGGGCCGAGCGCTTCTGAGACTCGACGGCGTAGGCGTCGCAATCGTCGCGGGTGAAGCCGTACTTGGTGGCGATCAGGTCGGCCGAGACGCCTTGCGGCATGAAGTAGGATTTGACTGCGATCGCCGGATCGACCGGCCAGGCGCCGCCCGAGGCGCCGAGGCCGATGCGGCTCATCGACTCGACGCCGCCCCCCACGGTGAGGTCGTGCTGGCCGGCCATGACCTGCGCGGCGGCGAAGTTGATGGCGTCGAGGCCGGAGGCGCAGAAGCGGTTGATCTGCACGCCGGGTACGTGGGTGCCGTAATCGGCCACCAGCGCCGCGGCGCGAGCGATGTCGCCGCCGGCCTCGCCGACCGGATCGACGCAGCCGAGCACCACGTCGTCGACCTGCCGCGTGTCGAGCCCGTTTCGGTCCTTGAGGGCGCGCAAAGCCGTTTCCGCCAGGCGGAGCGCCGTCACCTCGTGTAGCGAGCCGTCCGGCTTGCCACGCCCGCGGGGGGTGCGGACGTGATCGTAGATGTAGGCCTCGGTCATCGTGCGCTTCCTCGTATCCCCGGTCGCCAGCATCTCCCTCTCCCACGGAGGGGAGAGGGTTTTCGGCAGCGTTTAAAACGCCTCGGCCGGCAGCGCCATGGTGGTCTCGGCGCCGGCCTTGATCCGTGCGAGGCGAAGGCCCGTCTCCGGCAGCATCCGCTCCATGAAGAAACGGCCGAGCACGAGCTTGGCGTCCATCCGCTCGGCGTCGGCGCCCTCCGCCTTCTTGGCGAGTGCCGCCCTCGCGATCTTGGCCCACATGTAACCCAGCACGACCTGACCCAACAGGTGCATCAGGTCGGTGGCGGCGGCGCCCGCGTTGTCGGGCTTCGAGAAGGCGTTCTGCATCAGCCACATCACCGCGGCCTGGAGGTCGTTCAGTGCGGGCTGGAGCGGCGCGACGAAGGGCTTCATCGCCTCGTCCTCGCCGTGGTCCTTGATGAAGGTCTGCACCTCGGTGAGGAAGGCCATCATCGCCCGGCCGCCGTCCTTGGGCAGCTTGCGGCCGATCAGGTCCATCGCCTGGATGCCGTTGGCGCCCTCGTAGATCATGGCGATGCGGGCATCGCGCACAAACTGCGACATACCCCATTCCTCGACATAGCCGTGGCCGCCGAACATCTGCTGCGCCTCGACCGCGTTGGCAAAGCCCCGGTCGGTCAGCACGCCCTTCACCACCGGCGTCATCAGGCCCAGCATGTCCTCGGCCGCCTGCCGCTCGGCCGCATCCTGCGAGCGGTGGGCGATGTCGGAGTTGAGGGCGGTCCAGAGCATCAGCGCGCGCGCCGCCTCGTTGAAGGCGCGGATCTGCATCAGCGTGCGGCGCACGTCCGGGTGGACGATGATCGGGTCGGCGGCCTTGTCCGGTGCCTTGGCTCCGGTGAGCGAGCGGCCCTGGAGACGCTCCTGCGCGTAGGCGACCGCGTTCTGGTAGGCGGCCTCAGACTGGCCGAGCCCCTGGACGCCGACGGCCAGCCGCGCCTCGTTCATCATCACGAACATCGCGGCCAGACCGCGGTTCGCCTCACCGACGAGCCAGCCCTTCGCCCCGTCGTAGTTCATCACGCAGGTGGAGTTCGCGTGAATGCCCATCTTGTGCTCGATCGAGCCGCAGGCGACCGCGTTGCGCTCGCCCACGGAGCCGTCCGTGTCGACGAGGAACTTCGGCACCACGAACAGCGAGATGCCCTTGGTGCCCGACGGCGCGCCCTCGATGCGGGCGATGACGAGGTGGACGATGTTCTCCGACAGGTCGTGCTCGCCCGCCGAGATGAAGATCTTGGTGCCAGTGAGGCTGTAGGAACCGTCGCCGTTGGGAACCGCCTTGGTCTTCAGCAGGCCCAGATCCGTGCCGCAATGCGGCTCGGTGAGGTTCATGGTGCCAGTCCAGGCGCCCTCGACCATCTTGGGCAGGTAGGTCGTCTTCTGCTCCTGCGAGCCGTGGACGAGCAGCGCGGCGATCGCTCCCTGCGTCAGGCCGGGATACATGCTGAGCGCGAGGTTGGCGCCGGAGACGAACTCCTGCATCGCCGTGTTGAGCACGTGCGGCAGGCCCTGGCCGCCGAACTCCTCGGGGATCGACAGGCCCATCCAGCCGCCGGCGGCGTAGGCGTCGTAGGCCGCCTTGAAGCCCTTCGGCGTCGCGACGCTGCCATCCTCCCGGCGGGTGCACCCCTCCCGGTCGCCGGACAGGTTCAGCGGCGCGAACACCTCCCCCGCGAGCCGGCCGCCCTCGCTCAGCACCGCCTGGGCCAGGTCGGCGGAGGCGTCGGCGAAGCCGGGGAGATTGTCGTAGCGATGGATCGCGAAAACGTCGTTGAGGAGGAACAGGGTGTCCTCGACCGGGGCCCGGTAGCTCGGCATCGCGTCAGCCTCCCGCATCTTTTTAAGGCGAGCCGCACCGATTCGGCGGGCTCCGATCCTCGATAGTTCATATGTAAACTATCCTGCGGCGGCTTCGCAAGAGCCGGCCGGGCCGGTCCCCGGTGCGACCCGCGCGCCACCATGCAGGCCCGTCCCGGAAAAGCGCGGCCCTTCGCTCACACCCTTAACCAGGCATTTACCAAGAATGGAAAAGGTCGTCGCAGTCCGAACCGCAGTCCGCCGCTTCACGCCTCGCGCGAAACGTTGGTCCGCCGGGCACCGGAAGCCGCCGACTTCGGATCTCCGCGAGATGAAACAGACTGCCCCGATCAGCCTCGACAGCTTCGACCCGGAGGTACTCGCGGCTGCCCGCGAGGTCGCCCGGCGAGCGGGGGTGCCGCTGGAGAGCTGGATCGCCTCGGTGGCGACGCCCGACCCGTCGAAGCCGGGCCCGAGGCGGCGGCGCGCGGATGCTGTGCCCCAGGCCAGGGAGGCCGGCGCCGAGACGGCCCGGCAGGTCGGAGGCCGGGCGACGGAGAAGGCGCCCGCACCCACCCCACGGAAGGACGGGCCGCAGCACAAGCGCCGCGAGGCCGCTCAGAGCGCTTCGGCGGCTGAAGCGGCGGAAACGACGTCGCTCGAAGCCTCGCTCGGCGCGATGATGCGGCGGCTCGATGCCCTCGACCGTTCGATCAGCCAGGAGCGCGAGGCGTCCAAGGCCGACGCCGCCCGGATGATCGGCGAGATCGAGGCGCGGCTGACCACGGCCCGCCAGCCGGCGGCGCCGGAAATGATCGCCGGACGCATCGCCGACATCGAACGCAAGATGGGCGAGATCGCCGGCCAGCTCGACACGCCCCGGCCGCTCGGCCGGCGCGGGCGCCCGCTCGCCAGCGAGGTCCGCGATGCCGTCGCCGAGGTGCGCCGCCGCCAGCGCGAGCTGGAAGAGGGCATCGCCGAATGGAACGCCGCCAGCGCGGGAGAACCGAAGGACGGCCCCGCGCCGCTTTCGGTGACGCAGGCCGAGGAAAGGTCCGGCCAGGAGCCGTCCCCGGCCGTCGCCGAACTGCAGCGCGAGACGAACCGGCTGCGCGACGCGCTCGGCGGCCTCGCCACCGGCCGCGACGTGAGCGAGCTGGAGCAGACCATGCAGGCCGTCGCCAGCGACCTCCAGCGGGCGCGTGCGCCGCAGGAACTCGCCGCCATCGCCGCACCGGTCGAGCTGATGCGCCTCCAGGTGGAGCGGATCGCCGAAGACGTGGCGGACAACGTCCACGCCCGCATCGCGGGTGAGGTGGAGCGCTTGGCCGGCAAGGTCGATGCCGTCCTCTCCGGGGCCCTGTCCGGCCCGGCCGACCAGAGCGCCCTCGACGCCGTTTTCCGCGAACTCGACGAGATCCGCCGCCTCGTGGCGTCCCTGGCGGGGCCGGAGCGGATCCAGAGCCTCGCCCAGGGCGTGCAGGCGATCAGCGCCCAGATCGCGCAGCTCCAGCGGGACGAGGATGCGGGCATCGCCACCCTCAAGCCGCTGCTGGAGGAGATCCGCGGCGAGCTGAAGGCGCCCGATTCATCCCGCGAGATTCCCGGCGCGCTTCTCGGACGCTTCGAGGCGCTCGCCGAGCGGCTCGACGGGGCCGAGACCGGCTCCGTCGGCGAGCTGATCGAGCGGCTCGAAGGGGTGGCCGAAAAGGTCGATCGCGTCAGCGCGGGCGGCAACGGGCTCGATGCCCTCGAAAGCCACGTCCTCGCCCTGGCGAGCCGCCTCGAAGCGCCGCGCGACACCGATCCGGCCGTGGCGCGCCTCGAGCGCTCCATGGGCGACCTGCTCGCCCAGGTCACGGCCCTGCGCAACGGAACCGATCTGGAGGCCACCGTCGCGCATGCGGTCCGCGAGGCCGTGGCCGGCTCGGCTGCCCCGCCTGCGGCCGGCGGCGGTTTCGAGCTGTTGCGGGCCGATCTCGCCGAGATGCGGGCGAGCCAGAAGGGCGCGGACCAACGCCTCCAATCGACGATGGAGGGCGTCCAAACGGTGCTGATGCGGCTGAGCGAGCAGCTCGACCGTACCCTGACCTCGTCCGCGGCACTCACCGCCGCCGCCCCGCAGGAGCGCACGCCCGTCGCGTTGACCTCGGCCGAGCGCGTCGATCAGGAGCGCGTCGCGCACGAGCGCCCCGCCGCCCCGAAGCCAGCCGCCCAGCCGTCTTCTCAGCAGTCTTCCCAGAACCTCCCCCGCCCGAACCGGACTGCGCCGTCCGACGAGGTCGGCGGGGCGGATGCGAGCCGCCTGTCCGAAGAGCTTCTGGAGCCCGGTGCCGGCCGGCCCGGACCCGGCCGCCCGGCCACGCCGGAAGCGAGCCCCGCTGCCACCGGCGGCGCCGACATCAAGACGAGCTTCATCGCCGCCGCACGCCGTGCCGCACAGGCGGCGCAGACCGAAGCGGCCTCCGAGGCCCCGCTGACGGCGCGCCTGCGCGACAAGGTCGCCCCGGCCCGCGTGCCGGGCGCGGAGACGACGCCGCTTTCGCGGATCCGCGGTGCCCTCGACGGCCGCCGCCGCACGCTCCTGCTCGGCCTCGCCGCCGTGGTGCTGGCGCTCGGCGCCTACCAAGCCTTCCACGCGGGCAAGGGCGCTCCGACCGTCGACCCGGCGGCACCGGAGGCCCGTCCGGTGGCGAGCACCGCGCCGGCGGCCTCCGCCGACGCCACCGTGAGCCGCACCGAGACCACGGCCGAGCCCGCTCAGGCGGCGTCTTCACAGGCCCAGGCTGCGCCCGCGACCGCCCCCCAGATCGGGACATCGGCCCAAGGCGGAACCCAGACGACGCCCGATCCGGCGACGACCCAATCCCTCGCCGAGCCGAAAGCCGCGACGGCCAAGCGCGGCTTGCCCCAGGTCGCAGGCATGAGCGTGCTCGGCCCCGACCTCACCGGCCTACCGCCGGCCCTGTCCAAGCTCAAGCAGGACGCGCTCGACGGCGACGGCGCCGCGGTCTGGGAACTCGCCTCCCGCGAGGCCGAGGGCCGGGGCGTGACGCGCGACCTCGCGATCGCCGCCAAGCTCTACGAGCGGCTCGCCAATGCCGGCTACGCGCCGGCTCAGTTCAAGGTCGGCAACGCCTACGAGAAGGGCTCGGGCGTGGTCCGGGACATCGAGAAGGCGAAGGGCTGGTACGGCCGCGCCGCGGATCAGGGCAACATCCGCGCGATGCACAACCTCGCCGTGATGCATGCCGAGAACCCGGCGGCCAACGGCAAGGCGGACTTCGTGACCGCCGCGAACGCCTTCCGCCGGGCCGCGGAACACGGGGTGCGCGACAGCCAGTACAACCTGGCCGTGCTCTACGCCCGTGGCCTCGGCGTCGGGCAGGATCTCGTCCAATCCTATCTCTGGTTCTCGGCCGCCGCCATCCAGGGGGACCAGGAAGCGGGCCGCAAGCGGGACGAGGTCGCCGCCAAGCTCTCGCAGAAGGATCTCGCCGAGGCCAAGAGCCTCGCCTCGGGCTTCAAGGCGAAACCCGTCGATCCGGCCGCGAACGAGGCGCCGTCCCAGAAGGCCACCGCCGCAGCGGGGATGTCCCTGATGGGCGCGCCGTCACCCGGCATGCCGACCGCCGCGTCACAATCGGCGCAGAAGCGCTTCGGGGTCTGATACGGTTTCCGCTTGATTCAAGCGGGGACCGTATCGGCAAGCCCGCGCGGCGCCTGAGCGAAGCCCAAATCCGCTATCCCGACGGGATCAACCGGATTCGGTATGAAAGACGCCGAGCCGACGCCGGCAGGCACAGCGTTACGGCTCTGCAAGAAAGGCCGCGTTCCCGACGGGAACGCGGCCTTTCTTGTCTTCGCTGTCCGACAAGTCCCAGCCTGCGCAGACCAAAAAACGAGCCGGCGGATCGGCGCGAAACCGTACACGCGCAGGCTCGATGTCCAGTTCACCGGTGAGCGCCTGAGAGCGCCAACCTCCGTGAGCGGCCCGACGGTGAGGCTCATGCCATCAGCCGTACGCCGGGACCCCGCCAAGCCTACTCGTATCTCTATTGTACGGCCGAGTATCCGTTTTAATCCGTTCTAATATAATTATATTTCCTCGGATTAAAATATATCACAATATTGTGCTCAAACACACTTTCCTTGGGCGATTTGCATGTTACTTGTGCTCTTGCTTCGAAATTAATCGGCAATTGAACACGAGAGGAGCAGAACATGCTGCGCTTTGCATCATACGCATCCGTCCTCCTTCTTGCGTTCGCGACCACGGTGGCACCGGTCGCGGCGCAGTCGGCCCGCGCCAAGAAGGGAACTTGGACCGCGCTGCCGTCGCAAATCGTCCCGCCGGAACCAGCCCGCATCGCCAATGGCGGCTTCGGCGCGCTTCCGCTCGCGGTGGGCGGCCCATCCGGCTACTGCGACATCGTCGTGAAGCGGGGCGGCGGTAATCCGACCCAGGACATGACCGGCTCGATCGGCCACGCGAAGAGCTACCAAGCCGGCGGCGGCGGCCCTGCCCGCCAGCGGGTGTGCTCGCGCTAGAGCATCATCCCGAAAGGTGGCTTCCCGCTTTCGGAAAAAGATGATGCAAAAACAATAGCCTAGAGCATCGTTTGAGCCATCATTCGGCGCTCCTCAGCTCGAGGGGCGCCGTTCTGCGTCAGACCAGCGGCGCCATCTCCGCCTGACGCGCCGGCTTCTCCATCCCCGGCTTCTCGTAGGCCGCGACGTCGAAATCGTCGCTCGGGATGCGGACGAGGAAGCGCTCGGCCATCTCGAACATCAGGATGTCGGGGCGCACCCGCTCGACGTAGCCCCAGTCGATGCTGGACGACCAGATGAAGTGCATCTCGCGGAAGGTCTCGGCGAGGAAGCTGGTCAGCATGATCGGCGCGAAATGCGCGTAGGAATCCCCGAACAGCACCAGGGTGCGCGGGTCGGCCTGGGGGGAGGGGTTCCGGTAGATGACGTGGGCGCCGACATGGAGGTCGCCCGCCCGGCCCTCCGCCTCGTAGGACTCGACGAGGGGACTCGCATAGGCGCGTGACGCGTCGCGGTGCACCGCCCAGTTCACCACCGTCTCCCGCGGCCGGTCGGGCAGTTTGTCGCCGAGATCCCACAGCCCGTCATGGGGAAAGCGCGGGCGCTCGGCGATATCGGGCGGCGCCACGGCACCGCAGGCCCGCAGCAGCGCCCGGCACGCGATCAGGCATCCCTCGTAGGTCCAGTGCGAATCGGTGAGGCGGTAGAGCGGTTCCGCCCCGTCACGGGCGGCACGCAGGGGCGCGACGAGATCGACGAAGCCGCCCATCCGGTCGAGACGGCGGGCGAGCCGCCGGGCCGGCGACAGGCGCGCGTCGTAGTCGAGGTCGAGCGTGCGGTCGTCGTAGACCGAGAGCTTTTCCGGCACGATGGTGTGGATGTAGCGGATGCCGAGCGCCTGGGCGCGAGCGGACCGCGCCTCGATCAGTCGCGCCCAGCGGCGCAGGTGCCACCATACGGCGAGCGAGCGCCGGTATTGGAGGAGCACCCCGTTGGTGCCCCCGATCAGGAACAGCCATCCGTCGCGTCCCCGGTGGACGATCTCTCTCTTCCTGCGGGCCATGGCAGTGTCCTAGACGCAGCTAGGCCGGCTGAACAGCGCAGGCGCATCACACGTCGCCGGCTGGAACCTTCCCTGCGCCGCGCCATCTTGCTCGGACCCGCGCCGGGCGCCCCGGCCTCGACCGAGAGTTCAAGCGTTGCCCGAGCCCGCCCCGCTGATCCTGACCCTGCAGATGGACGAGGCGGCCTTCGCCACCTTCGACGGTTTGCGGCGGCGGCATTTCCCCGAGGCGCTGAACCACATCCCCGCCCACGCGACGCTGTTCCACCACCTGCCGGGCGAGGATGCGGCGGGCATGACCGAGACGGTGACAGCACTGGCCCGCGCCCAGGCCGCACCGGAGGTCGCGGTGACGGGGGTGCGTTTCACCGGGCGCGGCGTTGCCTACGCGCTGGAATCGGACGCGTTGTCCGCGTTCCGCCAGCGGGTCGCGGCAGCGTTCCGCGATCGTCTCACGGCGCAGGATCGGCAGGGCTGGCGTCCGCACGTCACCGTGCAGAACAAGGTCGCCCCCGAGACCGCCCGCGCGCTGCATGCCGCGCTGGCCCAGGACTTCGAACCTTCGCACTTCCGGGCACCGGGCGTGCTGCTATGGCGTTATCTCGGCGGCCCGTGGGAGCGGATCGCCACGATCGCATTCGGGGATGCGGCATGAGACTGCCCGGTATCGCACGCACCGGCGGCGGCGCCCTCTGGCGCGGCTCGTCCGCCGTCTGGCTGCGGCTTCACCTCAACGAGGTCGGGCCGCTGGTGTCGCTGCTTCTCGTCAGCACCCTCGGCTACGGCTTCTTCGCGCTCGCCCGCGAGGTCGGCGAAGGCTCCACTGCCGCCCTCGACCGCAAGATCCTGCTCGGGTTGCGCAACCCCGCCGACCTCTCGGACCCGCTCGGGCCCGCTTGGCTGGAGGAGGCGATGCGCGACATCACCGGATGGGGCAGCGTCGTCACCATCGTGTTCCTCACGGCGGCGGCGGTGATCTACCTCGCGCTCTCCGGCCGGCGGCGCGTCGCGGTGTTCGTGCTGGCCGCCGTCGGCGGCGGCGAAGCCGTCTCGACGGTGCTCAAGCTGTTCTACCACCGCCCCCGGCCCGACCTCGTGCCGCACGGCATGGAGGTGTTCACGGCGAGCTTCCCGTCGGGCCACGCGATGATGTCGGCGATCGCCTACCTCACGCTCGCGACCTTGCTCGCCCGCGTCGAGCGGCGGCGCAGCGTGAAAGCGTTGATGCTGGCGCTCGGCATCGGGATGACGGTGCTAGTCGGCATCAGCCGCGTCTATCTCGGCGTGCATTGGCCCAGCGATGTGGTGGCGGGCTGGTGCGTCGGCGCCGCCTGGGCGGCCCTGTGCTGGTTCGTCGCGCTCCAGCTCCAGCGCCGGGGCGAGGTGGAGGATCCCGATCCGACACCCGCATCGACCGGTCCCGGCCAGCTCAAAGGGACCTCCGCGCCGGGCTGACGCGTTCCGGCCTCGTGCTCGCAAGGCACCTGATCAGCAAGGCCGGAAATCCTGTCATGAGCGACGACCTCCAACTGTCCCGGCGCCTCCTTCTCGCGGGCGGCGCCGGCCTGACCGGCGCGGCCCTCGGCCTCGGTGGGAGTGCGCGGGCCGCCGGCGCGCCGGCTCCCTCGGTGCCGGCCGATACCGGTGCGGTTCAGGGCGACCGGATCGTCTTCCCGAACTGGCGCGATTCGGGCGACGCGCCGCCCCCGCCGCCGCCCGCGCCGATGCCTCCGTCCGAGCGGGTCGGCTTCGCCATCGTCGGGCTCGGGCGCCTGAGCCTGGAGGAAATCCTCCCGGCCTTCGGTGAAGCGAAAAAAGCGAAGGTCGTCGCGCTGATGTCGGGCTCGCCGGAGAAGGCCAAGCTCACGGCGGCGCAGTACGGCATCCCCGCGGACGCGGTCTACGCTTACGACCAGTGGGACCGGCTGAAGGCCAACCCCGCGGTCAAGGCGGTCTACATCGTCACGCCGAACGGCTTGCACCGGGACAACGTGCTGGCCGCCGCGGGCGCGGGCAAGCACGTGCTGTGCGAGAAGCCGATGGCGAACACATCGGCCGAAGCGCAAGAGATGATCGAGGCCTGCCACAAGGCCGGCGTCAAGCTGATGATCGCCTATCGCTGCCAGTACGAGCCGTTCAACCGGGAGGTGGCGCGGCTCGCCCGCTCGGGCGAGTTCGGGCGGGTGAAGATGGTCGAGGCCTTCAACGGACAGACCACGGCGCTGCCCGAGCAGTGGCGCCTGCGCAAGGCGCTCGCGGGCGGCGGGGCGCTGCCGGATATCGGCCTCTACTGCCTCAACGGCGTGCGGGCGCTGCTCGGCGAGGAGCCGGTCTCGATCCAGGCGCAGATCGTGACGCCCGAGAACGATCCGCGGTTCAAGGAGGTCGAGGAGAGCGTCGCCTTCACGCTCCGCTTTCCCTCCGGCGTGATCGCCCAATGCGGCACGAGCTACGGCGTCCACGAGAGCCGCGAATTGCGGGTCCACACGACGGGCGGCTCGCTCGATCTGCACAACGCCTTCGCCTATCGCGGCCAGCGTCTCACCATCGCCCACCGCGAGGGCAGCCACGTCCAGCGCGACGAGCCGGTGCTGACGCCCAAGAACCAGTTCGCGCTCGAACTCGATCACATGGCCGAGTGCATCCTGACCGACCGCCGCCCCCGCACGCCCGGCGAGGAGGGCTTGCAGGACATGATCCTGATGGAAGCGATCTACGCGGCGGCCCGCTCCGGCCAGCCCGTCACCGTCGGCCCGCTCGCGGGAACGGGGCAGGGGGCCGATGCGACGCGGGGACCGGCGCTGGAGGGAAAGTAACGCCGCTTCCGGGTATCGCTTCGGCGCAGCGCACCCCTCTCACCGCACGCGGCAAGGGGGGTGCCCGCGTTCAAACCGAGAAGAGGCCCACGCGGCTACGCCTATTCTCCCCAGCGCACGAACAGCGCAATGGCGACGATGGCGAGGACGGCGAGCAGCCACGCCTCGCCCACGGTCAGCGCATAGGCGAGCAGACCGAAGAAGCCGAGGGCGATGCCGAGCATGGTCGCGACGGCGACGGGGTTCATGGCGGGTGGTTTTTATCGACGGGATCGGGGTCCGGCACCCTCCGGGGCACCGGACTTCACAACTCTGAGGTAGGGCGGCGTCAGGCCGTCTGAAGGGCCGACGCGACACGCGCCAGCGACGGCAAGCCCTTCACCGGGCCGATGGCGGCCAGGGTCGGGGCGCCGCGCAGCAGAGCGCGGCCGGCCGCGCGCACATGCTCGACCTCGACCGCATCGACCTTGGCGATCAATTCCTGCGGCGGGATCACCCGGCCCCAGGCGAGAAGCTGGCGGGCGTTGCGCTCAATGCGACCGCCCGGCGTCTCGAGGGCCGTGAGCAGGGAAACCTTGAGCTGGGCCTTGGCACGGGCGAGTTCGGCCGCGTCGAGCCGCTCCGCCGCCTCGCGGGTGGTGGCGATGGTGACATCGACGAGTTCGGCCAGATCCGCACCCGAGGTGCCGGCGCCGATGCCGAACAGGCCGCAATCGTTGAAGGGCCAGTGGAAGGCCTGGATGTCGTAGGCGAGGCCGCGGGTCTCGCGCACCTCGTGCCAGAGCCGCGAGGTCAGCCCGCCGCCGAGCACCTGCGAGAACAGATGAAGCGCGTAGTAGCCGTCGTCTCGGAAGGAGAGGCCGGGCAGGCCGAGGACGAGATTGGCCTGTTCGAGCCGTTTCTGCATCCGCCGCTCGCCGCCGCCGTAGAGGCCGGGCACGGCCGGGGGTGCCGCGACGGGCTTCAGGGCGCCGAAATGGCGCTCGGCCGCCTCGACGATCTCGGCATGCTCCACCGCGCCGGCGGCGGCGAGCACCATGCGCTCGGGCACATATTCGCGGGCGATGTAGGCCTCGATCGCGGCGCGGTCGAAGCTCTGGATCGTCTCGGGCCGGCCCAGGATCGGCCGGCCGATCGGCTGGTCGGGGAAGGCCGTCTCGATGAACGCGTCGTAGACGACGTCGTCGGGCGTATCTTCGACCGCCGCGTATTCCTGAAGGATGACGCCCTTCTCGCGGGCCAACTCGCCCGCATCGAAGACCGAGCGGGTGAGGATGTCGCCGAGCACGTCGAGGGCCACGCCCGCATCCTCGCCGAGCACCCGCGCGGTGTAGCTCGTGCTCTCCGTGCTGGTGGCGGCGTTGATCTCGCCGCCGACATTCTCGATATCCTCGGCGATCTTCCGAGCCGAGCGCGTCGCCGTGCCCTTGAAGGCCATGTGCTCGATCAGGTGACTGAGCCCGTGCTCGTCAGGCCGCTCGTGCCGCGAGCCCGCCCCGACCCAGACGCCGAGCGTGGCGGTGGCAACGCCGGGGATCGTCTCGGTGGCAACGGTCAGGCCGTTATCGAGCCGGCTCACGGTGAGGCCGGGCGAGGCGCCGAAGGTCGAGAAATGCTGGTTCATGCAAACTCCGATCGATCCCTGCGTCATGCGGAGCGCGTCTCCGCTCGGATACTGCGCAGGCTCGATGGGATCGCCCCGGCCCTGTCGGACCGGGATGGCCCCGTTTCCGTATCAATGTCTCTCACGCAACGCCCGTTGCACCGCCGCAGCCGAAACGGCGACGGTCGGGGACTGGACGTTTGGTGAGGCCACTCAAGCGCCGCGCGTGATGCGGGCGTGTTCGGTGATGTAGCGCTCGATCGCGGCCTGATCGCCCGCGAGATTCGCCACCGTCTCCGGCCGGGTCATCAGTTCGGCGAGGTGGGGCGGCAGAGCGGGGCGCCCGCCACCGGTCGCCTGGGAGACCGCATCCGGGAACTTGGCGGGGTGCGCGGTGGCCAGCGCCACGACCGGGGTGGCCGGATCCTTCTCCAAGAGCCGGCGGGCGGCGCGCACGCCGATGGCGCTGTGGGGATCGAGCACGAGGCCGGTCTTGCGATAGGTGCCGGCGATCTCGTCCACCACGTCGGGCTCGCGCACGGCGGTCGCGTCGAACTCGTCGCGTACGGTTCCCAGCACCTCGGGGCTGAGCGAGAACCCGCCCGACTGCTTCAGACCCGCCATCAGGCGGCCGAGCGCGGAAGCATCGCGGCCCAACGCCTCGAACAGCAGACGCTCGAAGTTCGAGGAGATCTGGATGTCCATGGAGGGCGAGGTCGTCGGCTGCACGCCGCGGGGCTCGTAGGCCCCGTGCTCCAGGGTGCGGGCCAGGATGTCGTTGGCGTTGGTGCCGATCATCAGGCGCTCGATCGGCAGGCCCATCCGCTTGGCAACCCAGCCGGCGAGGATATCGCCGAAATTGCCGGTCGGCACGGCGAACGACACCTTTCGATGCGGGGCACCGAGCGCCACGGCGCTCGTGAAGTAGTAGACGGTCTGCGCGGCGACGCGGGCCCAGTTGATCGAGTTGACGCCCGAGAGCTTCACCCGGTCGGCGAAGTCGCCGTGCTGGAACATGGCCTTCACGATGTTCTGGCAATCGTCGAAATTGCCGTCGATGGCGAGCGCGTGGACGTTCGGCGCGTTGACCGTGGTCATCTGCCGGCGCTGCACCTCCGAGACACGGCCGTGCGGAAACAGGATGAACACGTCGACCTGATCGAGACCCTTGAAGGCCTCGACCGCGGCACTGCCCGTATCGCCCGAAGTCGCGCCGACGATGGTGGCGCGGCCGCCCTTCTGGCGCAGAACGTAATCCATCAGCCGCCCGAGGAGCTGCATCGCCACGTCCTTGAACGCGAGCGTCGGCCCGTGAAACAGCTCCATCAGGAACAGGTTGTCGTCGATCTGGGTGAGCGGGCAGATCGCCGGATGGCGGAAGGTGGCGTAGGCCGCCTCGATCATCCCGTCGAGCGCATCGTCCGGAATCTCGCCGTCGATGAGCGGGCGCAGCACGCGCTTGGCCACCTCGGCGTAGCGCATGCCGGCAAAGCCCGCGATCTCCGCACGGTCGATCTGCGGCCAGCTCTCGGGCACGTAGAGACCGCCATCGCGGGCGAGGCCGGCGAGCAGCGCATCGGAAAAGCTCAAGGGCGCGGCGGCGCCGCGGGTCGAGACGTGCAGCAAGGATGCCTCCGGGAAGGCGCTCCCTCTACACGATCGATTCGGCTGTGTCGAAGCGGGGCCGGATCGGTTTCTTACATCTGCGGCGTCAAACCTTCTCCCCCGGCGCCTTCTTCAACTGGCACCCGGTGATCCGCCACTGTCCGTCGGCCTGACGCTGCAGCGTGTAGAGCGCCACCCAATCGAGGCCGGCCTCGTCCTGGAGGCTCAGTCCTTGAGTAATCTCGCCTTGAGCGATCTCGTCCTCGCTCGTCTCCCCCATCGTTTCGAAGCGGTAGCTGCGCGGCCGTAGGACCGGGGCGTAGCCCTTCGCCACCATGGCGATGAAGGTCTCGGCCGAGGGAAACAGGTTGCGGATCTGCGGTGCGGCTTCGGCATAGGCGCCCGCCGCGTCGTTGCGGCGGAAGGCCTCGATCTGCCGGTCGATGGTGGCGCGGGCGGCATTGCGGGCCGCGTCGTCGGCCTGGGCCGCAGCGCCGGTCAAAACGAGAAAGAGAAAGCTGAAAACGGTGCGCATCGAAGGGCACTCCGCGGATCTCACCGCGGGAGGCTCTTCCCGCGCGTGCTGCCGGACCCTCGGCATCACGCGGGCCAACGCCGTCAGCCGGCCTTCGGCTCCGCCGGATCGTGCAACCGCCGCCACGCGAAAACGGAAAAGACGCCGATCAGGCAGGCGGAGATGCCGAACCACGTGAAGGCGTATTGCAGGTGGTTGTTCGGCAAATCGACCCGGAGCTGTCCGCCGCGGGGCCAGCCACCGGGGTTTGCCGTCCCGTCCGCCTCGATCAGGTAGGGGGCGACATTCGTGAGATTGCGGGCGGCGCTGATGCCGGGGATGTCGCGGGTGAACCACGCATCGCGCTTCGGATCGGATTCCGGCACGAATATTGTGCGGGTCTCGCTCGCCCGCAGCATGCCGGTCACCGTCGCCGCACCCACGACCTGACCGGCAGCGCGGTCCTCGGGGCGCTTCAACTCGGTCGGCACGAAGCCGCGGTTGATCAGGATGGTGGTCCCATCGTCGCGCTTGAGCGGCGTGATGACGTAGAAGCCCTGGAGCGCCCGGCCGGGCTCGCCCGGTGCCAGACCGTGCACCAGAGTCTCCTTATCGTGCAGGAAGGTGCCGCGCGCCTGCACCCGGCTGAACTCATCGGCTTTCGCGTCCCATTCGTCGAACGGGGGAGGACCGGCCGGTGGCTCGGCGTGCGAGCGCTCGACGATGCGGGCGATCAGCGCCTCCTTCTCGCTCTTGCGGGCCAATTGCCACGTGCCGAGACCGAGCAGGATCGCGAGGCAGATCAGGACCGCGAGGCTCACGCCCCAAAGGCTGCGCAGGCGGGCGCTTCGCTCGGTCGAGGACACAGCGGCCATCTAGCGGAAGCGCCCCTGCGCGGCCTTGTTGGCGAACTGGACTGCCGCGAGCAGCCCCTTCAGCGGGCGCACCAGAGCCAAGCTCAGGCCGATGGCGAGGCTGCCGGCGACGAGGGCGTGGACCCAGACCGGCGGCTCGTAGGTGATCTCCATCCACAGGGCCATGCCGACGACGACGAAGCCGGTGATCGACATCACGAAGAAGGCCGGACCGTCCGCGGAGTCGAACGCGGAGAAGTCCTGGCCACAGGCCTCGCAGGCCGGCCTGACGGCGAGGAAGCCCTTGAACAGGTGGCCCTCGCCGCAGGCGGGGCAGCGCCCGCGCAGGCCGGTCGCGATCGGGGAGGGGGGCGGATTCGTGGCGGTTCGGCTCAAGGGATGCTCCTCGCTGTCCGCCCGTATGGTGTAACGGACGGCACGCCGCACGTGAAAAAGGGCGGCTCACGCCGCCCTTCAGGGTTGCCGCCCAAGCAGGGCGGCGGATGCTGTCGGCTTGGCCCGTCAGTGGGCCGCGCCGCCAGCGCCGGCGCCCCAGACGTAGATGGCGGCGAACAGGAACAGCCACACCACGTCGACGAAGTGCCAGTACCAAGCGGCGAACTCGAAGCCGAGATGCTGCTTGGGGGTGAAGTCACCCTGGTAGGTGCGCAGCAGGCAGACGGCCAGGAAGATCGTGCCGATGATGACGTGGGCGCCGTGGAAGCCCGTCGCCATGAAGAAGGTCGCCGAGTAGATCGAGCCCGAGAAGCCGAAATGGGCGTGGGCGTACTCGTAGGCCTGGCAGGCGGTGAACAGCACACCGAGGATGATGGTCAGCCACAGGCCGTACTTCAGGCCCTTGCGGTCGCCGTGCAGCAGGGCGTGGTGGGCCCAGGTCACGGTGGTGCCCGAGGTGAGCAGGATCAGGGTGTTGAGGAGCGGCAGGTGCCAGGGGTCGAAGGCTTCGATGCCCTTCGGCGGCCACATGCCGCCGGTGAACTCGACGCGCTGCGGCTGGATCGGGTCGGCGGTGTAGATCGCGGCCTCGAAATAGGCCCAGAACCACGCCACGAAGAACATCACCTCGGAGGCGATGAACATGATCATGCCGTAGCGGTGATGGAGCTGGACGACGCGGGTGTGGTCGCCGGAATTCGCCTCGTGGGTGACGTCGCGCCACCACGAGAGCATGGTGTAGAGCACGCCGAGCGTGCCGGCGCCGAACACGTAGGGGCCGATGGCGAGGCCGCCCGCGGAGAGACCCTTCATCCAGAAGACGGCGCCGAACGCCATCAGGAACCCGGAGAACGCGCCCAGCAGCGGCCACGGGCTCGGGTTGATGATGTGGTAATCGTGGTTCTTGGCGTGCGCCCCGGCCATCGCAATGGTTCTCCCTCAGCCCTTGCCCGTCACCGCCTGACGGCCGGGCCCTGTTGCCTTGGAGGTCCGGTGGACCGGACCTCGGTTGAAAACCCTCTACTGCGGCGGTCGCGCCATTGTCACGCTTGGCCCGCCGCTTGAACCCTCAAAAGTTGCGCGTGGCGGCGGGTTTGGCCACCTCGGCCACCGGCGCACCGTTCTTCGAAGGGTAATAGGTGTAGGACAGCGTCATCTCCGAGAGTTCGCCGATGTCCGGATCCTTGCGCAGGGCCGGATCGACGTAGAACACCAGCGGGAATTCGGCCGATTCGCCCGGCTGCAACGTGTGCTCGTCGAAGCAGAAGCACTGCACCTTGACGAAGAAGCTGCCCATCAGGTCCGGCTGCACGTTGAACACGGCGATGCCGGTCGAGGCAGCGGGGCCGGTATTCGTCACCTTGAAGAACACGGTCGCCGTCTGGCCGGGCACGGCCTCGACCCGCGACTGCTCCGGCTGGAAGCGCCAGGACAGGTTCTTCGACACGTTGGTGTCGAAACGGACGGTCACCGGGGCGAGTGCCTCGCCCGTCGGCGCGGAGGGCGCGGCGCCGACGAGCGGCGTGCCGTTGAAGCCGGTCGCCTTGCAGAACATGGAGTAGAGAGGCGCCGAGACAGCGGCGAGGCCGCCCATGCCGAGCACGACGCCCGCACAGGCAAGCACGGTCCAGCGCGTGCCGCGCACCGCCTGTTTCTGCCTCTCGCCCACATTCGTCATCGGGTCACGCCTTCAGAGAGGCCGTTGCAGGATCTGCGGCCCGAGCTTGGCGATCGTCAGCACGAAGAACAGCAGCACCAGGGCGCCCAGAGTCAGGGCGATGGCGACCGAGCGCTTCCGGCGGGTCTTGGCCTCCTCCGCCGTCAGCGGACGAATTCCTTCGGGGAGATCGGACATGGCGGGCCTCACGCTGCGACCGCGCGGAACAATCCGAGCCCCTGCTCGGCGAGCAGTGCCGAGAAGAGCAGGAACAGGTAGAGGATGGAGAAGGCGAACAGGCCCATCGCCGCCTTGCGCTCGGGCTCACCCTCGCGCAGCCGGTAGACCTGCACCGCGCCCGCCAGCATGCCGATCCCGCCGAGCACGCCGACGACGGCGTAGAGCCAGCCGCCGAAGCCGAGCCAGACCGGCACGAGGGCCAGCGGCGCGAGGACCAGGGAGTACCACACGATCTGGCGGCGGGTGGAGTCCGGGCCGGCGACGTTCGGCATCATCGGGATGCCGGCGCGGGCGTATTCGCCGCTCTTCACGAGCGCCAGCGCCCAGAAATGCGGCGGCGTCCAGATGAAGATGATCGCGAACAGCACCAGCGACTCGATGCCGACATGACCGGTTACCGCCGCCTGCCCCACCACCGGGGGGAGGGCGCCGGCGGCACCGCCGATGACGATGTTCTGCGCGGTCGCCCGCTTCAGCCACATCGAGTAGATCACGGCGTAGAACACGATGGTGAAGGCGAGAAGCCCCGCGGCGAGCCAGTTCGAGGCCAGCCCGAGGATCAGCACCGAGCCGACCGACAGGACGATGCCGAAGGCCAGGGCCTCGTCGGGGCGGATGCGCCCATCCGGAATCGGACGCTTGGCGGTGCGGGTCATCAGCGCGTCGATGTCGGCGTCCCACCACATGTTGAGGCAGCCCGAGGCGCCGGCCCCGACGGCGATCATCAACAGCGAGATCGCCGCGATCACCGGGTTCACGGTGGCATCCGAGACCACCATGCCGACAAGCGCGGTGAAGATGACGAGCACCATCACCCGCGGCTTCAGCAGGGCGAAGAAGTCGGAAACCTCGCCCCCCGCGGCGGGGGAGAACGACGCGGTGCCGGCGTCGGCGCTCAGGCTGTTCGACAGGCTCGTCATGGAAACCGTGCTGTGACGCTTGTTCTGATGTTTTCGAAGGTCTTCGGATCGCGCCGTTCGTGGCGCCGCCCTTTGCGGGAGGCCTCGCTCAAGCGGTGAGAGGCCTCCGGGAAAGAGCGAGGACCGCCGGGGCGGTCCTCGCGATCTTCGGTTTTTGCTCCGCCCTTAGTGGGCCGGCTCGTCGACGATCTTGGGGAGCGTCTCGAACTGGTGGAAGGGCGGGGGCGAGGAGAGGGTCCATTCCAGGGTGGTGGCACCCTCGCCCCACGGATTGTCCGCAGCGCGGGTCTTGGAACGGAAGGCCAGGACGATGCCGATGACGAACACGATCATGCTCAGGGCGAAGACGTGACCGCCGAGCGTTGCGACCTTGTGCCAGCCGGCGAAGGCCTCCGGATAGTCGGCGTAGCGACGCGGCATGCCGGCCAGACCCAGGAAGTGCATCGGGAAGAACAGGACGTTCGCACCGATGAAGGCCAGCCAGAAGTGCAGCTTGCCCGCCCATTCCGGGATGACGTGGCCAGTCATCTTCGGGAACCAGTAGTAGATACCGGCGAAGATGATGAACACGGCGCCGAGCGAGAGCACGTAGTGGAAGTGCGCCACGACGTAATAGGTGTCGTGCAGGTACTTATCGACCGAGGAGTTCGCGAGGACGACGCCGGTGACGCCGCCGACCGTGAACAGGAAGATGAAGCCCACCGCCCAGTGCATCGCCGCGGTGAAGCGGATCGAACCACCCCACATCGTCGCGATCCAGGAGAAGATCTTCACGCCGGTCGGCACCGCGATCACCATGGTCGCGAAGACGAAGTAGGACTGCGTCTGGAGCGACAGGCCGACGGTGTACATGTGGTGGGCCCACACGACGAAGCCGACGACGCCGATGGCGACCATGGCGTAGGCCATGGCGAGGTAGCCGAAGACGGGCTTGCGCGAGAAGGTGGCGATGATGTGCGAGACGATGCCGAAGGCCGGCAGGATCATCACGTACACCTCGGGGTGACCGAAGAACCAGAACAGGTGCTGGTAGAGCACCGGATCACCGCCGCCGGCCGGATCGAAGAAGGTGGTGCCGAAGTTACGGTCGGTGAGCAGCATCGTGATCGCGCCGGCCAGAACCGGGAGCGACAGGAGCAGCAGGAAGGCGGTGACCAGCTCGGCCCAGGCAAACAGCGGCATCTTGTGCAGCGTCATGCCGGGGGCGCGCATGTTGAGGATAGTGGTGATGAAGTTGATCGCGCCGAGGATCGAGCCCGCACCGGCGAGGTGGAGCGAGAAGATCGCGAAATCGACCGCCGGGCCAGGGTGGCCGGCCGAGGAGGAGAGCGGCGGGTAGACGGTCCAGCCGGTGCCCGCGCCGCTGGCGCCGGGAGAGCCCTCGACGAACAGCGAGCAGAGCAGGCAGGCGAAGCCCGACACCGTCAGCCAGAACGAGACGTTGTTCATCCGCGGGAAGGCCATGTCCGGCGCGCCGATCATCAGCGGGACGAACCAGTTGCCGAAGCCGCCGATGAGGGCGGGCATCACCATGAAGAACACCATGATGAGGCCGTGGCCGGTGACGAACACGTTGTAGGTCGCCGGGTTGGAGAAGTACTGGAGCCCCGGCTCCTCCATCTCCATGCGGATGCCGAAGGACAGGAACGCGCCGATGATGCCCGCCATGAAGGCGAAGATCAGGTAGAGCGTGCCGATGTCCTTGTGGTTCGTCGAGAGGAACCAGCGGGAGAAGAAGGAGGGCTTGTGGTCGTGGTGGGCGTCATGCCCGGCATGTGCTGTGGCGGTGGCCATCGATCCTTGCCTTAATCAGATGTCTGTCGCCTCTGGCGAAGGGAGATCCGGCCGGCGCGTGCCGGCCCGGAGAAGCGTCAGCGGGCGTCCGCGAGGCGCGCGCCGTTGTCGATCGCGGCGTACTTGGTCTTCGCCTCGGTCAGCCATTCGGCATAGGCCTGCTCGCTGACCACGCGCACGGTGATCGGCATGTAGGCGTGACGGGCGCCGCACAGCTCGGAGCACTGGCCGTGATAGGTGCCCTCGCGGTCGGCCTTGAACCACCACTGGTTCAGACGGCCGGGGATCGCGTCGATCTTGCCGCCGAAGGAGGGGATCGCCCAGGAGTGGATGACGTCGTCGGAGGTGACCTGCACCTTCACGACTTTGCCGACCGGGATGACCATGTCGTTGTCGGTCGCGAGCAGCTTCGGCTGCTGCTCCTCATCGACGTTCGCGTCGAAGGTGAAGCCGCCCTTGTCGCCCTCGGCCGGGTAGACGTAGGACCAGTACCACGCGTGGCCGACCACCTTGACCACGATGTCGGCCTTCGGGTCCGAAAGCTGCGTGCGCAGGGTGCGGAACGAGGGGATCGCCACCGCCACGAGGATCAGGACCGGGATGATGGTCCAGGCCACCTCGATCGCCGTGTTGTGCGTGGTGCGCGACGGCGTGGGGTTCGTCTTCTCGTTGAACTTGAAGATGCAGTAGAGAATGAGACCGAGAACGAAGACCGAGATCGCGAACGCGATCCAGTGCAGTCCGTGCTCGAAGCTGAGGAGGTCAGCGGCCTCGGCCGTGACCGGTATCTGGCGGCTCATCTGCCACGGCTCGGGCTGACCGATGCCGGCCGCGAGAGCGGAGGAGGACGAACCGAGGAGAGCGCCGAACGCGGCGAGCCCCCACGATAACCGATGTTGCGCCTGCGTCGTCCGCATGTCCCCGCTTGGCTCCCCTGGTGCCTATGGTTTGTTTGCCCTTGAATTTGCCGACCCGCGTCGCAAATCCCAGAACTGCCCGATCGTTTCGCGGGCCTTGCCGGTTCCGGCGTGACCGTGTCGCTGCCGGATGGGCGGTTGCGACGTAGAACCATACTGATCAAAAAACCGCAACCACAACAGCGCCCCCAAGCGTCGCTTGGACGCGGGATCAGGGTTGCGCAGCGGGCAATTTGGCTGCCTCTGGGGATACGGATGCAGGACGTCGGCGGAAAACCTCAACGAGAAGCCGGGGATGACTTCGGCGCGGGCGAACCCGCGACGTCGGTCAAGGTCGGAACATTCGTCGTTGCCTACGACGCGCCCGAGGCGCGGCCCGATTCCCGCGCGCTGGCCGTGGAGATGCCGGTCAACGTCGTCTACGGTACCGTGCCCTACGCCGTGATGATGCTGACGCCGGCCGATCTCGAAGATTTCGCCTACGGCTTCAGCCTGACCGAGGGCGTGATCGAGGCGCCCGACGAGATCCGCGGCGTCACCGTCGAGCCCGGCGAGGGTGGCCTGAGGCTGCTGGTCGATCTGGCTCCGGGGCGGCTTCGCGAGCATCTTGCCCGCAAGCGCGCGATCAGCGGACGCACCGGCTGCGGCGTTTGCGGCATCGAGGATCTCGCCGCCCTGCCGATTGCCCGGCCCCGCTCCCGCAAGGGCCCGCAGGTGTCGCTGGCGGCGATCCAGACGGCGCTGACCGCCCTATCGGACCGTCAGAGGCTCAACCGGGAGACGCGCGCGGTTCACGCGGCCGGATGGGCGGACCTCGACGGTTCGCTGCTGGCGGTGCGCGAGGATGTCGGCCGCCACAATGCTTTGGATAAGTGCATCGGCGCGCTGCTGCGCCAGGGCGTGCGGCCGGACGAGGGCTTTCTCGTCATCACCAGCCGTTGCTCTTTCGAGATGGCGGAGAAGGCCGCGAGCCTCGGCGCCTCCGTGCTGGTGGCGATCTCAGCGCCGACCTCGCTCGCGATCGAGCGGGCGCGCTGCCACGACATGACGCTCTGCGCCATCGCCCGTTCGGACACGCTGACCGTGTTCTCGGGGCGCGAGCGGCTGATCCTGGCCGGGGAGGGCGGCTGAGCCGCGCCACCCCGGATCGATCACCTTACTCGGTGCCGCCGGCCTCGCCGGCGCCGCCGGGAACGACCGTCGCCCCGCCGATCACCCGCACGTTCTTGCGCGGACCGTCGGCTGGCGGATCCTGCCAACCCTTGCCGGCGGCCGGCTTCGACTCGGCGGTCTTCGTGGCGTCCTTGACGGGCTCCGGCTTCGCGGCGTCAGTCTTCGTCTCGGCCTTGCCGGTTTCAGGCCGGGGCTCACCCACCTTCGGCTCGACCGCCTTGGCTTCCTTCGTCTCCCCCTTGTCCCGCTCGGTCTTGGCAGCAGGCGTCATCGCGGGCGACGCGGGCGAACCGGACCGCAGCGAGGGCTCGGGAGCCGTCGGGGCAATGCGTGCCTGGGACGGCAGCTTGGGCGTCGGGGCAGTCCGGGCCGCCGCGCGCCGGGGCGGCTCGGAGCGGGCTGCCGCATCCGGATTGACGCCGAGGGGGTTGGCGTCCGGCCGTGCGGCCGGCGGCACGCGCTCGGACCGGGCCGCGCTGCGCTCGCTGCCGAGCGGAGCACCGCGCAGACCGGGAACGGAGGGGATGTCGGCGGGGGGCACGATCCGCTCGGCCTCGCGGATCGGACGGCGCGGGCGCATGTCGTCCTCGGTCCAGCCATAGCCGGGCGCTGCCGGGCGGACGCGGTCGGACGGATAGTAGACGCCGCCGAGCGGTTCGCGCCCAATGACGTCGCCCTCGCGGGCATCGACCACGAGCCGCACGCGCTGGCCGCGCGGGCTCGTCGCTTCCACACGGTAGTTCCGCCCGTCGTAGCGGGGACGTCCGATCTCGGAGAAGCCGCGATCGCGCAGGTCATCGACGACCTCGCGAGACGCCAACAGGCCGTCATCCTCGAGGTAGACCGCCCGCGGCGGCCCATAGATCTCACGGTAGAAGCCCTGGGCGGCAGCGGGCTGCAGGCCGGCGCCGGACAGGAGCGCGGCAAGAAGGCCGAAGCCGAGGCCGCGACGCAGTGCCGCTCTCGTGACCCCACCGGGGGCGTGACGGCTCGAAGCCATAGGGCCCTCTCGAACCAAGCTGTGCAGAAGAAGAGGCAGAAGAAGCAAGAAAGTCCCGGGAGCCCGCTGTTGATCGCGGGTCCCCCGGCGTCACGGCAGACGCATCCCCGCATTCCTTCCGTGCCGGCAAGGTTTTCTAAACGGTTGATTGGGGCGACATTGCGAACCGACCCGGAACCTGCCAGTGCCATTGTCGTGACGCAGTGCTGCCCGGCACGCGTCCGCCCGCCGGGACGAAGCCGAGGGACGGGCGCGTTGCGCGTATCCGAGGCATGTTCAAAAGGCCGGCGGCGGTGGTCGGCGGCCCCTTGCTGGAATGAATGAAATCTGGCAACGTCCACTTATAGGACAGCAAGACTGTCCCATTTGTCGTGCTTGGCCGTCGGGCCGGCTTTGGGGATCCATCACGTGATCGACGTGACGTCCGAACGAGCTGAGAAACCGGTGACCGTCGAGGCGATCCGGGCGAGCGCCGGCTGAACAAGCCGGAGCTTCAGCCCGCGGGTTGGCGGGCGATTCCGGCAGGAAGAACCTGACCCCACCCGACTCGGTATAAAATAGGCGGCGGCCCGGGCACCGACGGTGTACGGGCACGAAACATGCTCGCATGCGGGCAGGGTCGGAGATGTGCGGACGATGCGTGAAATCCCGTCTGAGCTGTCGGTGTCGGTCATGAACGGCGAGAAAGCCGCGCCGTCGCGCGCCGGCGCCGCGCCGCTGATCCTGCGCGACCCCGCCCTTCCCGCGGCCGAAGGCGCCTACAACCCCGCTCACGAGCGCGACGCCTGCGGCGTCGGCTTCGTCGCGGACATGCACGACCGGCGCAGCCACGCCATCGTCCAGCAGGGTCTCAAGATCCTGGAGAACATCGACCACCGCGGCGCGGTCGGCGCCGACCCGACCATGGGCGACGGCTGCGGCATCCTCACCCAGATCCCGCACGGCTTCTTCTCCGAGGAATGCTCGCGCCTCGGCTTCGAGCTGCCCCCTGCCGGCCAGTACGCCATCGGCCAGTTCTTCCTGCCGAAGGCGGAGGATGCCCGCGCCAGCATCGAGGCGATCGTCGAGAAGACGCTGGCCGACGAGGGCCTGCCGCTGCTGGGCTGGCGCGACGTGCCCGTCGATTCGGCCGATCTCGGCAAGGCCGTCAAGGAGACCGAGCCGCATCACCGGCAGGTCTTCATCGGCTGCCCGGCCAGCGTCACCGATCAGGACGCGTTCGAGCGGCGCGCCTACATCGCCCGCAAGGTGATCTCGAACCAGGTCTACGGCCTCGAAGACGAGCGCGTGAAGGCGTTCTATCCCGTCTCCGTGTCGAGCCGGACCATCGTCTACAAGGGCATGGTGCTCGTGCACCAGCTCGGCCACTACTATCTCGACCTCAAGGATCCGCGCTTCGTCTCGGCGCTGGCGCTCGTCCACCAGCGCTTCGCCACCAACACCTTCCCGACCTGGCGCCTGTCGCACCCCTATCGGATGGTCGCCCATAACGGCGAGATCAACACGCTGCGCGGCAACGTGAACTGGATGGCCGCGCGCCAGGCCAGCGTCGATTCCGAGCTGTTCGGCAACGACATCTCGAAGCTCTGGCCGATCTCCTACGAGGGCCAGTCCGACACCGCCTGCTTCGACAACGCCCTCGAATTCCTCGTGGCCGGCGGCTACTCGCTCGCGCACGCGATGATGATGCTGATCCCGGAGGCCTGGGCCGGCAACCCGCTGATGAGCGAGGAGCGGCGCGCCTTCTACGAGTATCACGCCGCCCTGATGGAGCCGTGGGACGGGCCGGCGGCCGTCGCCTTCACCGACGGGCGCCAGATCGGCGCGACCCTCGACCGCAACGGCCTGCGCCCGGCCCGCTACATCGTCACCGATGACGGGCTCGTCGTGCTCGCCTCCGAGATGGGCGTGCTGCCGATCCCCGACGAGAAGATCGTCCAGTCCTGGCGCCTGCAGCCGGGCCGGATGCTGCTGATCGATCTGGAGAAGGGCCGCATCGTCTCCGACGAGGAGATCAAGGGCGAGCTGGCTTCCGCGCACCCCTATGCCGAGTGGGTGAAGAACACCCAGATCGTGCTGGAGGAGTTGCACCCGATCCAGCCGCGGGCCTCGCGCACGGACGTGCCCCTGCTCGATCGCCAGCAGGCTTTCGGCTACACCCAGGAAGACCTCAAGCTGCTCATGGCCCCCATGGCCGTGACCGGCCAGGAGGCCGTCGGCTCGATGGGCTCGGACACGCCGCTTTCGGCGCTCTCCGACAAGCCGAAGCTGCTCTACACCTACTTCAAGCAGAACTTCGCGCAGGTCACGAACCCGCCGATCGACCCGATCCGCGAGGAGGCCGTGATGAGCCTCGTCTCGTTCATCGGCCCGCGTCCGAACCTGCTGGATATGGAAGGTGCCTCGCGCCGCAAGCGGCTCGAAGTGCGCCAGCCGATCCTGACCAACGGCGACCTCGAGAAGATCCGCTCGATCTCCCACTTCGAGGACCGCTTCGACACCCGCACCCTCGACATCACCTACGCGGCCGAGTCCGGCGCGGGAGCGATGGAGGGTGCGCTCGATCGCCTGTGCGACCGAGCCGAGGTCGCGGTGCGCGGCGGCTACAACATCATCATCCTGTCGGACCGCATGGTGGGGCCGGACCGCATCCCGATCCCGGCTTTGCTCGCGACCGCGGCCGTGCACAACTACCTGATCCGCAAGGGGCTTCGCACCTCGGTCGGCCTCGTGGTCGAGTCGGGCGAGCCGCGCGAGGTGCATCACTTCGCCTGTCTGGCCGGCTACGGCGCGGAGGCCATCAACCCCTATCTCGCCTTCGAGACGCTGATCGCGATGAAGGGCGAGTTCCCGCCGGACCTGACCAACGACGAGATCGTCTACCGCTACATCAAGTCGATCGATAAGGGCCTGCTCAAGGTGATGTCCAAGATGGGCATCTCGACCTACCAGTCCTATTGCGGCGCGCAGATCTTCGACGCGATCGGCCTGAACTCGGATTTCGTGGCCAAGGACTTCTTCGGCACGGCGACGACGGTCGAGGGCATCGGCATGGCCGAGGTCGCCCAGGAGACGGCGCTTCGCCACCAGGATGCCTTCGGGGACGCCCCGATCTACCGCAACGCGCTCGATGTCGGCGGCGAGTATGCCTATCGCCTGCGCGGCGAGACCCACACCTGGACGCCCGACACCGTGGCGACGCTGCAGCACGCGGTGCGCCTCAATGCTGCCGAGCGCTACCGTGAATACGCTCGGCTGGTGAACGAGCAGGAGAACCACCTCAAGACCCTGCGCGGCCTGTTCAGGATCAAGACCGCCGCCGATCTCGGTCGCCAGCCGGTCGACATCGCGGCGGTCGAGCCGGCCTCCGAGATCGTCAAGCGCTTCGCCACGGGCGCAATGTCCTACGGGTCGATCTCGAAGGAGGCGCACGAGACGCTGGCGATCGCCATGAACTCGTTCGGCGGTCGCTCGAACTCGGGTGAGGGCGGCGAGGAGCCGCGCCGGTTCATCACCGGTCCGGACGGGCGTTCGCGCCGCTCGGCGATCAAGCAGGTCGCCTCGGGCCGCTTCGGCGTCACCACCGAGTATCTCGTCAACGCCGACATGATGCAGATCAAGGTCTCGCAGGGCGCCAAGCCCGGCGAGGGCGGACAGCTGCCCGGCCATAAGGTCGATGCCAAGATCGCCAAGGTCCGCTACGCGACCCCGGGCGTCGGCCTGATCTCGCCGCCGCCGCACCACGACATCTACTCGATCGAGGATCTGGCCCAGCTCATCTTCGACCTGAAGAACGTGAACCCGGCTGCCGACGTCTCAGTAAAGCTGGTCTCCGAGGTCGGCGTCGGCACGGTCGCGGCGGGCGTCGCCAAGGCGCGCGCGGACCACATCACGATCTCGGGCTTCGACGGCGGAACGGGTGCCGCCCCGCTCACCTCGATCAAGCACGCGGGCGGACCCTGGGAGACGGGTCTGGCCGAGACGCAGCAGACGCTGGTGATGAACGGCCTGCGCGGCCGTGTCGCGCTCCAGGCCGACGGTGGCATCCGCACCGGCAAGGACGTGATGATCGCGGTGCTGCTCGGCGCCGACCAGATCGGCTTCTCGACCGCGCCGCTGATCGCGGCCGGCTGCATCATGATGCGCAAGTGCCACCTCAACACCTGCCCCGTGGGTGTCGCGACCCAGGACCCGGTGCTGAGGAAGCGCTTCAAGGGCACGCCGGAGCACGTCATCAACTACTTCTTCTTCGTGGCTGAAGAGCTGCGGGAGTTGATGGCGGCGATGGGCTTCACGAAGTTGGAGGACCTGATCGGCCGCTCCGACCTCCTCGACAAGCTCGAGGCGATCGAGCACTGGAAGGCCCGCGGCCTCGATTTCTCGAAGCTGTTCCACCGGCCGAATGTCGGGCCGGAGGTGGCGATCCGTCACGTCGAGACGCAGCACCACCCGATCGATACGGTGCTCGACCGCCGCCTGATCGCGGGCGCGGAAGGGGCCATCGAGACCGGCGAGCCGGTGATCCTCACCGATGTGATCCGCAACTCGGATCGCGCGGCGGGCGCCATGCTCTCCGGCGCGGTGGCCAAGCGCCACGGCCATGAAGGGCTTCCCGACGACACCATCGTGGTCAAGCTCAACGGCACCGCCGGGCAGAGCTTCGGCGCGTGGCTCGCCGCGGGCGTCACCCTCGATCTCACCGGCCACGGCAACGACTATGTCGGCAAGGGCCTGTCGGGCGGCAAGCTGATCATCCGTCCGAGCAAGGCACTGAAGGCGCCCCCCGCCCGCACGATCATGGCCGGCAACACCGTGCTCTACGGCGCGATCGCGGGCGAGTGCTACATCCGCGGTGCGGCGGGCGAGCGCTTCGCCGTGCGCAACTCGGGCGCCATCACGGTCGTCGAAGGCATGGGCGACCATGGCTGCGAGTACATGACCGGCGGCGTGGTGGTCTCCATCGGCGTGACGGGGCGCAACTTTGCGGCCGGCATGTCCGGCGGCATCGCCTACGTGCTCGACGAGGACGGTTCGTTCCGCGACCGCTGCAACCTGTCGATGGTCGATCTGGAGCCGGTCGAGGAGGAGGACGACCTCATGCGCCGCTTCCACCAGGACGGCGATCTGGAAACCAAGGGCCGGGTCGACATCCTCGCGGACATGTCGGGCCATGACGAGGAGCGCCTGTCGCAACTCCTCACCAACCACATGAAGTATACGGGTTCGCCGAGGGCCAAGCAGATCCTCGACGAGTGGGCGGCGTTCCGCACCAAGTTCGTCAAGGTGATGCCGGTCGAGTACCGCCGGGCGCTGCGCGAGATGGAAATGGCGCGCATGCCGGTGGCGGCGGAGTAACCAAGCGTCATCAAGGCGGGCCATACCGGTCGGCGGCAGGACGCCGCCGACCGGTTCACAGTGATGCCGGGCAGACGGCAAGGCCGCGTGGTCGAGAGATCCGCGCCTGCGAAGGACTGATCGATGGGCAAGGTCACCGGGTTTCTCGAATTCGACCGGCAGGAGCAGAAGTATCAGCTCGCCGCCGACCGCGTGCGGCATTTCCGCGAATTCACGCTGCCGCTCGACGAGCACGACCTGTCCAAACAGGCCGCGCGCTGCATGGATTGCGGCATCCCGTTCTGCCACGGGCCGACCGGCTGCCCGGTCCACAACCAGATCCCGGACTGGAACGACCTCGTCTACCAGTCGGACTGGGAGGAGGCCGCGCGCAACCTCCACTCCACCAACAACTTCCCCGAATTCACCGGCCGCATCTGCCCCGCGCCCTGCGAGGAAGCCTGCACCCTGAACCTCGAGAACCAGCCGGTCGCGATCAAGACGATCGAGCAGGCGATCGCGGACCGTGCCTGGAACATGGGCTGGGTGAAGCCCGAGCCCTCGGCGAACCGCACCGGCAAGCGCGTGGCGGTGATCGGCTCCGGCCCGGCCGGCATGGCGGCCGCCCAGCAGCTCGCCCGCGTCGGCCACGATGTCCACGTCTACGAGCGCGAGCCCAAGGCCGGCGGCCTGCTGCGCTACGGCATCCCCGACTTCAAGATGGAGAAGCGCCACATCGACCGGCGCGTGAAGCAGATGGAGGCCGAGGGCGTCGTCTTCCACTACAAGGCCAATATCGGGGTCAACGTGCCCCTGGAGGACCTGACGAGCCAGTTCGACGCCGTGCTGTTTTGCGGCGGCGCCGAGGATCCGCGCAACCCGCAGCTTCCGGGCCAGGAACTCGACGGCGTGCACTACGCCATGCCCTTCCTCGTGCAATCGAACCGCCGGGTCGGCGCCGAGCCGATGCCGGGCAACGGCGAGTTGCCGATCCTGGCCGCCGGCAAGAACGTCGTCGTCATCGGCGGCGGCGACACGGCCTCGGATTGCGTCGGCACCTCGTTCCGCCAGGGCGCGCTCTCGGTGACGCAGCTCGACATCCGCCCGCGCCCGCCGGAGCGTGAGGACAAGCTGACGGTATGGCCCTATTGGCCGACCAAGATGCGCACCTCGTCGAGCCAGGCGGAGGGCGCCGAGCGCGAGTTCCAGGCCGCGACCCTGCGGCTGGAGGGCAACCGCAAGGGTCAGCTCACCGGCGTGGTCTGCGCCCGCGTCGATGAGCGGCGCCAGCCGATCGAGGGCAGCGAGTTCGTGCTGCCGGCCGACCTCGTCTTCATGGCGATCGGCTTTGCCGGTTCGGTGCAGAAGGGTCTGGTCGCGGAATCGGGCGTGGCCGTCGACAAGCGCGGCAACATCACCGCCAACGATCAGGACTACCTGACCTCGAACCCGAAGATCTACGTCGCGGGCGATATGCGCCGCGGCCAGTCCCTGGTGGTCTGGGCGATCCGCGAGGGCCGTCAGGCCGCCCGCTCGATCGACGAGGCGCTGATGGGCGCGACCGTCCTGCCGCGGTAAGCGGCGTCGCATCGGACGAGACACGAACAATCGAGGCCATCGCCGCTGGCGGTGGCCCTTTTCGTTTGATCCGAAGGATCACCGGGATAAACCGTCGGCGCCCCCGCCCTCACGGACTTCCCAGCGGTAGCCCGCTCCCTCGCGCGTGATCCGGCCTCGGTTCGCAAGGTGCATCCCGGCGACATCCAGCCCCTCGCTGGCAGTTCGGTCGAAGATGCGGCTGCGGGTGGTGATCGCTTCCACTGGATCGGCATCCCAGACCACGGTCCAGTCCGGATGCGGCACCTGCAACAGGCGGGAGTGGAGGATGTCGCCCCAGATCAGAAGCCGCTCGGGTCCGTCCTCGATCAGCACGCCCGCATGGCCGGGGGTGTGCCCCGGCAGCGGCAGGAACGAGACGCCAGAGGCGAGGTCGGCCCCGCCGGAGACGCGGCGCACCCGGCCGGCATAGGCGGACAGCACAGCCTGGGCCGTGTGGAAGAACAGGCCCATCGCGGAGGGCGCACGGGAACGCGCACCGGAATCCGACCAGTAGGCGGCCTCGCGCTCCTGAAGCACCAGCTCGGCGTTGGCGAAGCGGGCGCGGCCATCGCCTGTCAGCAGGCCGCCCGCATGGTCGGCGTGGAGGTGGGTCAGCCATACGGTTTCGATCTGGTCGGGCCGCAACCCTTCCGCCGCGAGAGCCGCCGTCACCCGGTCGAAGCCCGGCCCGAAGACCGTTCCGCAGCCGGCATCGAGCAATCCGTGCCATGCGCCGCGCCGGATCAGGAACGCGTTGACTGGTTCCGGCGTGGGCCCTTTCGGCGGCAAGCCGGCCTGGGCGAGCAGGGCACGTCCGGCCTCGCTGTCGGCGCCGGGGATCATGGCGGGCTCGAGCGGAAAGAGGCCGTCGCGAAGCGGCGTGACGGTGAAGGCGCCGACGCGATAAGCGGGGACGGCGGGGGCCGCTGCCCGTGCTTCGGGAAACCGAAGGATCGGGAGGCAAGCGCCCGCGGCGAGGACGGATCGACGGGTCGGCAAAGAGGGCATCGGCGGCAATCCGGGTGAGGGGAAGGGCGATCGAAATCTTGCGCCGCCTCGTCACCGCCGCCCAGGGAATGGCTCCCGCTTCCGCGCGGGCATTTTTCCCGACATCCCTCCGTCCCCCTTGCGCCTTCGACCGCGGCCGGTGCCAACTCCGCCGACGCTTCCCGGTCCGGTCGTCCCATGAGCCTGCCCGCGCATCTCGCCCTGCGCCTTCTGATCGTGACCCTGTTCTGTCTGGCGGGCGCCGTCGCCTTGACCCTTTGGGACGCGCGCGGCGTCCTGCGCGGCGAGGCGGCCGTGTCGGCGGAGCGGATCGCCGCAGCGCTTGCCCGGCAACCGGGGCTCGGCAGCGTCGGGCCGGCGGCGCTGCCGGTCGGCGAGCCCCAGGCCGAGCCGGCAGTCCTGATGCTGTTGCCGGGCATCTGCGCCGAGATCCGCCTCGGCAGTGAGGCGCCACGGCGGCTCTGCGGCGATTGGGACGGACTCGGCACGGCCCCGGCCTGGGTCACGGCTGCCCTTTCGGCCAGAGCCCTCGGAGATCCGGCCGTCCGCGAGATCGTCTATCGCGGACGGCGTTTGGGAACCGTCGCGGCTTGGCCCGATCCGGGCGCGGCCGCGGGCCGGGCGTGGCGGCAGGTGCGGTTCGCGAGCGGCCTCGCCCTCTCCCTCGCCGGAGCGACGGCGCTGCTGGGCTGGCTCGCCGCCGCCGGCCTCGTCGCACCCGCGGGACGGATCGTGCGCCACCTGGACGGCTTCGATGCCGGCGCGTCCCGTCCGCCTCTGCCGCGCTTCAGGGCGGCGGAGTTCGACCGGATCGCCACCGCCTTCGACGCGCTCGCCGGGCGGCTTGCCCGAACCGAAAGCGAGCGGACCGCGCTGATGCAGCGGCTCGTGCAAGTGCAGGAAGACGAGCGGCAGAGCCTCGCCCGTGACCTGCACGACGCGTTCGGCCAATGCCTCGCCGCCGCCGGGGCGCTCGCAGCCGCGATCGAGGCCGGCGCGCCGACGGACCGCGCGGATCTGCGCGCCGATGCGCGGGGCATCGAGGCGGTCGTCGCCTCCATGCGCGAGAGCCTGCGCGGCGCCCTGGCCCAACTCGAACTCCCCGACTTTGCCGGGATCGGTTTGGGCGACGGCATCCGTGGCCTCGTCTCCGACTGGCAGGCGCGGCTACGGGCAGGGCCGAGTTTGCACCTCGATGCGGAGGGCGACTGGTCGGGCCTATCCGACGAGGCATCGGCGAGCCTCTATCGGATCACGCAGGAACTGCTGACCAACGCCCTGCGGCACGGGCGGCCGAGCCGCATCTTCCTGCGACTTCAGCGCACCGGCATCGGGGGCGGGATCGTCACGCTGACCGTGGACGACGACGGCGGGGGTGACGCCGCCCGCGCGACGAGCGCGTCCGGGCGCGGACTTCCCGGCATCCGCGCCCGGCTCGCCGCCCTCGGCGGCCAACTCTCGCTTACCGGGAACGGCAGCGGCATCCGCGCCCGCGTCACCGTTCCGGTTCACGGTTGAGGCGGGCGATGACGACCATCCTCCTCGTCGATGACCATCCCGTCGTGCGGGAGGGCTATCGGCGCCTGTTCGAACGGCAGCCGGGCTTCGCGGTCGTGGCCGAAGCCGCGACCGCGGCGGAGGCCTACCGCCTCTACAAGGCGCAGAGGCCGGACCTCGTGATCCTCGACCTGTCGCTGCAGGGGCCGAGCGGCATCGAGGCGATCCGGCATATTCGGCAATGGGACGGTGCGGCCCGCATCCTCGTCTTCAGCATGCGCACCGGCGCCGCCATCGCGCGCCAAGCCTTCGCGGCGGGGGCCAGCGGCTATGTCAGCAAGGCGAGCGCCCCACGCGAATTGCTGGAAGCGGCCGCGGGCGTGCTGCGCGGAGCGCGGGCCATGAGCGCCGACATCGCCCTGGCGATCGCGCAGGACGAGGTGGCCGGCGGGCGCAGCAGCCTCGACGAACTCAGCCCGCGCGAGGTCGAGATCCTCGGTATGACGGCGGCGGGTGCGACGGCGCAGACCATCGCCGAGGCGCTGTGCCTCAGCCTCAAGACGGTCCAGAACAATCTCTCGCTGATCCGGGCCAAGCTAGGCGCCCGCACGGACGCCCATCTGATCTGGATCGCCGTCGGCGCCGGGCTCGTGGCAGCCCCGCACGGCCCACCTGCCGCCGAAAGCTGATCCATCGCGGAGGGCGAAAGGCCTCACCCCGGCGGCCAGCGGAAATCGTCCGCTCGGCCCGGCTGGGGCAGGGGGGCGGCGCCGCGCTGCAGGCTGCGCTCGCGGGTGCCGGTGGCATCCCCCTCCTGCGGACGTGCGGTGAGGAGCGTCCCGCCCGGCGAGGTCTCGGTGCGGCCGAGCGGCACCACCGGCCCCGCCGCGGGCTTGACCGGCAGGCTCGGGATACCCGGCGGCTCGGGCAGGCTCGGCAGCATCGCGGTGATCTTGCGATCGATCGCCGCCGTGTCGTCGACGCCCAATCCGGCACCGCCCTCGCCGGGTGTGGCGGCGATCGCGGCGGCGGGCTGCTCGGAGGGCAGGCCGCCCTTCTCCCCCATCAGGCGCTTCAGCTCCACGTCGGCGAAGTGGGCGACCTTGCGCGCGCCGGCGGCGGTGAAGTGGATACCGTCCGAGGTGCGCAGCCGCGCCTCCTGGCCATCCACGTCGGGCCCCGAAGCGGTGAAGCGGTTGCGGTCGTCCACGAAGCCCTGCCAGACCTCGGCATAGGATTGGCCGGCTCGCTGCACCCGCTCACGCACGAGATCGTTGATGGCGGCGAAGTCGCGGCTCAGGCTCTCGCTGCGGACCGGCGGCAGGCCGACCCAGATCAGCGGCACCTTGTGCTCGGCAAACACCTTCGCGACCTCATCGACCCGCGCGGCGTAGATCTCGCGCCACTTGTCGGACAGGGCCTCGACGCTCTGGTCGCCCTCGCGGATCGCCTGCCGGTCGTTCAAGCCGACCATCATCAGGGCGTAGGAGACTTTGGGCGTGGCCTTGAGAAAATCCTCGGCGGCCTTGGCCCAATCCACCAGATCCTTGCGCACGAGACCGCTATCGGCCTTCGAGCGGTCGAGCACGGCGACCTCGGCATTGTCGGAGAACGCGTCATCGACGCCCTTGGCGAGGTAGCCCGCGAGCGAGTCGCCGAACACGGCGATCTGCGTCGTCGGCGCCGCCTTCGGCACCTTGGCCTTGGGCTGCGCCACCGCGGGGGCGGGGCTCGGCCGGCGGCGCCGGGCGGCCCGCTCCTCGTCCGAGCGGCCGGCCGTGGCGGGGGCGGCGGCGGGCGCACGCGGGCGCGACGGCCGGGCATAGCCCGGCGGCGCCTGCGGCGGCGGGGTCGGCTGGGCGCGCGGCTGGTCCTCCCACGGCCAGTAGAACTGGCGCGGTGCCTCCTGTGGCGGAGCGGCCCGGCGGGCGGGGGCCCGGCCATAGCCGTACTCGTCGGCATAGGCGCCACGGGCCCGGCGGCGCGGCGGCGCGGCGTAGGGATCGGCCGCGGGCGCGTCGTAGCTGTCGCCCCATTGTGCCGCCGCCGGCTGCGGCAGGGCGGACCACGCCGCCGTGAGCCAAAGGGCGGCGAGGAGAAGGCCGAGGATCGCAGGGGACCGCGGGAACGCGGTGCGATCGGTCGGGCGGCGTTGCATGCGCGAAGCCTCGATCGAAGGGGAGGTGCCGGAAGACCGACCCGAAGTCGCTACAGGATAACGCGAGGAAGCCGGCGCGTCTAAGGCCGTCCCTCCAGGCGCTCCAGAAGCGCGGGCCGGGCGTAGCCGTCGGCGGGCAGGCCTTCGCGGATCTGGTACTGGCGCACCGCCCCGCGCAGCTTCGGGCCGGCGCGTCCATCCTGCTCGCCGGCATAGAGCCCCTGAGCAGCGAGCCCCGCCTGGAGACGTTTGAGGCCCGGCCCGTCGAGGCGGGCGGCGCCGTTGGGCCAGGGCGCGGCAAGCGCCGGGCCGCCGGCCAGCCGGTCGGCGAGGTGGCCGACCGCCAGCGCGTAGGAATCGCTGGTGTTGTAGCCGCGGATCACCTCGAAATTGTCGGTGATGAGGAAGACCGGGCTCCCGAGCCCGCCCGGCAGGAACAGGCTGGCCTCGCCACCCGTCGGCAGGGGCTTGCCGTCGGTGCGGCGCACCCCGCGGGCGGCGAAGTCGGCGAGCGGGCCGCGGTAGCGGGTCAGGTCGAAATCCTTCGGCAGGCTGACCTCGTAGCCCCAGGACAGGCCGGGCTTCCAGCCGAGCGATTGCAGGTAATGCGCGATGGAGGCCAGGGTATCGGCCTCGGAGCGCCAGATGTCGCGCCGCCCGTCGCCGTCGAAATCGACCGCCTCCCGCAGGTAGACCGAGGGCAGGAACTGCACCTGCCCCATGGCGCCGGCCCAGGAGCCGACCATCCGCGCCGGCTCGATGTCGCCGTTCTCGAGGATCTGGAGGGCGGCCAGCAGCTCGTCGCGAAAGAGGCTGCCACGGTGGCGGGCGTGGGCCAGGCTCGCCAGCGCGCGGATGGTCGGCAGGGAGCCGGCGCTGGCGCCGAAATCCGACTCGACCCCCCAGAAGGCCAACACGACCGAGCGCGGCACGCCGGTCTTCGCTTCGATGGCGGCGAGGGTGGCGGCGAGGCGCTTCCCCTGCGCCTGCCCCCTGGCGATGCGGGTGCCCGTGACCGCGCCGACGAGGTAGTCCCAGACCGGCCGGCTGAACTCGCTCTGGCGGCGGGTGCGGGCAACCACGTCAGGGTCCGGCCCTTGCACGCCGGCAAACGCCGCCTCGAAGGTCTTTTGCGAGACGCCGCGGGCCGTGGCGTCGGGGCGCAGGGACGCGACGAAGGCGGAGAAGTCGCCGTCCTGCGCCTGGGCCGCCCCCCCCAACAGCGCGAGCGCGAGGATGAGGGCGGCGCGGGGCGCTCTCACCGCCGGTTCCGCTTCGCCAGGGTGTCCTCCCAGGCGAGCGCCTGGGCGACGATGGCGTCGAGGTCGTCGTGCTTCGGGGTCCAGCCGAGTTCGTTGCGGATGCGGTCGGCGCCGGCGATGATCTGGGCGGGGTCACCGGCACGGCGGGGCGACAGCCGCACCTCGAAGTCGCGGCCGGAGATGCGCTTGACCACCTCCACGACCTCCAGAACCGAGTAGCCCCGGCCGTAGCCGCAATTGACGGTCAGGCTGTTGCCGCCGCCGCGCAGGTGGTCGAGCACGACCATGTGGGCCTCGGCCAGATCCGAGACCTGGATGTAGTCGCGCAGGCAGGAGCCGTCGCGGGTGGGATAATCGGTGCCGAACACCTCCAGATGCGTGCGCTGGCCGAGGGCCGCCTGCGTCGCGACCTTGATGAGATGGGTGGCCGCCGGCATCGATTGCCCGGAACGCCCGCGCGGATCGGCCCCGGCCACGTTGAAGTAGCGCAGCACCCCGTAGGTGAAGCCGTGCGCGGCGGCGGCGTCCGCCAGCATCCACTCGCTCATCAGCTTCGAGCGGCCGTAGGGGTTGATCGGGTTCGTTGCCAGGGACTCGGGCACCGGCACGATCTCGGGCTCGCCGTAGACGGCCGCCGTGGAGGAGAAGATGAAGTGCCGCACGTTCGTGCGTGCCGCCGTCTCGATCAGCGCGCGGGTCTTCACGGTATTGGCGAGGTAGTAGCCCAGCGGGTCGGAGACCGATTCCGGCACGACGATCTTGGCCGCGAAATGCGCGACCGCATCGATCTGGTGTCGCAGGATCGTCTCGGTCACGAGGGCTTGATCGGCGACATCGCCGACGACGAGACGCACTTCCGGAGGCAGGGCCCAGTCGTAACCGGTCGAGAGATCGTCGAGGACCACCACCTCCTCATGCCCGGCATCGACAAGCGCGAGCACCATGTGGCTGCCGATATAGCCGGCGCCGCCCGTGACCAGAACCGCCATCGCCTACCCCCCGATCCGTCTTCTGCCACCCGGCAGCGCAGGTTTCCGCCATGTTTAATGACGAAATCCTGCCAATCCTAACCCAAGCGGGGCTGTTAGCGGCCGCCTGCGTGCTATTTGATCCCCTGTCGATCAGGGCTCGCCCCGACAAACGCCAAAAAACGGGTCCCGCCACATGAAACGAATTCGCAAGGCCGTCCTTCCCGTCGCGGGCCTCGGCACGCGCTTCCTGCCGGCCACCAAGGCCGTGCCGAAGGAGATGCTCACCGTCGTCGACCGCCCGGTCGTCCAGCACGTCGTCGACGAGGCGCGCGAGGCCGGCATCGAGCACTTCATCTTCGTCACCGGCCGCGGCAAGGCGGTGATCGAAGACCATTTCGACATCGCGTTCGAATTGGACCACACACTGCAGGAGCGCGGCAAGGAGGCGGCCTACGAAGAGTTGAAGAAGGACCTGCCCAAGGCCGGCCAGACCAGCTTCACCCGGCAACAGGCGCCGCTGGGCCTCGGCCATGCCGTGTGGTGCGCTCGCGAGATCGTCGGCGACGAGCCCTTCGCCGTGCTGCTGCCCGACATGCTGAGCCGCGGCTGCATGGGCCAGATGCTCAAGGCCTACGAGCAGCATGGCGGCAACGTCATCGCCGTGGAGGAGGTGAAGCCCGAGGAGACGCATCAGTACGGCATCGTCGCCGTCGGCGAGACCTTCGGCCAGACCTTCGAGATCACCGGCATGGTCGAGAAGCCCAAGCCCGGCACCGCGCCTTCGAACTACATCATCTCCGGCCGCTACATCCTCCAGCCCGAGATCTTCTCGATCCTGGAGCGGGGCGAGACCGGTGCCGGCGGCGAGATTCAGCTCACCGACGCGATGATCCGGCTGGCCGAGCAGCAGAGGTTCTACGGGATGCGCTACGACGGGCGCACCTACGACACCGGGTCCAAGATTGGCTTCCTCACCGCCAACCTCGCCTACGGCCTGGAGCGGCCGGAACTGGCCGATGCGCTGAAAGCGGAAATTCGCACGTTGCTCGGCGAGGCCTGATCCGGTTCCATACGCACGCGTCGGGCAGATATGCGCGGAGCACATGTGAAAACGTTATCGTCGCTCTTGCGATTTGTGCAGCGCGATGCGATTTGTGCATTGCGAGATCGCGATGGCGTCGCGGTCCCGCAGCCCTTCTTGGGCGTTTCCTCCCTAGACTTCGGGCCGTCCTTCGGGGCGGCCTTTTTTTGTCTGAAGCGTGCAGCCGGAAGGACCGGATGCAGCAACCCGGCCCGGGGCTTACTCGGCCGCGATGCGGTGGGACGGCAGCTCGACCGTCTCGAGGGCGACCCCGGCAATGACCTCGGCGAGATGGTCCGCCAGTGTCGCGAAGCCGGCCGTCAGCGCCAGCGACTGCTCATTCATATAGAGCGCCCGGTTGATCTCGATCTGGAGCGCGTGCCGCCCGAGACCGGGCTCGCCGTAATGCTCGGTGATGAAGCCGCCGGCATAGGGCTTGTTGCGCACCACCTTGTAGCCCAGAGCCCGCAGCCGGCTCTCGAACCCATCGACCAGCGAGGGCTGGCAGGCCGTGCCGAAGCGGTCGCCGAGCACGAAGTCGGCCTGGGCGCTCTCGTCGCGCCCGAGGCTCGAGGACGGCATCGAGTGGCAATCGATCAGGAACGATCGGCCGAAGGTCCGCGCCGTGCGGTGGATCAGGCCGCGCAGGGTCCGGTGATACGGCTTGTAGAGCGACTCGATGCGCCGCACCGCCTCCTCCACCGGCAGCCGCTCCCGGTAGATCTCCTGCCCGTCGGCGACGATGCGCGGCACCGTGCCCAGGCCTCCGGCCACCCGCATCGAGCGGGTGTTGGCGAAAGAGGGCAGGCGGCCGGCGAACATCCGGGGGTCGAGTTCGTAGGGCTCGCGGTTCACGTCGAGATAAGCGCGGGGGAAGTTCGCCCGCATCAGGGGCGCGCCGAGGCCGACGACCGCGGCGAACAGCCGGTCGACGTGGGCATCCTCCGAACGGCGCAGGGCCAGCGCGTCGAGCCGGGAGGAGGCAAGGAAGGAGGCGGGGTAATGCGCGCCGGAATGGGGCGTGTTGAACACGAACGGAATCGCGTGCTGCGCCGGCTCGTCCACGGCGAAGGGTGGATCGAACGCCTCGGGGCCGTTTGGCTGTGATGGGCTCATCGAGACGCGGGGGCCTGAGCGTGGCACGGAAGGGACATCACGCCACTTTGCGGCGACGCGCCGGCCCTGTCCACCATGCGCCGCACAGAGCGGGGAGGGGAGCGGAACAGCGTCCTGCGATTGTCGGGTGCGTCGCGACACCGGTCGCGTTTAACGCTCTGTTTACCAAGCCGACGCTTTATGAAATGAACACCCACCGAGCATCTCTCGCAAAGCGCCGGCCGCGCTGTCATGCCCACAAGCGGCATGGTAGCGACCGGGCGTTATCCTGAGACACTCCAAGGCGCATGGGCACCGGGACGCCGTTCGATGAAGATCCTGCTCGCGGAAGACGACAACGACATGCGCCGGTTTCTGGCCAAGGCGCTCCAGAACGCCGGCTATGACGTGCTGTCCTTCGATAACGGCCTGTCCGCCTACAATCGCCTGCGCGAGGAGCCGTTCGAGCTTCTCCTGACCGACATCGTCATGCCGGAGATGGACGGCATCGAGCTGGCGCGCCGCGCCACCGAACTCGATCCCGACATCAAGGTGATGTTCATCACGGGTTTCGCCGCCGTGGCGCTGAACCCGGATTCCAAAGCGCCGAAGGATGCGAAGGTGCTCTCGAAGCCCTTCCACCTGCGCGACCTCGTCAACGAGGTCGAGAAGCTGCTGGCCGCCTGAGCGGAGAGCCGGCGCGGCGATCGTCCGACGCTGTGTCCCTTCCGCAGTAGGAAGATCCTCGCGGCTCGCCTATATCCGTCGCCTCTCCCCACTCGGGCACGCGACGGACCCATGCAGCCGGTCACGATCTACACTACGGCCTGGTGCCCCTATTGCTCGGCGGCCAAGAGCCTGCTGCGCGAAAAGGGCGTGTCCTTCAGCGAGATCGACGTCGAAAAGACGGCGGGCGCTCGCGCGACCATGGTCCAGCGGGCCGGCGGACGTACCTCGGTGCCGCAGATCTTTGTCGGCGACCGGCATGTCGGCGGCTGCGACGACCTCTACGCCTTGGAGCGGGCGGGCGATCTCGATCCGCTGCTCGCGGCATGACGGATCTGTCCGACAGCAAGCCCTTCATCGCCGCCTGCGTGCAGATGCGCGGCGGGCGCGATCCGGCCGTCAACCGCGAGGCCGCCGTGCAGGCGGTGCGCGAGGCGGCCCGCCGGGGTGCGGCCTATGTGCAGACGCCGGAGACGACCTCGCTGATCGAGCGCGACCGCGCCGCCCTTTTCGAGAAGGTCGGGCCGCAGGAGAGCGACGCCACGCTCGCCGCCCTCCGCGAGGTCGCGCGGGCGGAAAAGATCGTCCTGCAGATCGGTTCGCTGGCGATCCGCGAGGGCGAGAAGATCGCCAACCGCGCTTTCCTGATCGACGCCGCGGGCGAGATCCAGGCTGCTTACGACAAGCTCCACCTCTACGACGTCGATCTGCCCAACGGCGAGAGCTGGCGCGAATCGGCGACCTATTCCGGCGGTGATTGCGCCGTGGTCGCGCAGACGCCGCTCGCCAGCCTCGGGCTGACCATCTGCTACGACATCCGCTTTCCCACCCTCTACCGGGCGCTGGCCGAGGCCGGCGCCACGGTGATGACGGCACCGGCCTGCTTCACACGCCAGACCGGCGAAGCGCACTGGCACATCCTGCAGCGGGCACGCGCCATCGAGACCGGCTCGTTCATGATCTCGGCGGCGCAGGGCGGGCGGCACGAGGACGGACGCGAGACCTTCGGCCACTCGCTCATCATCGATCCCTGGGGCCGCATCCTCGCCGAGGCCGAGGGCGACGCGCCGGGCATCATCCTCGCCGAGATCGACCTCGCGCGGGTCGCGGATGCGCGCGCCCGCATTCCCACCCTGTCCCATGCGCGCCGCTTCAGCGTGCGCCGCGCCTGAACCCTCCCCATCTCTCCATCATGATCCGCTTCACACTCGCCTGCGATTCGGGCCACCGGTTCGAGAGCTGGTTTCCCTCCAACGCGGCCTACGACGAGCAGTCGGCCCGCGGCCTCGTCACCTGCCCGATCTGCGACTCGGCCAGAGTCGCCAAGGCGCCGATGGCCCCGGCGGTGGCGAGGAGCGACCGGGGCCGGGCCGAGGCGCCCGCACCGCAGCCTCCGGTTCCGGCGGCGCCGCCGGAGGTACCGATGCCGATGCTCGCCGCCGAGCCGGAGCGCCAGTTGCGCGCCCTGCTGCGGGCCGTGCGCGAGCACGTCGTCTCGACCGCCGAGCATGTCGGCGACCGCTTCGCCGACGAGGCGCGGGCGATCCATTACGGTGATGCGGAAGGGCGCCCGATCTACGGCCAGGCAAGCCCGAAAGAGGCCGCGGCGCTGGTCGAGGAAGGCATTGAGGTCATGCCCCTGCCGCCCCCCGACGACCGGCACTAAGGTCCGGGCCTCAGGCCCCGATCCGCTCTGCCGGGAAGCGGAGTTCGACGGCGGTGCCCGCCGGATCGCGCGGCCGGACGCGGATCGAACCGCCGATCTGCCGGCTCAGAACATCGATCAGCGTCGCCTCGAAGCTGCCGTCGCCCACCGCGCTCAGACCGATCCCGTCATCCTCCACGGTCACCGTGACATCCGTCCCATCGCGGGTGATGCGGACGGTGAGCCGTCCGGCCCGGGCCGGGAACGCGTGACGGACGGCGTTGGAGACAACCTCGTTGACGATGAGCGCGAGCGGTCCCGCCACCTCGGGCCGGACGCGAAGCGGTGCGAGATCGAGCGCAAGCGCGATGTCGCGTCGGCCCGAGGCCTCTACCACGATCTCGGCGATCTCGCGGACAAGATCGGAAAGATCGTGGCCCGCGCTCTCCTCCGCCGGGGCGGATTGGCGATAGAGCGTGGCCAGGGCATCGATGCGCCCGATCGCCTCGCCGAGCGCCGCGCGAACCGCCGGCTCGGCGCTGTTGCTGCTCTGAAGCGTCAGCATGGCCGAGATCATCTGGAGATCGTTGCGGGCGCGATGTCCGATCTCGCGCAGCAGCAGGGCGTTCGCGTCGCGGGCGGTCCGCGTCCGGTCGCGCTCGGCGGCGAGCGCGTGGCGCTCGCTCACGTCGAACTGCGAGGCGAAGTAGAACAGCAGGGTGCCGTCCTCGTCGTGGACGGGGCTGATGTACAGCGCGTTGTGAAAGGTCGAACCGTCCTTGCGATAGTTCAGGAGTTCTTCGTTCACGTCCTGCTCGGCATCGACCGCGGCGCGGATCCGCGCCACCGCGTCGAGATCGGTGCCGGGCCCCTGCAGGAAGCGGCAGTTGCGGCCTGTCACCTCCAGCCGCGTGTACCCGGTGAGCCGCAGGAACGCGTCGTTGGTGTAGATGATCGGATTGTCGAGCTGGCGCGGATCCGTGATGATCATCGCCATCCGCGTGGCCCGCACGGCCGCCGCGAAGGGATCGCCCTTGCCGGAACGGGCGCTGGCCCGAACGCGCGCCGTCAGTTGCCAGTCGTCGCCGGGCTCCATCTGTTCCCGATCGCTCCTCAGGCGCGAATGGCGCGGCCGGAGCCGCCGAGGGCGCGGCCTCACCTGACCCTGTCGCCAAAGCAGACGGCGATGACCATATCAAGCGAAATCGAGCGAGACGCACACCGGTGCTCCGGCCGTGCGCCACGCTCCGCCATCATCAGAGGACACAGCGATGCTTCTGTTCCGCAAGCGGCCCGAGATGCCGGCCCCGTCCGAAGTGCTTCCCGGCCGGCCTCATCCCCTGCCGACCGCCGAGCGCCATTTTGTCAACGGCCATCCCCTGAAGGGACCGTATCCGGAGGGCGTCGAGACGATCGTGCTCGGGCTCGGCTGCTTCTGGGGCGCCGAGCGCAAGTTCTGGGAACTGCCCCAGGGCATCTATGTCACCGCCGTGGGCTATGCCGGGGGCACCACACCCAACCCGACCTACGAGGAGGTCTGCTCCGGGCTCACGGGACACAACGAGGTCGTCCTGGTCGCCTACGACACCGCCGTGCTGACGCTGGAGGCCGTGCTCAAGACCTTCTTCGAGAGCCACAACCCGACGCAAGGGTACCGCCAGGGCAACGATGTCGGCACCCAGTACCGCTCCGGCATCTACACGGGCAGCGAGGCCCAGGCCGCGACGGCCCGGTCGGTTCGTGACGCCTATGCGCAGGCGCTCGACGCACGGGGCTACGGGCCGATCACGACGGAGATCGTCCCGCTCGAGACCTTCTATTTCGCGGAAGAGTACCACCAGCAATATCTGGCCAAGAATCCCGGCGGCTATTGCGGGCTCGGCGGCACCGGCGTGTCCTGCCCCGTCGGGGTCGGCGTCGCGGCGGAGTAATCTCTGTTGCGACCGGCAAGGCGCTCCAGTCCGGGACCGTTCCTCGACGTGAAGAGCGAGCGCGACCCGACCGGGATGGCGAGCACCCACGAGGTGTTCGTGGCGTCCGGCCTGCCGATGGCGCCGACCGACCGGTTCTCGGCCGGACACCAAGAAAGGGAGAGACAGCTACCGCGCGTGCAGCACCGCCCTGCAAGCGTCGGGCAGGCCGGCGAGCGTCATCGGCGGGCGGGGCTTCGGCGGCGTCTTCGGCTTGGGCGGGTTCAGTACCGCCGCGCTGAACCAGTAATCGAGTTCGGAGCCGCAGCCGTCGCCGGAGGGCGGGGGCGCCTGGTCGTCACAGGCGCCGTCGCCGGCCGGGCAGGCGAGGCGGATATGGTAGTGGTAGTTGTGCCCGTACATCGGGCGCACCTTGGTAAGCCAGCCGCGATCCCCACCCGCCTCGCGGCACAGGGCCTTCTTGATCGCCGCGTTCACGAAGATGCGCGCCACCTCCGGCTGCTTGGCGGTCATGCGGATCAGCCCGGTATGCTGGCGCGTCCAGACGTCGGGGTCGATGTCGAGCCGGTCCGAGCGCACCATGTCGGTGGCCGAGGTCTCCTCGCGCTCGGCCCGGGTCATGCGGTGGTCCGGCATCGGGGTGAGCCAGACGTCCACGTCGAGGCCCAGCTGGTGCGAGGCGTGGCCCGTCAGCATCGGCCCGCCGCGGGGCTGCGACATGTCGCCGACGAGAAGGCCCGGCCATCCGGCCTGCGGCGCGCGGGCGGCCAGCCGCTCGATGAAATCGACGAGATGGGGTGTGCCCCACATCCGGTTGCGGGAGGGCCGCATCACCTGCCAGGTCGCCCCGTCGAGGGGCAGCGCCTCGCCGCCGGAGAAACAACCCTTCGCGTAGGAGCCGAACGGCCGCGCCGGCCCACCGGTCGGGCCCGTCACGCGGCCGAATAGGGCCTTGGCCGGCGTCGAGGGATCGTTCGGGTTGGCCAGCGGCGGCAGCGGCTTCGGGTTGACGCTGCCGCGGTCCTGCGCCGCGGCCGGGCTCAGCAGCGCCGGGAGGGCAAGCGCGAGGGCAGGGAGTGTCAGGCGGGTCAGCGGCATGCGCGGTGGCTCGTCCGGTATGGCGGGGCAGGGTGGGGCAAGAGCGTGGGCGGGGCTGGCCGGAACGTGCCCGGCCGCATGGGCGTTTTTTATGGCAAGCTGTAACAACGTTGCAGGATGATCGCCATGGATCCGGTCCGTTCCGAAGCTGCGGCCAATGCAGCGCTCCCGCCCCGCAGCCTGATCGCCAGCGATCGCGTCATCGGCACCGAAGTGCGCCGGACCGACGGGAGCAAGGTCGGCCGCATCGAGCGACTGATGCTCGACAAGCGCTCCGGCCGCGTCGCCTACGCGGTGATGAGCTTCGGCGGCTTCTTGGGCATGGGCGAAGAGTATTACACGCTGCCCTGGGCGGTGCTGCGCTACGATACCGGACTCGACGCCTACGTCATCGACATCACCGAGGCGCAGTTGCGCGACGCGCCCGCCCGCTCGCCGGAGGGCGGCGACCCGGAGGACGAGCGTGCCTGGGAAGAGCACGTCCACCGCTACTACAACGCGGCGCCGTATTGGGGGATTTGAGGACAGCTAAAGCAAGGCAGCGTTCGGGACGATGCCCTACGGCCGCGTCAAAAACCCGATCGGCTCCCGCGGGGGCTGGCCGAGCCAGACCAGAACCGCCCCGAGGCCGAGCCCGAACAGGGCCGCGGGGACGAGGCCGAGCGGGGTCAGCAGCACCGTATCCGCCCAGGGCGCCGCCTGCCGGATCGCGGTTCCGAGGGCGGTGATCCGCTCCTGCGGCAGGGATTGGATCAGTTCGGCAAGGCTCGTCACGCGCAGGCCGTTATTGGCGATGGAGCGGGCGCCGTCGTAGCAGAGCTGCACGAAGCCCGCCGCCATCACCACGAGCCCGAGCGCCCGGCTGAAGAACGGCAGTCCGAGGAAACGGGAAACGGTTCGCAGCATGTTCGCCCTCGCGCGGGATGGCGGGCCGGAGGACGGACCACCTGCCACCGCGACGCTTCCGGCCTGAGTAGGCCGAGGCCGGAGGTCAAGGCAAGCGGTCGGACCCGGCTCCGAGGTCCCGGCGCGGCTTCGTCTCCCGCGTGCCCGCCCGGGCGAGCACCACGGCACCGAACAGCGCCGAGAGCAGCGAGCCGCCCAGCACGCCGAGCTTGGTCTCGGTCTCGTGCAGGCCATCCGTGAAGGCGAGCGCGCCGATGAACAGGCTCATGGTGAAGCCGATGCCGCACAGAAGCGCGACGCCGTAGACCTGGACCCAGGTCGCCCCCGCCGGGCGGGACACGAGGCCGAGGGCGGCGGCGAGCCGCACGCTCGCGAAGATGCCGACCTGCTTGCCGATGAACAGGCCGAGCGCAACGCCGAGGGTCACGGGCTCGATCAAGGCCCGCGCCGGCAAGCCGAGGAGCGTCACCCCGGCATTGGCGAAGCCGAAAATCGGCACGATCAGGAATGAGACCCAGGGCGTCAGGGCGTGTTCCAGGCGGTGCAGGGGAGAAGTCGTGTCCTCCGGTCGGCCCGGACTCGGGCGGATCGGCACGAACAGGGCGAGCAGCACCCCGGCCACGGTGGCGTGAACGCCGGAGCGCAGGACGAACACCCAGAGGACGAGGCCCGCGAGCGCATAGGGCAGAAGCGCGCGCACACCGAGCCGGTTGAGGGCGAACAGCACGGCCAGCATCACGGCCGAGGCCGCCAGCATCGTTGCGTCGAGCTGCCCCGTGTAGAACAGCGCGATAATGACCACGGCGCCGAGATCGTCGACGATGGCCACCGCCGACAGGAAGATCTTGAGCGAGATGGGCACGCGCGAGCCCAGCAGCGCGAGGACGCCCAGCGCGAAGGCGATGTCGGTGGCGGCGGGGATCGCCCAGCCCCGCGCTGTCGGCTGCCCGGCGTTGAAAGCGAGGTAGACCAGAGCCGGCACGGCCATGCCCGCCGCGGCGGCAAGCCCCGGCAGCACCCGGTCGGGCCAGGTGCGCAGGCGCCCGTCCAGCCCCTCCCGCTTGATCTCGAGACCGACCAGCAGGAAGAACACGACCATCAGGCCGTCGTTGATCCAGTGCATCAGGCTCAAGGGCCCGAGATGGATGTGAAGGAGGTCGTGGTAGGCCTGCGCCAGGGGCGAATTGGCGACCACGAGCGCCGCACCCGCCGCGGCCATGAGCACGAGGCCGCCGGCCGCCTCGTTCGTGAGGAAGCGGCGCGTCGCCGAATACGAGCGTTGCAGACGGCGTGGGAGCGCACGGACGGCGGGAGGCGGCGGCTTCATGCCCTGACCCGTTGCCCGCCCCGGGCCGGCACCGCAATCCGGCTGGCTTGGAAAATCACGGGCCTTGAGAAATCACGCACCTTGGAAAATCAGGAGGATTCCGCCAGCGCCGCCTTGATCAGTTGCCTGCCGTCCTCGCCCGACCATTCGGCCGGCCCCTTCATCACGCCGAGCGTGCAGCCCTTGGCGTCGATCAGCATCGTCGTCGGCAGCCCCGTGGAGCCGACCGCCGACTGGATCACCGGCAGCACCTTGCCCTCGGGGTCGCCGTAATAGGTCAGGTGCGCGATGCCGTTGGCCTTGAACCACGCGGGCGGCTTGTCGAGGTTGCGCGTCTCGACATTGATCGCCACCACTTGAAAGCGGTCGCCGCCGAGCTCCGCCTGGAGGCGGTCGAGGGCCGGCATCTCCGCCTTGCAGGGGGCGCACCACGTCGCCCAGAGGTTCACCAGGAGCCGTTTCCCGCGCAAGGACGCAAGATCGGTCGGCGCGCCGTCCGGGCCCTTGAAGGCCACGGCGGGTGCCGGCTTCGGGGCGGCGGACGCGTCGAAAGCGGCGACGTCGCCGCGGGCCAGCGGCGCGAGCCGGGCCGCCACCGGGGCGGCTTCGGCGCAGGGGCCGGAGGCCGCGAGGTTGCCGAGGTTCGAGCCCGTCCCGTATAGGGCGAGGCCGCCGACGAGGACGGCGGCGAGCGCGCCGCCCGCGGCAAGGCTCACAGTGAGAATTTTCGGGGTCGCCGTCACGGCCGAACCTCGTTTCGCGTGCGGAAGGTGGGATCAGCCATGAGCAACCGGATGTGGGGTGGACGCTTCGCCAGCGGCCCGGCCGAGATCATGGAGGAGATCAACGCCTCCATCGGGTTCGACAAGCGGCTCGCGTCCCAGGACATCCGCGGCTCGCTGGCGCATGTCGCGATGCTGGGCCGTCAAGGCATCCTGCCGGCCGAGGATGTGGCAGCCATCGAAGCCGGGCTCAAGTCCGTCGAGGCGGAGATCGCGCGCGGCGAATTCGTCTTCCGGCGCGAGTTGGAGGACATCCACATGGCGGTGGAGAGCCGCCTGACCGAGATCGTCGGCCCCGCCGCCGGGCGCCTGCACACCGCCCGCTCGCGCAACGATCAGGTCGCCACCGACATGCGGCTGTGGGTGCGCGACACCCTCGACGCCCTCGACGCGCAGGTCGCCGACCTCCAGCGGGCGCTGGCCGAGACGGCGGTGAAGCATGCCGGGACGGTGATGCCGGGCTTCACCCACCTGCAATCGGCCCAGCCCGTCACCTTCGGCCATCACTGCCTCGCCTATGTCGAGATGCTGGCGCGCGACCGCGGCCGGTTCCGCGACGCCCGCGCCCGGCTCAACGAATGCCCGCTCGGCGCCGCGGCACTCGCCGGCACCTCCTTCCCGATCGACCGGCACGCCACGGCGGCGGCGCTGGGCTTCGACCGGCCGACGGCGAACTCGCTCGATTCGGTGGCCGACCGCGACTTCGCGCTGGAATCGCTCTCGGCGGCCTCGATCTGCGCGGTCCACCTCTCGCGCTTCGCCGAGGAACTGGTGGTGTGGACCTCGGCGCAGTTCGGCTTCGTGCGGCTGTCGGACGGCTTCACCACCGGCTCGTCGATCATGCCGCAGAAGCGCAACCCCGACGCCGCCGAACTCGTGCGCGCCAAGGCGGGCCGCATCATCGGCGCGCTCACCGGCCTGCTCATCGTGATGAAGGGCCTGCCGCTCGCCTATTCGAAGGACATGCAGGAGGACAAGGAAGGCACCTTCGACGCCCTACAATCGCTCTCGCTGTGCCTTGCCGCCATGGCCGGCATGGTGCGCGACCTCGAGCCCGTGGCCGAGACGCTCAAGCGCGCGGCCGGCTCGGGCTACGCCACCGCGACCGATCTCGCCGACTGGCTGGTGCGCGAACTGAACATGCCGTTCCGGCAGGCCCACCACGTCACCGGCCGCGTCGTCGCGGCGGCCTCCGAGCGCGGGATCGGGCTGGAAGAGCTCTCCCTCGAGGCCATGCAGGCGATCGAGCCCGGGATCACGGATGCCGTCTTCGCCGTTCTCGGCGTCGAGAACTCGGTGGCGAGCCGCACCAGCTACGGCGGCACCGCGCCGGACAACGTGCGCCGGCAGGCGGAAGGCTGGCTGGAAAAGCTCGGCCCTGTGGAGAAGTAGGGACAACCCCGCGGGAACAGGCACGGAAAATGCGGCGTTCAGGATTCAGCTAACTGAGCTTGGCTATCCGACCGTCGAACCCGCCGACCGTCGAACCCGCGGAGTGCCGTCGATGAACGTTGCGATGAACGTTGAGAGTTGGATCACCGTCGAAGAGACGCCGGCCCTGGCCGCGGAGGCGATGGCGGTCATCGATGCGCGCCTCGCACGGCTCACCGATGCGGAACGGGGCGCCTTCTGGGCCTCGATCCGCAAGGCCTACAACACGCCCTACAACGATCCGGCGAAGCCGGCGCAGCCCAAGCCGGTCGAGCCGGCGCCCGGCGCCCTCCCGTCGGCGGTCGAGATCCGTCTTCCCGCGATCGATTCGTCGATCGACCTGCCCGCGGCGGCCCTGGCCGCTGCGACGCTGGCTGCGGAAATCCGGGCGGCCTGACACCGCGTCCGAGAGCGGCCGGCCGCGCCAGCGGGTGCGGCCCATGGCCGTTTTCGGTTAATCGGAGCGGGCGGGGGTTTCCTGTTCCGCTGCGGCCCGTCATCCTGACGGCGCGTGAAGATGGCCGGCCCGGCCGTCCGTACACCCGAGTCCAGATGCAGCGGCACCGCCTTCCGATCGTTCATCCTGCCCCCCGTACCGGCTGCGCCCTCGCGGCCCTGGTGCTGGCCGCCGCGGCTCTGCCTGGCCCGTCCGGGCGCGCCCTGGCGCAGGAGGGCCTACAGGGTGCGGAAATCATCCTCGCCCGGTCGAGCCGCCGCCAGCCGAAGAGTTCGGCGCTGCCGCCGGGGATGCAGCAGGCGGTGCCGCTGGCGGTGTTCGGCGACTGGAACGTCTTCACCAACGGCGCTCAGGGCCGCGACAAGCTCTGCTACGTCATCGCCCAGCCGACGACCCGCAGCCCCAAGACGCTCGCGCGCGACACCGGCTACCTGTTCGTCACTTTCCCCAAGGGCGGTGCCCAGGGGGAGATCGCGGTGATGCTCGGCTTCAAGCCCAAGCCCGCCGCCGCGCAAGCAAAGCCCGGCGCGGCCGCCACCCCGAGCGACCCCTACCTCACGGTCGGCAGCACCCGCTACGGCCTCGTGGCGAAGGACGAGAACGCCTGGATCCAGAACCAAGCCGACGAGCCGCGCATCGTCACGGAGATGAGCCGGACCCAGACCGCGACGATCCGCACGACCTCCCAGCGCGGCAAGCCGACTCAGGACGAGTATGCGCTCGGCGGCTTCGCCGATGCGCTCAAGCGCGCACGCGAAGAGTGCAAATAGATCAACATATCGGCGGGCCGCATCGCCGGCCTTCCGCGCGGGCGGGCTGATCCGGGATCGTCGCGAACGGACGGGGCGGTCTCGGATCGATGACGCGACTGATACGGTTTCCGCTTGGATCAAGCGGGGACCGTATCAGCAAGCCCGCGCGGCGCTTGAGCGAGGTCCAAATCCGCCTTCCCGAAGGGATCAGCTGGATTTGGTAAGAAACGAACGCCGCAAAAACAAGCCGGCGACCCGAATCGGCGCCGCCGGCTGTCTTGCACACGGATTGTCGCGGAAGGTCACACCACCGCGCGCAGGCGCGGCTGGCGGCCTTTCTCGCGCGCCGCGCGGGCCGCTTGCTCCACGGTGCGGAACAGCGTGCCATCGAGCCCATCGAAGCGGCGCTCGGACGAGAAGAAGCGGACACCGCCGCGCTCGGGCACGGCGATGCCGGCGGTGATGTCGCCGATCTCGATCACGCGGGCGGGGGTCGCGTCCGCGACGGAAAGGTCGAGCGCGTCATCGTCGAGGTAAGCGGTCTGGACACGGGTCATGACGGGGTGAACTCCTGCGGCCTTCGTCGGCCGGTTATCGGCAAGGCGTTCGTGGGCGCTGCTCTAGCCCACGGATGTGACTGTCTGCCGACAACACCCCCACGCCCGGCCGCTCCATCCGCCGGGAAGTCTCGAATTCTTCCAAATAAAGAGGCTATTCAAGGCCAGTCCTCCTCTCTCGCGAGGACCACGGCGCAAATGCGTCGTGATGCATTAGCGTTTGATAACGCGGCGCAAGCTTGCCACTACAAATCACCGCGGCGCGAAGTCGTTCGCACGTCCTAAAGATGAGGTGTCTAACCCCGACCGTCAACGGAATGTTCTTTCGAAGTTCAGCTTGACAGGGAAAGATCGCGCCGCGATTCGAGCGTTCCGCGGCGCGTCTCGCCTGTCGGGCAAGGGCTTAGGCCGAGCCTAGCAAACCCTGGGCCGAAGCCGGCCTCATGCCCCGGCGACGATGCGCCCGAGATCGGCATGCGCCGAGAACACCCCGGCGGCCCCGGCATCGAGGAGATCCCGCCCGGCCCGGTCGTGGCCCCAATGCCCGCCGCCGGTGAAGCCGACGACGCGCATTCCCGCAGCGCGGGCCGCCTGCACACCCGGCACGCTGTCCTCGATCACGAGGCAGTTTTCCGGCGCGATGCCCATCCGCTCCGCCGCGAACAGGAACAGGTCCGGGAACGGTTTTCCGCGCGCCACCTGCGCGGAGGAGAAGACGCGCCCCTCGAACAGCGGCAGCAGGCCGGTGAGCGAGAGCGAGCGGCGCAGCCGCACGGGATCGCTGCTGGAGGCGACGCAGAATGGTAGCCGGAGGCTGCCCACGGCGTCCGCGATGCCGGCCATGGCGGCTAGCTCCGCCTCGAAGGCTGCAAGCGTCTCCGCTTTCACCCGCTCGACGAAGCCGTCCGGGGCCGTGATCCCGTCCTCGCGGGCGACGCGCTCCATGATCGAGGTCATGGACGTGCCGGCAAACCGCTCGCGCACGCTGTCGAGGCCGATGGCGAGCCCGATCCCGTTGAGCCCGCGCGTCAGGGTCGCGAGACTGATCGGCTCGCTGTCGATCAGCACGCCGTCGCAGTCGAAGATCACGAGGGCGAGGGGAGGCGAGGCGGGGAAGGCGTCCGTCATCGGCGGCCCGTCTCGCACGGCAACCAGAGCACCGCAACGCGGCTGGGCCATCGCGCCAAGCGTGATGGCACCGCATGCCGGGCGCGAAGAGCGCCCCGCGGAGCGGGTTCGAGGGACCGGAACGGTCGCTCGAACACGGAGCGCAGCGAAAGCCAAGGCCGCGGAGGCGGCCGCCGGCGTTTGAGGCCGGGCAAAAACCAGGGCAATCGCGGTCGAGCGATTGCCCGGCGCAACGCGGTTGTCGCCTCGCGTGCCGGCGTGTAGCCCGGCAGCATGCGCACCTATCTCGGCCTCGCCACGACCTTCCACGATCCGGCGCTCGCCCTCGTCGGGCCGGACGGGACCGTGCTGTTCGCCGAGGCCGCCGAGCGCTACCTGCAATACAAGCGCGCCCCGAACTGCGAGCCCGATCCCGGCACCCGCATGGCGGGCCTGCTGAAGCGGTACGTGCCCGAGGGGACGGACCTCGTCATCGCCACCTCCTGGGGCGAGCAGTTCTCGGAGTTTCTCAAAGGGCAGGCGGCGTCCGGCGCCTTCGAGCTGCTGGCCCTGGCCGAGCACCCCTCCACCCTCAACCGCTCCTTCGTGCCGGAGCGGGCCGAGCGCGTCTTCATCGCCGATCTCCACGCCATGCAGGCGCGGGCCGGCAACGGCACGGTGCTGGCGCTCGACAACGAAACCCGCGGGCTCAGCGGCAAGCCGCGGGCGACCATCGCCGGGCGGCGGCGCTACGCCCACCATCTGGCGCATGCCGCCTACGCCCTGTGGAGCGGCCCGTTCGAGGAGGCGACCGCGCTTATCGTCGATGGCATGGGCGAGACCGGCGCAGCGGCGATCTACCGCCTGAAGGACGGCCGGATCGAGGAGGTGCGGCGCCAGCGCGGGCGCGGCTCGGTCGGCTTCCTCTACGGGCTCGTCACGGATCTTGCCGGCTTCGACCAGATCAAGGGCGAGGAATGGAAGATCATGGGGCTGGCGCCCTATGGACGGACCGACCCCGACCTGATGGCGCTGCTGCGTCGCCTCTACACGGTCGAGGATGGACGCCTGAAATTCGCCGACGAGGCCACCGTGCAGGCGGTGGCCGCCGAGATCCTGTCGCGGCGCCCGGGGGATGTGGGCGAGCAGGGCTGGGCCGACCTCGCCCGCTGCGGCCAGGACATTTTTTCGGAGCTGATGGACGTTCTGGTGGCCGAGGCTTGGCGGCTGGCGCCATCCGAGAATCTTGTCATCGCCGGGGGCTGCGGGCTCAATTCCTCCTATAACGGGCGCGTGCTCGGGCGCTCGGGCTTCCGGCGTCTGCACGTCCCCTCGGCCCCGGCCGACGACGGCAACGCCATCGGCGCCGCGTGGCTGGCGCTGGCCGAGGACGATCCCGCTTGGAAGGGGCCGAAGCGCGAGACGCGCCCGCTCACGCCCTATCTCGGCTCGACCGTCTCGACCGAGCCGCTGGAGCGCATGGCCGAGTGGGAGCCCCGCGCCCGTCGCCTCGGCCACGAGGGCGTGACGCGGGAGGCGGCGAAGATCCTGGCCGAGGGCGGGCTCGTCGGCTGGGTGCAGGGCCGAGCGGAGTTCGGACCGCGTTCGCTCGGCAACCGCTCGATCCTCGCCGACCCGCGCCCGGCCCATGCCAAGGCATCGCTCAACGCCAAGGTGAAGTACCGCGAGGCGTTCCGCCCGTTCGCGCCCTCGATCCTGGCCGAGGCGGGACCCGATTGGTTCGAGGACTACGCCGACAGCCCCTACATGGAGCGCACGCTGGTGTGGCGCGAGGCGGTGCGGGACCGGGTGCCGGCGGTGGTGCACGCCGACGGCACCGGGCGGCTGCAGAGTGTCACCCGCGAGCGCAACCCGGCCTACGCAGCCTTGATCGAAGCGTTCGCGGATCTGACCGGCGTGCCGATCCTGCTCAACACCAGCTTCAACGTAATGGGCAAGCCGATCCTCCACACGGCGGAGGACGCGATCGTGATGTTCTACACCACCGGGCTCGACGCCATCGTGGTCGAGGATTGGATCCTGACGAAAAAGGCGCCCGCCTGAGGCGGACGCCCTTCATCGTGCTGCGGGGAACGCGAAGACGTTACTCGCAGACCTCGACCCGGCGGTAGGTGAACTCGACCTCGTCGAGCCACACCTTGCGCCGTTCGTAGTGGCAGATCGGGCCACGGCGCGGCGGCGGCGCGACGTAGACCGGTTCCTCCTCGACATAGACCCGCCGCGCGGGCGGCGGGGGCGGGGCTCCATTGTTGAGAAGCGCGCCGACGGCGAGGCCGCCGATGACGCCGGCCGCGGCGCCACCGATCAGGGCTCCGTTGCGGCCGTCGCGAGCGGAAACCGGAGCGGCGGAGAGGACGGCAGCGCCGAGAAGCGCCGCGCAGATGCCCTTGCGGGCGAGAATGGAAAGAGACAGGGCGGGCACGAGAACCGATCCTTCGAGCAACCGGATAAATCAGGCACGTGAGCCCGAATTAATCCGGTCAAGCTTAAGGATTGGCGAACGCCCCGTTGCCGGCGGTTCAGATCAACTCGTCGAGGCTCTTCACGACCGCGCGAGGCGGCTGGTCGGGATACTCGTCGGGCTGCCCCTTCCGGTTCACCCACACCGCATCGAAGCCGAAGGCGGTGGCCCCCGCGATGTCCCAGCGGTTCGAGGAAAAGAAGACCACACGGTTCCGGTCGGTGGCGAGTTGGTCGAGAACCATCTGGTAGGCGGCGGGCGCCGTCTTGAAGGTCCGGATGGGATCGACCGAAAGCACCGCGTCGAGCCGCTCACCCAGGCCGGACGAGGCCACCGCCCGCTCCAGCATCGCGGTGTTGCCGTTGGAGAACAGGGCCGTCTTCGCGCCGTGCTCATGGAAGCGGTCCAGCACGCCGGGCACCTCGTCGTAGGCGTCGAGATCGCGATAGGCGTCGAGGAGTTTTTCGCGGAATGCCGGGTCGATCTCGGGGTGCCGGGCCAGTGCGAAATCGAGGGCGCGCTCGGTCAGGTCCCAGAAGCTAACGTAGCGGCCCATCAGACCGTGCACCCAGGAATATTCGAGCTGCTTGGTTCGCCACAGCTCGGAGAGGTTTTCCGCCTGAGGCCCGAGCGCGCCGGCATGGCGCGCGACCGCCGAGTGCACGTCGAACAGCGTGCCGTAGGCATCGAAGACGGCGTAGCTTTCGCCGGGGCGGAGATCGGGGAGGGCCATACCGGGTGAGATGAGGCGCGGACCCGATCCGGAAAGCCTACCTGCGGCGCAATCGCACGCCGAACGCCCCCATCACCGCAAGCAGGGTGCCGGCATAGGCGAGCGCCCCGGCCAAGCCGAGGAGCGCCAGCACCGCGATCTCGCGCAGATGGGGCAGGACGGGCACGATCCGCTCGGCGAAAGGCAGGCCGTAGACGGCGAGCGCCGCCAGCACCGCGCTCGCTACGACGACCGCGATGACGGTGATGCCGAGGACCCGCCCCGGCGCGGTCCAGCCGCGGCGGAGCGCCAGTCCATAGAGCAGGGCGAGGTTGATCCACTGGGCGATGGCGGTGGCGAGGGCGAGGCCGGCAACGCCGTAGGGACCGGTCAGCACGAGCTTGAGCGCGACGTTCACGGCAATCGCCGTCAATGAGGCGTAGAGCGGCGTCGTCGTGTCCTGCCGGGCGTTGAAGCTCGCCACGGCCGAGCGCACCATCACCACGGCGGGTAGAGCGAGCCCATAGGCCGCGAGCACCGAGGCCGCGCGGGCGGCATCCTCGGCGGTGAAGGCGCCGCGCTGGAACAGCGCCGCCATGATCAGCCCCGGCAGCGTCAGGAAGGCGATGGTGAAGGGGGCCGAGAGCGCCAGCGAGAAGCCGGCGGCCCGGTTCTGCGCCGCGTGCGCCCCGGCCACGTCGCCCGCGGCGATGCGCCGGCTCATCTCGGGCAGGAGCACCGTGCCGGCGGCGATGGCGATGACGCCGAAGGGCAGTTGGTAGAGCCGGTCGGCGTAGTACAGCGCGGAGACCGCACCGGTCGGCAGGAAACTCGCGATGATGGTGTCGGCGAACGTCGCGATCTGGAAGCCGGCCGAGCCGATCACGGCGGGCCCTAGGATCTTGAAGAACCGGATCATGTCGGGATCGCGCAGGGTCGGCTTCGTCAGCCGCGGCGCGTAGGCGCGTCGGCGCGCGTCCCACCAAACCAGTGCGAATTGCAGAACGCCCGAGACCGAGACGCCCCAGGCCGCGGCAGTGGCCGCGTTGGGGAACAGGAAGGCCAGCGCCAGCGCCGCCAGCATCGAGAGGTTGAGCAGCACCGGCGCGCCGGCCGCGGCGGCAAAGCGCCGATGCGCGTTGAGGATGCCGGAGAACAGCGTCACCAGCGTCATGAACAGCAGGTAGGGGAAGGTGATCCGCGTGAGGCTGACCGCCAGCGCGAACCGCTCCCCGTCCGCGGAGAAGCCCGGCGCCAGCGCCCGCACGATCCAGGGCATCGCCGGAAGCGCGAGAGCGAGCAGCGCCACCTGCACGATCAGCATCAGGGTGAAGACGCGGTCGGCGAAGCGGGCGGCGGCATCCTCGGCACCCGCCTGTTCCAGATGGGTGTAGGCCGGCACGAAGGCGGTGTTGAACGCCCCCTCGCCGAAGATCGCGCGAAAGTGGTTCGGCAGGCGGAAGGCGACGACGAAGGCATCCGCCATCGGCCCGGCCCCCATCACGGCGGCGGTGACCACGTCGCGGGCAAAGCCCGTGACCCGCGAGACCAGCGTCCAGCCGCCGACGGAGAGGATCGAGCGGATCATGTTTTTCGCGGTTGACCCCGTGCGGGCGAGGAGGCGAGCGACGCTTGATCTCTATCCCGCCCTGTCTTGGCAGTAAGCCTATGGGGCAAGGCGCGACAATGGCCGTGGAGTCACGGCAACTCTGAAAAGCCACCGGCCGGCAGGCCTACGGCTCCAGGCCGAGCTGCCGCCGGAACTCCTCCAAAGGCAGAGGTAGAGGCGACTTCCGAGGCTCCTCGATCATGCTAGCCGCTGGCGGCTGCCATGGGCCGTTCGCTTCCACGACCCACTGGCCATTGCGCAACATTGCAATCAGGCGTGAACCGCCAGTGCCTTTAAAGACCATGCCCCAGACCGGATGCTCCGAACCCCAGAGCGTCGAGGCGGTGTCAGGCATGTAGAATGTCGGGCCGACGTTGAGCGTCAATTCGGGGACGATCGCACCGTGGGTCACCCGCGCGATCACCGTCATGCAGAGATCATCCCGACAATCGGCCTCGATCCTCAGGATGAGCAACTGGCCTGACTGCCAGGAGCTATCGAGCGCCTTGGTGCCGGCAAGCGCCGCTTCGGCGTCATGAGGCCGCTCCCTCCTGAGCATCGCCGCGACAAGATCTTTCAGGTCATCTGGGACAGGCGAGTTGATGAGAACCGGCCCGGACCTGCTCTGAACCGCGTTCGGTACGCCTAGGCTCAGAAACGTCGCCAGCAAGAGTCCGCAGCGCCAGTTCACCGTGCCTCCGCACCGATCTTGCAACGATCAACAAACGAAATGCTGCATTCCAGAAAACAAAAACCGCCCCGTCGGTAAACGGGGCGGCGGCATCAAACCTCGAAGCGGATCAGGCCTTCGCTTCGCCGTACAGCTTCTCGACGTACTCCCAGTTCACGAGGTTCTCGATGAACGCCTTGAGGTAGTCGGGGCGGCGGTTGCGGTAGTCGATGTAGTAGGAGTGTTCCCACACGTCGACGCCGAGGATCGGGGTCGCGCCGTGGACCAGCGGGTTCTCGCCGTTCGGGGTCTTCAGGATGGCGAGCTTGCCGTCCTTGACCGCGAGCCACGCCCAGCCGGAGCCGAACTGGCCGACGCCGGCCTGGATGAAGTCGGCCTTGAACTTCTCGTAGCCGCCGAGATCCTCGTCGATCTTCTGAGCGAGCGCCGCCGGGGGCTGGCCGCCGCCGTTGGGCTTCATCCAGTTCCAGAAGTGGAGGTGGTTGTAGTGCTGGCCGGCGTTGTTGAAGAGCGCCTGATTGGTGTTGTAGCTCGCCTTGACGATCTCCTCGACGCTCTTGCCGGCGAGGTCGGTGCCTTCGAGCAGCTTGTTGCCGGTATCGACATAGGCCTTGTGGTGCTTGTCGTGGTGGAACTCGAGGGTTTCCTTCGACATGTAGGGCCCCAGCGCGTCGTAGGCGTAGGGCAGCTCGGGCAGGGTGAACGTCATGCGTGTCTCCTGGGTTGTCCGGGTCTCGCGGGGAGCGGAGGCGAAGCGCGCAAGGTCGTTCGAAGCGCGCAGCCGGCGAGGTGACGCGCGGGTAGGTAAGTCGGGGGACCGGGCTCGGCAACGCCAGCGGAGCCGTATCCGTGCGCATGTGACCGATCGGAGCACGGCATCCACCGTTTTACGGAAGGCATCGGCCGCCGCAATCGCCCGATCCCGTGCGTGAGGACACCGCGAGGCGGGCACTCGGTTGTGCATGGAGCGACGGAAAGGCCGGTTTCCGCGCGAGGCGTGGCCGTGCGATTTTGCAATGAGCGGGCGGGGAGTTATCCTGTCGGCATCACGCCGCCCGCGACAGTCAGTCGAGAGTACCATGGTCGTCGCGCTGCTCGCGCTCAGTTCCGTCATGATCCTCGGTGGCGTTGCCGCCGTGGTCCAGGGCTTTCCCTACGTCCGGCTGGAGAGCGGGCTGGCGATGGTGATCGGCGGCTCGACCGCGGCCTCGGCCGGTGTGGTCCTGCTCGGCCTGACGGCCATCGTGCACCGCCTGCGCACCCTCCACGGCGCCGTCGAAAGCTTGCGCGAGGCATCCCCCCAGCCGAGCATCCCGGCCGCAACGCCCGCCGGGGTCGTGCCCTGGGAGGTGTCGGCAGCGGAGGCGCCGGCCTTCACCGCTCCCGAGGTTTCGCCGCCGGAGCGGCCCTCGCTCGCCGGTATGGGCCTGGCAGGCGCGGGTGCGGCCGGCCTCGCGGGGCTGTCGATCGGCGCACTGCGGCCGGGTGCGCGCGGCTCCGAACCGGTTTTCGAGGATCCGACGCTTTCTGCCGAACCGCAGCCGAACGCCGCCGAGCCGCTGCTGCCCAACCTGCTGCCGGAGGCCGCGCCGCCGCATGCGAGCGATGACGACCTGTTCCGCGTGTCCGAGCCCGCGCGCGAACCCGAGCGGGCGCCGGCCTTTCCCGCACCCGAGCCGGTGACGCTCCCGAACCTCATCGCCGAGGAGCGGGACGAGGCACGGATCGCCGCCCAGACGCCGGCGGCCGAACCGATCGGCCTGCGCTCCTTCCTCGACGACCCGACGCCCGCGCCGGCCCCGGTCGCGCCGCCTGAGCCCGAGGCCGTGGCGCCTGCACCGCAGGAGATCGCAGCTCACGAGACGGGGGCCGAGGCCCCCGAGCCGGAGGCGAGTGCCCCGGAGGAGCGGCACGCGGTCGGCTCCTACGCGTCGGGCGCCAACACCTACGTGATGTTCTCCGATGGCTCGATCGAGGCGGATACGCCGCGCGGTCGCTTCACCTTCGCCTCGCTCGACGAACTGAAGAGCTTCGTCAATGCCGGGGGCGAGGAGGCTCGGGGCGCGGCCTGAGGGCTGCGCGTCCCTGCCGACGCCCGGACGCGCGCAACGCCACCGTCGCCCGATGGCACGCCGGCCCCTTCACGCCAGGGGGTTGAGCGCCGGGTTTCGTGCGGGCAGGGGCGCGGCGAGCGTGAGATGGAACCCTTCGGGCGCGTAATCGGTGGTGATCTGCGCCTGAACCTGCGCGGTCAGCACCCGTTGCAGCAGGCGTGAACCGAAGCCCTGGCGGGTCGGCGGGGCGACGAGGGGGCCGCCGCTCTCGCGCCAATCGAGGTGCAGCATGCCGGCCTCGATCCTCCATGTGATCGCGACCCGGCCGCGCCCGGTCGAGAGCGCGCCGTACTTGGCCGCGTTGGTGGTCAATTCGTGGATCGCCATGCCGATCGGCACGGCGATCTCGGAGGGCAGGTCCACGGCCGGGCCATCGAGGACGATGCGCAGGTCCGGCGAGGTCTCGGTCTCGCTCTCGGCATAGGGCATCAGTTCGGAGGCGAGCAGGTCGTGCAGGCTCGCCGTCTGCCACGTCGCCTCGGTGAGCACGCTGTGGGTGTGGGCGAGCGACTTGATGCGGCCGACGAAGGCCTCATGGAAGCTGTCGATGCTGGTGGCGGTGCGCGCCGTCGAGCCGACGATGGCCTGGACCGTGGCGAGCGTGTTCTTCACCCGGTGGTGCAACTCGCGGATCAGGAGGCTGCGGCGCTCCTCGGAGAGGTGGCGGTCGGTCACGTCGGCGACGACGCCGATCAGGCGCCGCGGTAGCCCGCCCGGCCGGGTTCGCTCGAACCGTCCGGCCATGTCGATGGTGCGCCAGAGGCCGTCGTCGTGGCGGCGGATGCGGCCGGTGGCGTGCAGGATCGTGTCCTCCCGCAGCGCCCGCAGGATCGCCTGCCGGAAGACGGGGCGATCCTCGGGATGGAGGATTTCCTTGAGGAAGGCGGACTTGCCGATGCTACCCTCGTCCGGCCGGCGGCCGAAGATCGCGAACATCCGCTCGTTCTCCCAGGTCGCCCGGTCATCGAGGACGTGCCACTCGAAGATGCCGAGATCGGCCACCGTGGTGGCGACCCGCAGGCGCTCCTCGCGCTCGGCCAGGGCCTCCCGGGCCTCGACCCGGGTGGTGACGTCCTGCACGACGCCGACGATGCCGATGGGCGCACCGTCGGCGGCCAGCAGCGCCTCGCCGCGGGCGCCGATCCAGATCTCGGCGCCGTCGGTGGCGCGCCGGAAACGGGTCTGGAACGCGTAAGCGCGCCGTTCGGCGATGGCCGCGGCGACCGCGACCTGAATCCGTTCGGCGTCCTCCGGATCGACCTGGCCGCGCATGCCCTCCCAGGTGACGGAGCGCCCCGGCGCATAGCCGAGGATCTGCGCCGCGCGGCGGGAAAACACCATCTGCCCGGCGACGAGATCCCAGCGCCACTCGCCGAGGCCCGCCGCCGTCAGGGCGTCGCGGTTCTGCTCGGCTCGCACCAGATCGTCGGCATCGACGAGGTCCACCACCGCGACCGTCTCGGCGCCGTCCTCTCCGGAGAGGGTCAGGCGCAGATCGAGGCTGCTGCCATCCGCCCGCAGCCAGCGGCGGATGCCGGCTTTCAGACCGGGCGTCTCCCCGTCGAACGCGTCGCGGCCGATCACCTCGTCGATCGGGCGGCCGTCGAGGGCACCCGAGGGGTAGCCGAGCCAGCGATAGAGGCAGGGATTGGCGGTGCGGAGCGTGCGCCCATCGGGCGAGAAGACGGCGAGCCCCACCGGCGCGCGGTCGAAGGCCGCGCGGTACAAGGCGGGCGACAGATCCGCCGGTCGAGAGCCCTTGTCCGCGCTGTCGTACACGATACTCCCCGTTCAGCCGCCCGCCGCGGGTGCAAGCGGGACCGTCCGGAGGGCGGCACCATGACGGAGGCCGCCGCGGACAACAAGATGCGCAGGTGAGGCAAGCCTCATCGAAAGCGACCGGTCAACAGGTGCGGCAGGGCCCGTGTCAGCATCAGCCCAGCGCGGATCACCGCACCCGCATCTCCCCCCGAGCCCCGCACCAGCGCCCGGCCAAGGCGGACGGGCAGGTTCACGGCCAGCGCCGCCGCCAGCACGGCCAGCGACACCGCCCGGCCGTGATGCTTGTGCGCGTAGAGCGTCTGCGCCCGCAGGAAGTAGAACAGGCGACGGTCCTTCACCGCCTCGGTGGTGCCCTGGCCGCGGTGGCGGATCTCGGCCCCTGCGACGTGACACACTGCGGAGCCGGCAGCAGCGGCGCGGGCACAGAGGTCGGCATCCTCCCAGTAGACGAAGAAGCGCTCGTCGAACCCACCGAGTGCAGCGAGGAGCGGGCGCCGGATCATCAGGAAGGCGCCCATCACCGCATCGACCGGCCGGGTCTCGGCATGGTCCCAGTCGAGCAGGAAGTGCGGACGCACGAGGCGCGGCAGCAGCCGGTCGAGGAACAGGGTGTGGGCGATCAGGCGGGCGCCCGTCGGGTGGCGGGCACAGGTGCGGTGCGTCTGCCCCGCCTCATCGACCAGCCGGGCGCCGACGATGCCGGTGCCGGGATCGGCATCGAGCCGCGCGCGGGCGACACGGATCCCGTCCCGGCTCACCTCCGTATCGGGGTTGAGAAACAGGATGGAAGCGGCCGATCCCAGCGCCGCGCCCTGGTTGCAGGCACGGGCGAAGCCGCGATTGTCGGCGTTGCGCAGCACCGTGAGCGCGAGGCCCGGCGAATCCAGCCCCTCTGCCGAACCGTCGGAGGAAGCGTTGTCGACGACGACGACGCGCAGTTGCTCCGCACCCGCGCTCGCGGCGAGGCTCGTCAGACAGGCCCGGAGCTGATCTCCGGCATTCCAGTTGACGATGACGACGTCGAGGCTCGCGGTCACGGCGGGGCGTCCGCCGGCCGGCCGAGTTGCCCGGTCAGACCCTGGGCCAGCGCCGCGAGAAGGCGCGCGAGCACGCGGGGCGAGAACCGGTGGCGGCCCCAGTAGAGACCGATCTGGAGCGGCATGTAGGCGGCCTGCTTCAGCTTCCACCGGGCCGGCACGTGCGGAAGGCGCCAGCTATAGGCGGAGTTGCGCACGTAGACGGCCATACGGAACAGCGGCTGGTCGGGCATCGCCACCGGCAGGAATCGCATCCGGATCGTGCCGCGCCCGACGCTGTGCGGGATGGCGGTGCCGGAATCCATCCAGCAGCTTCGCCCGCGCGCCCAAGCGCGAAAGCACCATTCGAGATCGACCGCGTCGATGAAGAAATCCTCGCGGAACGGGCCGACTCTCGCGAAGGCCGCCAGATCCACGAGCGAGCCGGAGGTCGCCAGGAATTCGACCGGCCGAAGGTTTTTGCGGGGCGTCACGCCGGAGCGCGGCGGATAGACCGGTGCCTTGTGGCCGGGCTTTGGCGCGGGCGCCGGGCCGACGAGGGCAGGGGGCGGGTCCGCGCCCACGGCCCGGTCGAGGGCGTGGCCCAGCGCCCGCGCCGTCTCCACGGTGGCGTCGGCATCCTGATCGAGCAGGAACAGGCGGCGGAACCCGGCAGCCGTCGCCGCCTCGGCCAGCGCGTTGAGGGCGGCGGCGATGCCGCGGTTGCGGCCCTCGCCGAGCCGCGTGAGCTCCTCCGCGCACCGCAACTGCGCCAGCGCCTCGGGCGGGATGCCGCCATTGTCGTAGACGAGAACGGGCAAGCGCCCGGCAAAGCGCTCGACGATCCGCGCCACCTGCTCAGGGGAGGGACGGAAGAAGACGACCGCGACGGCGGTGTCGGCGGAGGGATCGGAGCGCTGCACGTCGGACCTGTTTTGCGGCCAAGGGCCTAAGCGCCGGCCTCTGAACGTGCAACCCCGACGGCCTCGCACCTCACTCGACGACGAGCTTGTAGCTCAGACCGGGTTTCACCACCGCACCGCGCTGCAGGCTGTTGAGCACGAGGAAGCGATCGACGGCGCGGTCGGGCACGCTCATGCGGCGGGCCAGCCCCTCCACGGTGTCGCCCGGAGCGGCGGTGACGATCCGCAGATGCGCCGGCTTGAGGGCGGCGGTCTCCTCCGGCTCGATCGGGCGCAGGCTCTCCAGCCAGCGGCGGAAGGCCGGCTCGGGGTCGGTCGCGCCCTTGGCCGCCATGATCATGCGGTAGGTGGTCTCGCCCATGCGGATCGCCGCCAGCCGAAACGTCCAATCCTTGCCCCGCGACAGGGCGGTGGCGGCCGAGCGCCCGCCGACGATGCGATTCTCGACCGAACCCGCCTCGATGGCGTCGTTCCAGGTCGCGCGCAGCACATCCTCCAGGCTGCGGTCGCCGCTCGCCTCGACCTGATCGAACAGCAGGCGGCGGCTGCCCTCCGGCGTCGTGCCGAGCACGGCGTTGCGGGTGTTCTCGATGGCGAAGGCGTCCGGCACCTCGAAGGCGATATTGAGGCCCGGATGCAGGAAGCGGCGCCCGCGCACCAGCCCCTCGCCGGGATTGTCGCCGTAAGCGAGTCCGTCGATCGCCGCGAGGTAGCGGGCTCGGTCGTCGGCGCCGAGGCCGGGGGCGCCGATGCGCCGGGCCGCGCGGGTGACGAGCGCGATGCGCTCGGCGGTCGCCGGATGGGTCGCGAGCATGTCGGGCTCAGCCGCGCTGCCGTTGCCGGCCTTAAGCGCCATGGTGCGCTGGAGCGCGTCGAGGAAGCGGCCGGCACCGAAGGGATCGTAGCCGGCCTGGGCGAGCACGCGCACGCCGTTGGTGTCGGCCTCCAGCTCCTGCTCGCGGGAGAAGCGGGCGAGGGTGAACTTCGACTGGCTCTCGAGCTGCGCCCCCGTAACGGGGTCGTTCAGCACGTCGGCGACCACGCGGCTGACGAGTTGCGAGCGCAGGGCCATCTCGCTGCGGGCGGTGGCATGGCGTAGGGTCACGTGGGCGATCTCATGCGCGAGCACCGCCGCGACCTCCGAGCTGTCGCCGGCGAGCGCCAGCAAGCCACGGGTGACGTAGAGCCGGCCGCTCGGCAGGGCGAAGGCATTGACGACGGGCGAATCGAGCAGCGTGACCGCGTAGCTTTCCTCCGGCCGGTCGCTGACCCGCACGAGCCGGTCGGTGATCTCGGTGATGAGCCGGTGAGCGGCGGGCGCGCGGTACTCGCCGCCGAACGAGGCCACGAGCTTGGCGTGGTCCGCCTCGTCCGACCGGGCGCGCCCCGTGGTCTTCGGTGCCTGCTCGGGCACCTTGATGACCGCCGGCGTCAGCACGCTTCCGGTCTGGTCGGCGGCGCAGGCCGCGAGCGAGCCCGCAAGCATGGCCAGCGCGGCCAGCCGCGCAAGTTCCCGAGGGCCGCCCCCGCGCATGCGCCGCCGCCTCGATGTGTGTTGCCGATCCCCCGTCATGCCGTTCTAGCGCCGCAGCGCCTGCTCCCCCTCGACAACCTCGATGCCTTCGACGCCAGCGAGATCGATGAACGGCCCCCGACCGATCTCGACCATGCCGCGGATTCTCACGAGGCGGCCCCTCAGCGTGGCCGCAGACAAACCCTGTTCACCCAGAATCCGCCAAGAGCGTTTCTGCACGGTTACGGTCAAGCCTTGCCCGCCCCGGCGCGCGAAGTCGAGATAGGTTCGGGCCGACCGCTCGCCGACATGCAGGATGCGACCCTCCACCACCGTGAAGCGCCCGGCGCGCGCGCTCAGCGCCGCCACATCCGTCGCCGCGAGCGGGCCGCCGGCCCACAGACCGAGCCCGGCCGCCCGCGGCACCGCCTCAACGGCGCGAAGCGCCGGGCGGCAGAGCGTGTCGGCCTCGCCAGCATCGGCATAGGCAAGCCCGGCCGCAACCAGTCCTCCGGCGAGATCGACCGGCTCCGCCTCGCCCGCGATCCCGCCCGTGATCGCGTCAGCGTGACGGCGGCCCCAGCGGTCCTCGGCGCCGCGCTCGGTCAAAACCAGGGACGCGCCGCGAAAGGCGTTCAGCCAGCCCCGCGCAGCCGCGTCGAACGCCGGCTCGTCGGGCCAGCGCAGCCCGGAGAGCACGGCCCGGCGGCCGGATGCGAAATGCAGCTCGCCCCTGGCTCCGATGTCGGCAAGGCGGTCCTCAACCGAGGCGGCCTGCCGGCATGCCTCGTCCATCCGCGGAGCGCTCGACGCGTTGCCGGGCGCGCCGCAGGTGGCGGCGAGCAGGCAGACGAGAGCCGGGGCGCCGCCTCGGCTCGTCCGGCTCCCACCATGAGGCCCCCCATGCGGGCCGATCTCGTGACCATCACCGGGCAACATCGTCACCGTTCGCGCTCGGCCTTTCGATTCAGGCGAGGATGCCGCGCGAAAAGTGCTCGGATCGCGGCACGCGAGAGCACCGCCGGCGCGCAATCGCGGATTGCCGGCCCGTGCGCCTCCCAAGCAACAGCTCGCCGAACGCGTGCTCCGGCTCTTCCCATACAATCGTCGACGGCCCAGGCCGGAGCGGTTGGCGCCCCCCTGCGATGATGCTAAGCCTGAACGGTCGTCTCCGTAGCTCAGCTGGACAGAGCACAGGTTTCCTAAACTCCACAATTGGGCGCCGTGATGGGAAACCGCACGGCGGATCCGCTCAAATTCGGGGAAAGCTTCCGGCGCTGCGGCGCCCTGCCGATCCCGAGCCAAGCCCGAGGTCCGGTCACGGTCCGAGGGAAGGTGTAGAGACTAGACGGGTGGCACCTAAAGGCTTCGTTCGAAGCTCACGGTGAAGGGATAGTCCAGACCACGAACGCGCGAACAGCGTGGCGGCGAAAGTCGAAGTGGTATGAAACCTGGGGTCGCAGGTTCGAGCCCTGCCGGGGACGCCAATCGTTTCACTGCCTGAGATTGCAGGCGAACATTCGATACTTCCTGCGATCTGAGTGCGACGCCACGCCGCATCTATAACAAATGACATAACAGGTGTGTCGTCGCGATTGGCCTCCGAAGCGCCCTTGCAACAGGAAAGTTTTCGTTCGAAGCATCGCCCGAAAGAGCTTGGGCAGAACGAAAATGGCAGGCCAGAAGACCGATGAGCGCGACGTCCTTCTCGGACGTCGCATTGCCGAGCAGCGAAAACGCTCGAAACTGACGCAGCGCGCTGTCGCCGATAGCTTCGGGATGTCTGCCGCGCAGCTCCAGAAGTACGAGAAAGGCGTCAACCGGATCAGCGCGGTTCATCTTGCGATCCTCGGCCGCCTCACCAATACCCCGGTCTCGGACTTTCTCGATGGCATTCCCCATCCGGACCCGGAAACGGAACGCGGCTTCTCGGACAATGGCCAGCAAGCCTACGCTGTTGAGCCGTGGTCCGATCTTGCCCGTGCGTTCGCCCGGCAGTTCACCGAAACCTTCACCGAGCAGCAGCGCCGCGAACTGTCCGCCGCCGTCGAGATCCTGAGCCAGGAACTCAAGGGCTGATTGATCGGGCAGGGGACGCCCGCACGACCCGTGGCGGGCACGGACGCACAGGGCGAGAGCTCTCACGTCAGCGTTCGTTAAAACGGACGATTTCGCCATTCCGGCTTGACCGTCCGAAACGGCGATGCGACAAGCCGCGCCTCTGGAGACCAGGGTAAGCGCCGTGACATACGAGGCGCGCCCGACAATCGGGGGTGCACACGATGCCTCGTTCCGACTACCTCTTCACCAGCGAATCCGTCTCCGAAGGCCACCCCGACAAGGTGAGCGACCGGATCTCGGACACCGTGGTCGATGCCTATCTCGCGGCGATGCCGGAGGCGCGCCTCGGCGTCGAGACGCTGACGACGACCAACCGCGTCGTGATCGCGGGTGAGGTGCGCGGCCCCGATTCCGTGACCTTCAAGGATCTGGAAGAACTGACCCGCGAGGCCGTGCGCGACATCGGCTACGAGCAGTCGGGCTTCCATTGGAAGAACAACGACGTCGCCATCTACCTGCACGCGCAGTCCGCCGACATCGCGCAGGGCGTGGACGCCGCCGGCAACAAGGACGAGGGCGCGGGCGACCAGGGCATCATGTTCGGCTACGCCGCCGACGAGACCCCGGCCCTGATGCCGGCCCCGATCTTCTACGCCCACAAAATCCTCAAGGACCTCGCCGACGCGCGCAAGGCCAAGCAGGGTGATGCGGCCAAGCTCGGCCCCGATGCCAAGAGCCAGGTCACCGTGCGCTACGCCGACGGCCGCCCGGTCGAGGTGACGCAGATCGTTCTCTCGACGCAGCATCTCGACGAGTCGCTCGACTCCGCCGACGTGCGCGCCATCGTCGAGCCCTACATCCTCAAGGCCCTGCCGCAGGGCTGGGTCAACGAGAGCACCATCTGGCACGTCAACCCGACCGGCAAGTTCGTGATCGGCGGCCCCGACGGCGACGCCGGCCTCACCGGCCGCAAGATCATCGTCGACACCTACGGCGGCGCGGCGCCCCACGGCGGCGGCGCCTTCTCCGGCAAGGACCCGACCAAGGTCGATCGCTCGGCCGCCTATGCCGCCCGCTATCTGGCCAAGAACGTCGTCGCCGCCGGCCTCGCCCGCCGCGCCACGATCCAGCTCTCCTACGCCATCGGCGTGGCCAAGCCCCTGTCGATCTACGTCGATCTGCACGGCACCGGCACCGTGGACGAGGCCCGGCTCGAAGGCGTGCTGATGGACGCGCTCGATCTCTCGCCCCGCGGCATCCGCACGGCACTCCAGCTCAACAAGCCGATCTACGCCCGCACCTCGGCCTACGGCCATTTCGGCCGCGAGCCCGATGCCGACGGCGGCTTCTCCTGGGAGAAGACGGATCTGGCCGACAAGCTGAAGTCGGCGTTCTAGGCCCGAACCATGATGGGGAGGGATGCGGACATCCCTCCCGAGACGGGCGGGACGGCGGAGACCGAGCGGGCCTTCTACGGGCGCCGCAAGGGCAAGCGCCTTCGCCCGGGGCAGGAGCAGCGCCTCGAAGGGGCACTGCCGCACTTACGCGTCGCGCTGCCCGAGCGCGGCGAATTTTTGGACCCGCCAAGCCTGTTTCCGGGGCCGGTCGACGAGGTCTGGCTCGAGATCGGCTTCGGCGGCGGCGAGCACCTCGCAGCCCAGGCCGAGTCCCACCGCCAAGCCGGCATCATCGGCTGCGAGCCCTTCGTCAACGGCGTGGTCAAGCTGCTGCGCGCAGTGGACGACCGCGGCTTGCGCAATGTCCGCGTCTGGGACGAGGATGCGACAGCCCTGCTCGCCGCCCTGCCGGATGCGAGCCTCGCCCGCGTCTACCTGCTCTATCCCGACCCCTGGCCGAAGCGCCGCCAGCGCAAGCGCCGATTCGTGTCGGACGCTTCGCTCGCCGAGATCGCGCGCGTTCTGCGCCCCGGCGGCCATTTCCGCTTTGCCAGCGACATCGACGATTACGCGGGCTGGACCCTGGTCCGCGCCGCCCGCTGCCCGCAGTTGCGCTGGACGGCCGAGACCGCAGACGACTGGCGCAAGCCGTTCGCGGGTTGGCCGGGCACCCGCTACGAGGCCAAGGCCCTCGCGGCCAGCCGGTGGCCGAGCTACCTCACGTTCGAGCGGGTCGGCACGGACTGATCCGGCTGCCCAACACTCCACGCCGTCATCACCGAGCGACGCTGAACTGCTCCAGCGACGCAGCCTTTCTTTGAAAGGTCGCGTGGCTGGAGCAGTTCGCTGTCGCTCGCGATGAGAGCAGAAGACGAGCGGCGAAATCGTCTGTGCGCCCTCTCGACCCGGATGAAGGGCAATCCGTAGTCCGGACGTCGAGAAAGACCCGACATCCGGAGGAAGCAGCCGCTTCAAGCAGCCCTCGTACCAAATCCGTTCGATCCCTTCGGGATGGCGGATTTGGACGTCGCTCAGGCGCCGCGCGGGCTCGCTGACACGGTCCCCGCTTGAATCAAGCGGGGACCGTGTCAGCCCGCCTTCGTCTTCGCAGTAGCCTTCTTCGCAGCCGCCGGCTTGGCAGCGGCCTTCGTCGCCGGCGCCTCGGTCGTCGGCTTGGCCGCCGTCTTGCGCACGGCCGGCTTCTTCGCCTCGCCGGCTTCCGCCTTCTTCGCCGGGGCGCGGGCGCGGGCCGCCGTCTTGCGGACCGGCTTCTTGCCGCCGCCGGAGGCGCGCTTGGCGTTGACGAGGTCGATCGCCTGCTCCAGCGTCAGGCTCTCGGCGGCCATCGTCTTCGGCAGCGTCGCGTTGACCGAGCCGTCGCTGACATAGGGGCCGTACTTGCCGGCCTTGACCACGAGTGCGGCGCCGTCCGGATGTTGGCCGAGCGTGCGGCCGGGATCGGACGAGGGACGGCCGCGCCCGCCGCCCTGCTCCTTGGCGACGATGAGGTCGATGGCGCGGTTGGCGCCGATCTCCAGCACGTCGTCGTCCTTGCCGAGATTGGCGTAGGTCTTTCCGTGCTGCACGTAGGGGCCGAAGCGCCCGAGATTGGCCAGGATCGGCTCGCCGGTCTCGGGATGCTTGGCCACCTCGCGCGGCAGCGACAGCAGGCGTAGGCCGATCTCCAGGGTCACGCTGCTAGGGCTTGTGCCCTTGGGCAGCGAGGAGCGCTTGGGCTTCTCCGCGCCCTTCTCGGCACTCGCCTCGCCGAGCTGCACGAACGGCCCGAAGCGCCCGTCGCGCAGGGTCACGGGCAGGCCGGTGGCCGGATCGTCGCCGAGCACCCGCACGCCGGGCTGTCCGCCCTCGGCCGAGGAGCCGTCGCCCTCACCCTCGACGCCCGAGGCCGAGAGTTGGCGGGTGTACTTGCACTCGGGGTAGTTCGAGCAGCCGATGAAGGCGCCGAACTTGCCGAGCTTGAGCGAGAGCTGACCCGCCCCGCAGGTCGGGCAGGCGCGCGGATCGCCGCCATCCGCCTTCTCGGGGAAGATGTGCGGCCCGAGCAGGCCGTTGAGCGCCTCGAGAACCTCCGCGACGCGCAACTCCTTGGTGCCGCCGATGGCCGCCGAGAAGTCGCGCCAGAAGTCGCGCAGCACCGAGCGCCAATCGATCTCGGCATTCGAGACCCGGTCGAGCTGCTCTTCCAGGCTCGCGGTGAAATCGTACTCGACGTAGCGCTTGAAGAAGCTTTCGAGGAAGCCGGTGACGAGCCGCCCCTTGTCCTCCGGCTGGAGGCGCTTCTTCTCGATGCGGACATATTCGCGGTCGCGCAGGGTCTGCAGCACCGCGGCATAGGTCGAGGGCCGGCCGATGCCGAGTTCCTCCATCCGCTTCACGAGGCTGGCCTCGGAGTAGCGCGGCGGCGGCTCGGTGAAGTGCTGGGTCGAGGCGATGCGCTCGCGCTTGAGGGCGTCGCCCGCCTTCATCGCCGGCAGACGCTTGGAATCCTCGTCCTCCTCATCGTCCTTGCCCTCCTGGTAGAGGGCGAGGAAGCCGTCGAACTTCACGACCTGACCGGTGGCGCGCAGGTCGATCCGGCGCGGGCCGACATTCGCGCTCACCTCGACGGTGGTGCGCTCCAGCTCGGCCGATTCCATCTGGCTGGCGATGGTGCGCGTCCAGATCAGTTCGTAGAGCTTGGCCTGCTCCGGCTCGAGATAGCGGGCGATCTGCTTCGGCAACCGGCCCATATCGGTCGGGCGCACGGCCTCGTGGGCCTCCTGCGCGTTCTTGGCCTTCACTTGGTACTTGCGCGGCGCACCCGGAACGTAGTCGTCGCCGAACTCGCGGCCGATCACCCGGCGGGCGTCCTGGATCGCCTCCGGCGCCATATCGACGCCATCGGTTCGCATGTAGGTGATGATGCCGACGGTCTCGCCGCCGACATCCACGCCCTCGTAGAGCCGCTGGGCGACCCGCATGGTCTGCGCCGGGGCCATGCCGAGCTTGCGCGAGGCCTCCTGCTGCAGGGTCGAGGTGGTGAAGGGCGGCTGCGGGTGGCGCTTGGCGGGCTTGGCCTCGACGGATGCCACCTGGAAGGTCGCGAGTTCGAGGTCGCGCTTGAACGCCGCCGCCTCCTCGGCATTGCCGACGTCGAGGCGCTGGATGCGCTTGCCGTCGGCGCCGACGAGGCGCGCCTCGAACACGCCGCCCGCTTCCGTCACCAGGGTGGCGACGATCGACCAGTACTCGCGGGCCTTGAAGCGCTCGATCTCCATCTCGCGCTCGACCACGAGGCGGAGCGCCACCGACTGCACTCGGCCGGCCGAGCGGGCACCGGGCAGCTTGCGCCACAGCACCGGCGAGAGGTTGAAGCCGACGAGGTAATCGAGGGCACGGCGCGCGAGATAGGCATCGACCAGGGCCTGGTCGATCTGGCGCGGCTTCTTCATCGCCGCGTCGACCGACGCCTTGGTGATGGCGTTGAAGGTCACGCGCTCGACGGGAATGCCCTTCAACGCCTTGCGGGCGGTGAGCGCCTCGATGACGTGCCAGGAGATCGCCTCGCCCTCGCGATCCGGGTCGGTCGCGAGGATGAGCTTCTCGGCTCCCTTCACGGCGCGGGCGATCTCGGACACGCGCTTGGCGCCGCGATCCTCCACCTCCCAGATCATGGCGAAGTCGGCCTCCGGATCGACCGAGCCATCCTTGGCCGGCAGATCGCGGATATGGCCGAAAGAGGCCAGAACCTCGTAATCGCGCCCCAGGTATTTGTTGATCGTCTTGGCCTTGGCCGGCGACTCGACGACGACGACTTTCATGAACCTCTGCCTCTCGCCAGAGCCTCACCGCAGATACGGTTTTGGGAATGGCGCGGATGCGTACCGGTCGGAGGCCGGCTCTCGCGCCGCGCAGAAGTGGGTGAGCCGCGCGGCGTTGTCAAATCGGGTGAACGCGCCGGACCTACCCTTAAATCCCCGCGTACCACTCGTAGCCGCGGTCTTCCCAGTAGCCGCCCTTGCCGTCGCCGATGCCGGTCAGGCCCTCGGTGACCTCGATCCGCATGATGTATTTCGCCTGCTTGTAACCGAGCTGGCGCTCAACCCGCAGGCGTAGCGGCGCGCCGTTCGAGACCGGCAGCGCTTGGCCGTTCAGGTCGTAGGCGAGAATGGTCTGCGGGTGATAGGCGTCGGTGAGATCGATGCTCTCGTAGTAGCGAACCGGCGTGCCCTGGCTCTCCTCGTCCTCAGGCTTCGGTGCCTCCGCGCCTGCGGCCTGCGAATCGCTCGCCTGATTCTCGGCCCCCTCCGGTCGCGTCTCCATGCCGGGATTGGCGGTCTTTTCCGGTTCCGCCTCGTCCTCCCCGCTACTCATGGCGTATTCCATCGTGTCGGCGCAGTGGAACACGACGTAGCGGGCCTTCGGCTTCAGGCCGGCCCGCTGCAGCACCTCGGCGAGCGGCACGCCGGTCCACTTGCCGATGGCGCTCCAGCCCTCGACGCAATCGTGCCGCGTGGTCTGGGTGCGGGCGGGCAGGGCCCTCAGATCGGCGAGGCTGAGATCCTGGGGCCGCTCGACGAGGCCGTCGACGCGCAGCTTGAACCCGTCGAAACTCTTGGCGGCCAGCGTTTTGTAGGCCCGGTCCGGCGGCTCGATCGTGCCGTTCGGCTTGAACCAGGGCGAGATCTCGGAATCCGGAAACTCCTTGGCGAGCGAGGACGGCGTGAGCAGCAGACGCTGCACGAACAGGTTGGCATCCTCGCCCGCCTTCAGGGCCCGCTGCCCCGTCGGGCTCGCGGCGAAACGGTCGCAGCCACCGAGCGCCGAAACACCGAGGAGACCGGCCGCCGCGGTGAGGAAACCGCGGCGATGAGGGCGGGGGATCTGGAGGCGGGGGGCCACGGGGCGGGAGGACATGGGGCGGGGGATCATGGGGTCTCTCCCGAACCGGCGGGAAGCTTCTTGCGCTCGATCACGAACCAGCCGGTGATCATGCTGCGCATGTTGTTGGCCACGCCGGAGAGCAGCACGAGCAGGACGTGGACGATCACGAACAGCACCAGCAGGTTCGTGACGATGAAGTGGATCGTGCGGGCCGATTGCCGGCCGCCGAACAGGTCGGGCAGGGGCACCACGGCGTTGACGCCCGGCGACATGGCGAGCCCCGTGAGCACCATCAACGGCAGCAGCACGGCCACCACGACGAGGTAGGAGAGCTTCTGCAGCACGTTGTAGCGCTTGGCCTCGTCGCCTTCCGGAAAGTGCAGGGTCAGGTGCTCGCGGATCGAGGAGCCGAACCCGCGCATCTGGTCGCCGTCGGGCACGAGGCGCCGCCGCAGCTGCCCGGTGCCGATTCCGTAGAGCAGATAGATCAGCCCGTTGATGACGAAGGCCCAGGCGAACAGGAAGTGCCAGCGCCGCCCCGTGGCGAGATCCTGGTGCGCCGGCAGGGTCGACCACGAGGGGAAAGCGCGGCCCGTGGGCTGGCCGTTGAGGTTCGACAGGCCGAGCACGCCCGTCGTCTCGAAGGTGTGACCGGCGACATAGACGATGCCGCGCGGCGTGCCGTCGTCCCGCTGGTCGTCGGTGATCGCGACGAACGGTGTGTCGAAGGTCGAGGCCGCGCCCCAATAGAGCGCGGGATGGGCATTGAAGATCTGCAACCCGCTCATCAGCAGGATGGCGAGGCAGACCACGTTGAGCCAGTGCGCCAGCCGGATCACCAGCGGATGGCGGAACATCCAGCGTCGCCGTACCGTCTCCACGATGTCCGGCCCCGAGAGCGTCGATCCTGCGGCCACGGCGCGGCTGTTCCTATTGCAGCAACCCATGCCGGGCGGGCGAACCGCTCGGCGCGGGAGGACTTGAAAGGCTTCGTTCGACACGAAAAAGCCCGCCCGGTCTAACCGGGCGGGCCGATGGTCGCCTAGATGGCGAGTTGGTCACAGTCAGGTGACGTGGGGATCACATCCCGCCCGCGCCGGACTCCATGCCGGAGCCGGAATTCATGCGCTTCGAGCGCATCATCTTCTTGCTCTTCATCGGCTTTTTCATCTTCTTGGAGCTGCGCTTCATCGGGCGCTGCTCCTGGCCCATGTCGTCGCCCATGGCGCCCTGCTGCATTTGGCCGCCCATCTGGCCACCCATTTGCCCGCCCATCTGGCCTCCCATGCCGGGCTCCATACCGCCCCGCTGCATGCCCTGGGCGTAGGCGCCGGACGAGAGAGCGAGACCGAGCGAGAGCGCACCGGCGGTCAGGAGAAGTCGCGTGTTCATAGGCTACCTTTCGTTTCCGGGCAGGCAGGCGAATACCGGGACAGGCATTCGACGCGCTCAAGCCCCGACAGATGTTGGGGAAACGGAAGCGAGGCCGGTTCGTTCAAATTTTTCTCGATCACGGGCTCGCGATGACCAAGAAAATCTCTCAGCTGCGACGGGGTGAGACCGTTATCCCTGGCGCCATCGCCCACGCCGGCCAACCGGATACGCCTGCGCCTTGCCGGGCCTCTCCCAGACACCTATAGCGCGGAGCCGACGCCAGAACCGCCGCATGACCGCTCAGACCGCACCCGCCTTCCCGCACCGGCACCTGCTCGGCATCGAAGGCCTGAGCCGGCCGGACATCGAATCGCTGCTGGAGCGCGCCGACGCCGCCGTCGCCCTGTCGCGGCAGGTCGAGAAGAAGCGCACCGTCCTGCGGGGCCGCACGCAGATCAACCTGTTCTTCGAGCCCTCGACCCGCACGCAATCCTCGTTCGAACTTGCGGGAAAGCGCCTCGGCGCCGACGTGATGAACATGTCGGTCGCTTCGTCCTCGGTGAAGAAGGGCGAGACGCTGATCGATACGGCCGCGACGCTCAACGCCATGCGGCCCGACATCATCGTGGTGCGCCACCACGCGGCGGGCGCGGTGCATCTCTTGGCCCGCAAGGTCGATTGCGCCGTGGTCAACGCCGGTGACGGCGCCCACGAGCACCCGACCCAGGCGCTGCTCGACGCGCTCACCATCCGCCGCAACAAGGGCGGCATCGAGGGGCTTCAGGTCGCGATCTGCGGCGACGTCCTGCATTCGCGGGTGGCACGCTCCAACATCATCCTGCTTCAGGCGCTCGGCGCCCGGGTGCGGGTGATCGGCCCCTCGACCCTGCTGCCCACCGGCATCGAGCGCTTCGGCGTCGAGGTATTCACCGACATGCGCGCGGGGCTGAAGGGCTGCGACATCGTGATGATGCTGCGCCTCCAGCGCGAGCGGATGAACGGCTCCTTCGTGCCCTCGGTGAAGGAGTATTTCCGCTATTACGGCCTCGACGGCGACAAGCTGGCGCTGGCCAAGCCCGACGCGCTGGTGATGCATCCGGGTCCGATGAACCGCGGCGTCGAGATCGCCTCCGACATCGCCGACGGGGCACAGTCTCTGATCCGCGAGCAGGTCGAGATGGGCGTCGCCGTGCGCATGGCCGTGCTGGAAGCGCTGGCGACCCACTTGCCGAACGGGTGACACCCATGAGCGCGCTCGTCCTCTCCAACGCCCATCTCCTCGATCCGGCCTCCGGCCGCGAGGGTCCCGGCGCCGTGCTCGTGCGCGACGGGTGCATCGCCGATGTCGCCTGGGGTGCCGCCCCCGACACGCCGGAGGGTGCCCAAAAAATCGACTGCGGGGGTCTCACCCTCGCGCCGGGCCTGATCGACCTGCGCGCCTTCGTCGGCGAGCCGGGCGCGGAGCATCGCGAGACCCTGGCCTCGGCGAGCGCCGCTGCAGCGGCCGGCGGCGTGACGACCCTGGTCTGCATGCCCGATACCAATCCCGTCATCGACGGGCCGGCCATCGTCGATTTCGTGCTGCGCCGCGCCCGCGACACGGCAAGCGTCAACGTCCTGCCCGCCGCCGCGATCACCAAGGGGCTGGCGGGGCGCGAGATGACCGAGTTCGGCCTGCTGGCGGAAGCCGGCGCCGTTGCCTTCACCGACGGGCTGAAAGCCGTGACCAACGCGCAGGTGATGCGCCGCGCGCTCACCTACGCCCGCGATTTCGGCGCGCTGCTGATGCAGCATGTGGAGGAGCCGGACCTCGTCGGCGAAGGCGTGATGAACGAGGGTGAGATGGCCTCCCGCCTCGGCCTGATCGGCATCCCCCGCGAGGCCGAGACGGTGATGCTGGAACGCGACATCCGGCTCGTTCGCCTCACCGGCGCGCGCTACCACGCGGCGATGATCTCCTGCGCCGATTCCGTCGAGATCGTGCGGCGGGCAAAAGAGGCAGGGCTGCCCGTCACCTGCGGCGTGTCGGTCAACAACCTCGTGCTCAACGAGGGCGACATCGGCCACTACCGCACCTTCTGCAAGCTCTCGCCCCCCTTGCGCCGCGAGGACGACCGGAAGGCGGTCATCGCCGCCCTGAATGAAGGCGTGATCGACGTCATCGTCTCCGACCACAACCCGCAGGACGTCGAGACCAAGCGTCTGCCGTTCGCCGAGGCCGCGGATGGCGCGCTCGGCATCGAGACCCTGCTCGGGGCCGCCTTGCGCCTGCTCCATACCGGCGACGTGCCGTTGGGAACGCTCCTGAAGGCCCTCTCGGCGAACCCCGCTGCGCTGCTCGGCCGCGAGGCGGGGCGGCTGGAGAAAGGCGCACCCGCCGACCTCGTGCTGATCGACCCCGATCTGCCCTACCTGCTCGACAAGCGGCAGCTGAAGTCGCGCTCCAAGAACTCGCCCTTCGACGAGGCGCGTCTTCAGGGCGCGGCGGTGCTGACGCTGGTGGCCGGCCGGATCGTCCACCGCTCCGCCCTCTCGGCCATCGCCGCATGACCACGCTTCTCGCGGCCGGCTGGCCGGTCCTCATCGCGGCCCTCGTCCTGGGCTACGCCTGCGGTGCGATTCCCTTCGGGCTGATCCTCACGAAGTTCGCGGGTCTCGGCGACGTGCGGGCGATCGGATCGGGCAACATCGGCGCGACCAACGTGCTGCGCACCGGCCGCAAGGGCCTCGCTGCCGCGACGCTGCTCTGCGACGCGCTCAAGGGCACGCTGCCGGTACTCGCGGCAAGCCATTGGGGCGAGGGGCCGGCTTTGGCCGCGGGCCTCGGTGCCTTCCTCGGCCACCTGTTTCCGGTCTGGCTCGGCTTCAAGGGCGGCAAGGGCGTAGCGACCTTCATCGGCGTGCTGCTGGGCTTAAGCCCGCTGACGCTGGCCGCCTTCGCCGCGATCTGGCTCGGGCTCGCCTTTGCCCTGAAATACTCCTCACTCGCCGCGCTCGTGGCGTCGGCCGCCACGCCGCTCATCCTGTGGGCGCTGGGACACGGAATGGTTGCAGCGCTCTTCCTCGTGCTCGCAGCTTTGCTATGGTGGAAGCACGCGCCCAACATCCGCCGCCTCGCCGCCGGCACCGAAGGGCGGATCGGGAAGAAGGGGTGAGCGCCGCCCCCTCCCGGACGGAGGGGGATCGATGCAGCTCACCGACGCGCAACGCCTCGATTGGCTGCGCCTGATCCGCACCGACGGCATCGGCCCGCGCACCTTCCGCGGCCTGATCAACCGTTTCGGCAGCGCATCGGCCGCCCTCGACGCCCTGCCGGACCTGACGAAGCGGGCGGGCAAGCGCGCCGTCCCGCCCACGAAGGCGGAGGCCGAGCGCGAGATGGCCGCCGCCGCCCGCCTCGGCATCCGCTTCCTCGCCATGGGCGAGGCGGCCTATCCGAAGGCGCTGCACGCCACCGACACCGCGCCGCCGCTGATCGCGGTGCGCGGCGATCCGGCCACGCTTCTCAAGCCGTCGGTGGCCATCGTCGGCTCGCGCAATGCCTCGACCGCCGGCCTCGCCTTCACCGAGCGGCTCGCCCGCGGCTTCGGCGAAGCCGGTCTCGTCGTAGTCTCGGGGCTCGCCCGAGGGATCGACGCCCGCGCCCACAAGGCCACGCTGGTCACCGGCACCGTCGCGGTCCTCGCAGGCGGGCAGGACCGGATCTATCCGGAGAACCATGCCGGCCTCGTCGAGGAGATCGTGGGGGAGGGCGGGGTGGTGGTCGCCGAGATGCCGATGGGCTGGGTGCCGCGCGGGCGCGACTTTCCCCGCCGTAACCGCATCATCTCCGGCCTCAGCCTCGGCACCGTTGTCGTGGAGGCCGCACGCCGCTCCGGTTCGCTCATCACCGCCCGCTTCGCGCTGGAGCAGGGCCGGGAAGTCTTCGCGGTGCCCGGCTCGCCGCTCGATCCGCGGGCGGAGGGCACCAACGACCTGATCCGCCAGGGTGCAACGCTGGTCTCGGAGGTCGAGCACGTCCTCTCGGTGCTCGATCCGCTGATCGCCGGGGACGCGCCGCAAGCGGACGGCCTGAACGACCGCTCGGAAAGCTGGGGCACGCCCGATTACTGGGACGAGATGGATTTCGACGGACGAGCCGAGACCGCCCTGCCGCTGTTTCCCGCTGCGGCGGAGTCGGTCGAGGATCCGCCCGAGCCCGGGGACGACCGCGCGCGGCTGATCGCGTGCCTTAGCCCGACACCGGTCGGGACCGATGCGCTTGCCCGCTCCACCGGCCTGCCGGTTCGGATCGTGCAGACGACGCTGCTCGAACTGGAACTCGACGGCCAAATCGAGCGGCACGGCAGCGGGACGGTCTCCCTGGTTTCGCGGGCGTGACACGGTCGATCCCTGGCCCTGGAGGCCCATGATACAGGAGCCAGGCAGCACCCGTTGCTGCGCTCGAACACGCCCCTCAGACCTCAAGCTGGCGTCGAACAAACGGCTTCTATGACGAACAAATCTTTGATCCGAGTCTCGCACTTAAGACTCTATCAAACACTGCGCATTGCGACTGTGGCGAATCACGATTATTGGGCCGTCATCCGGCCTCGGTTCGGTTAGAAGGGTCGATATCAGTCATTCCGCGAAGGCCCCCAATCGAGGCGGCCCGCGGGCGGGGGCTCGAACGGTGGTACGGTTTCTACGTCAGGCTCGGATGCAGCCGGTCTCGAGGGGACGTCCGCGGCGGCTCGTCGGCGCGTCGGCGCTGATACTGGCCCTCTCCCTCTCCTCGACCGCGGTGCTCGCCTACGCCGACCTGCTGCCGCAACACCTCGATCTCGGCTTCGACTTCGATCTCGGCCTGTTCGAGGATGCGGCCCCGACCGGCCTTCCGCACGTCGCCCAGAAGATCGCCCTGGGCGGACCGTTGAGCATCGTCGCCTTCGGCTCCTCCTCGACGGAAGGCATCGGCGCCTCGACGCCCGCCGCTGCCTATCCCGCTCGCCTCGAAGCGGGTCTGCGACGCGCCCTGCCGCATCTCGGCAGCAAGATCACGGTCGCCAACCGCGGCATCGGCGGTGAGGCGGTGGACGAGATGCTGGCCCGGCTCGACAGGGACGTGATCGCGCCCCGGCCCGATCTCGTGATCTGGCAGACCGGCAGCAACGACGCCCTGCGCGGCGTCTCCCTCGATCACTTCCGCGAGGCCACCGAGGCGGCGTTGGAGCGCATCCGCGCGGCGGGGATCGACGTGGTTCTGATGGAGCCGCAATGGTGTCCGGCGCTCGACGCCACGCCCGGTGCCGACCGGTTCCGCGACGCCGTGCGCACCCTCGGCGCCGAGCTCGGCGTCCCGGTGATCCGCCGCTCCGACCTGATGCGCGACTGGATCGGGCAGGGCCGGCTGACCCGCACCGAACTGTTCGCCAGCGACGGCCTGCACATGGCCGATGGCGGCTACGCCCTGCTCGCCGAGGCCGCGCAGGACGCGGTGCTCGACGGGGCCGAAGCGGCACCGGTCGCGCTCGCCGAGGCGGGGACGGATTGAGGCCATCATCCGGGGCGGCCCGCGTCGCCTGTTGTTTCGCGATCGGCCTTCTGCTCGCGGCGGCGCCCGCCGGGGCGATCGATCTGCGGCTGCTGCCCGAAAACCCGCGCACGACCCGCAACCCGACCTGTGACGACGTGACCGTGGTGGCGCCGGCCCGCCGGCCCGGCACGCATCCGCTCGACGACCGGATCAGCCCCAACCCGGCCCTGTCGCCGATGAGCCAGGGCGACAGCGCGATCTGCTTTGCCTACGCCACCGCCGACATGATCTCGCAGCGCGTCGGGGTCACCGTCTCGGCGCTGGATGTCGCCACCCGATACTACTTCGCCGACCCGGCGGGCCTCGAACGCAGCCGGGACCGTGCCTTGCGGAGCTACCTGCGCCGGCATCCCGACCTCGCAGAGGAGATCGCCGAGAGCCGCAACGACACCGAGGCGAGCCGCGAGCGCAACCCGGGCCGCAAGCCCTATTTCGACAAGCTAGAGGACGGGCAGGAGGAGGCGGCGACCCTTCTCTACAACCTCGGCGGCCTCTGCACGGACCGTGACCTTCCTTCCTTCGACGGCTACGGCCAGCACGCGCGCACCTTCGGAGCCCTGCGCTGGCGCAGCCGCGTCGCCGCCCCCAAAATCTCGTGGCGCAGCCTCGGCGGGACGGTGCCGCGACTGCGCGATCCGGCGACCGATGCCTTCAATGCCGGCTGGATCGCCCATGTTGAGCGGCGCTGCCGCCGCCAGCCCCTGCCGGTGCCGCTGGTCCCGGTCTCGGATTCGATCGCCGACAACCAGCTCGACTTCATGGACAAGGCCGCCCGCCGCGAGCCCGGCCTCACGGCCGGCACAGACCGGCTGATGGGGATGATCGACTACGCCCTCGACCGGGGGCGCCTGCCGGTGGTGGGCTATTCCTGGTACGTGCTGGAGGAACGCCTGCCGAAGGACCCGGATATCGCCGCCGACCATTCGAGCCCGATCATCGCCCGGCGCAAAGTGGGTGGGCGCTGCCAGTACCATCTGCAGGACAATACCGGCGAGTACTGCGCCCGGATGCGGCCGGGCATCGCCGAGCGCTGCGACCTCGGCCGGGTCTGGCTCGACGAGGACGAATTGCGCGCCTCGCTCTACAGCGTGATCTATCTGCGGTAGAGCGCATTCCGACGAAGCGGTCGCCGGTTCGTCGAAAGAATGCGCGTCAAAACAGGGACCTAGAGACGCCGGCCTGATGCAATCAGCTCGACGGCTCGAGGCGTTTTTGAGCGGAGGATTGAGGACTATGACGATCGAGATCGGCTTCCTCGTCTTCCCCCAGGTACAGCAATTGGACCTGACCGGGCCCTACGAGGTACTGGCCATGGTGCCGGGCGCCCGCGTCCATCTCGTTGCGAAGGCGCTGGAACCGATCGCGAGCGCCACCGGCCTCGTGCTGACGCCCACACTCACCTTCGCCGAATGCCCGGTCCTCGACGTGATCTGCGTACCCGGCGGTGCGGGGGTGAACCCGCTGATGGAGGATGCCGAGACGCTCGACTTCCTGCGCCGTCAGGCGCGAAGCGCCCGCTACCTCACCTCCGTCTGCACCGGTGCTCTGGTGCTCGGCGCGGCGGGACTGCTGCGGGACAGGCGCGCCACCACGCACTGGGCGGCGCACGATCTGCTGAGCTCCTTCGGGGCGATCCCGACGCAGGGGCGTGTCGTACGCGACGGCAACCTGATCACCGGCGGCGGCGTGACGGCGGGCATCGATTTCGGTCTGACGCTCGCGGCCGAACTCACCGACGCGGCGACCGCACAGGCGATCCAGCTCCAGCAGGAATACGCCCCGGCCCCGCCCTTCGATGCCGGCCGCCCCGAGACCGCCGGTCCGGAGGTTCTCGCGGCCGCCCGCGAGCGGCTGTCGGCGACGCGCCGGGAGCGGGAGGCGATCGTGGCCCGCCTCACGCAGGCACGGGGTTAAAACCCGTCCGCCTCCTCGGCCGCGCCCGAAAACATTCCGCCCATTACGTCGAGACAGCTTTGCAGGATGTAGGCGGCGGCGAGCTTGTCCACGAGTTCGCCGCGCCGCGCCCGCGAGGCGTCGGCTTCGAGCAGCGTGCGGGTGACGGCGGCGGTGGAGAGGCGCTCGTCGAAGAACAGGACCGGCAGCGGCAACAGCGGCTTGAGGTTTCGGGCAAAGCTCCGGCTCGATTGGGCCCGGGGGCCTTCGGAGCCGTCCATGTTGAGCGGCAGGCCGATCACGAGGCCGCCGACGGCGTGCGTCGCGCAGAGCGCTACGATCCGCGCCACGTCGGGCGTGAACTTCACCCGCCGGATCGTCTCCAGCGGCGAGGCGATCTGCCGGCCGACATCGGACAGGGCGATTCCGATGGTCTTGGTGCCGAGGTCGAGCCCGATCAGGCGCGGTGCGCCGGCCGAGGCTTCGACGAAGGCTGCCATCTCCTCCCGGTTCACGAAGCCGCCGCTCCGAGCTGTTCGAGGGCCGCCGCCTCGTCGCCCGCGAAAGTCGCGGGCAGCGGGCCTTCCCCGTCGCCGAGGATGTGCAGGATCTCGAGGCCCTGGAGCCCGCGCAGGAAGGTGGGCAGATCGGCACCGCCGAAATGCACCGTCTCCAGATCAGCGCACAGCACCCAGATGTCGTATTCGGGAAAGCCCGGCGTCACGTCGAAGAACAGGAAATCGCCCCGCTCGGTCTGCCCGAAGAAGCAGGCCCGCTCCATCAGCCCGGCATCGGCATCACCCTCGATGGTGAAGCGGTGCGGCTCGTCGCTGCCCTCGTCGCGCAGGCCGTCGAGGGCGAGCGCCACGCCGTGCGAGATCAGGTGTGCCCGCGAGCCGAGATCCGCCGCCTCCACCGGAACCGGGGTGAAGATGCGCAGATGCCCGCCGATCCGCCCGGCGCCGCAGCTCTGCGCGAAGTTGCGGTAGCTCTGGGGGAGGGGGAAGCCGAGTTCGGCCTCGGCACGGGCGAGATCCGCCTCGCTGGACGTCAGCCCCGGACGCAATTCCCGGAAGACGCTGTCCCACATGCCCCGTCCTCCTCGCACCCCGACAAGGGAGGGGCTTACGCCCGCCCGCGCGGACTTGTCCACCGCCCAGATTAACCATGGCGGGTGGTCGCCCCTCCCGGGATGGAGCGGAAAGCGGAAAGCGGTGTTAAGGTTTCGTTAACGATGCCGGAACCGCCCCGTGCCCCTCACGCCGACGCCGAGCCCTCCTGTCTCCGGCCGATCCCGCCGCCTCATGCGGCGGCACGTGCTGATGCTGGCGCTCGCCCTGGAGGTCCTCTGCGTCGGGGCCTACAACGCCGACCGCTACCGCCGCCCCGGCATCACCGTGGACATGCCGTCGACGCGGGGCCACGTCATCGTCTGAGCGGCCCTCCGCAGGGTCATCGCGCGGAGTTCGGCAACCGGCGATCGCGGCCGGAAAGAAACCACGGCGATGCTGGTATCGATCGTTCGAGTGCGCGTTGCCCCTGCGCGAAGGCGGGTGCTATAGCCCGGCGGATCCCGGCGCGAGGTTTTTCACCCGCGCTCACGGCAGGCGAGGCGACGCGGGCGGCATGTCGGTCGACGAGACAACGGTACGGCGCATCGCGCATCTGGCCCGCATCGCGGTGACCGACGAGGAGGTCGGACCGCTGAAGGGGGAGCTCAACGCGATCCTCGCCTTCGTCGAGCAACTCAGCGCGGTGGATGTGGAGGGCGTCGAGCCGATGACCTCCGTCACCCCGATGCGCATGAAGAAGCGTGCCGACGTAGTGAACGACGGCGGCCGGGCGAGCGACGTGGTCGCCAACGCCCCCGAGACCGAGGACAACTATTTTCTCGTGCCGAAGGTCGTCGAGTAGTCCCCTGGGACGCGACGGAGCGGCTCCTCTGCCACCCGCGAGACGCCACGCGCCCGCGGGATCGGTGCGGATACCTGGCAGACAGTTGGAACGGGCATGACGGCACTCAACGAACTCACCCTGGCCGAGGCTCGCGACGGGCTGAAGGGCAAAGATTTCTCGGCCCGCGAGATCGCGCAGGCGCATCTCGAGGCCATCGACAAGGCGCAGGCGCTCAACGCCTTCATCGTCGCGACGCCGGACCGCGCGCTGAAGATGGCCGAGGTCTCGGACCAGAAGATCGCCAAGGGCGAGGCGCGCCCGCTCGAAGGCCTTCCGCTCGGCATCAAGGATCTGTTCGCGACGCAAGGGGTGCACACCACCGCGGGCTCGAAGATCCTCGAAGGGTTCGAGCCGCATTACGAGTCGAACGTCTCGTCCCAGCTCTGGCGCGACGGCGCGGTGATGCTGGGCAAGCTCAACCTCGATGAGTTCGCCATGGGCTCGTCCAACGAGACCAGCGCCTACGGCAAGACGATCTCCCCCTGGCGCCGCCAGGGCTCGGAGGCGCCGCTGGTGCCCGGCGGCTCGTCCGGCGGTTCGGCGGCGGCCGTGGCAGCCCATCTGTGCCTCGGCGCCACCGCGACCGATACCGGCGGCTCGATCCGCCAGCCCGCCGCCTTCACTGGCACCGTCGGCATCAAGCCAACCTACGGCCGCTGCTCGCGCTGGGGCATCATCGCCTACGCCTCCTCGCTCGATCAGGCCGGCCCCATCGCCCGCACGGTGCAGGATTGCGCGATCCTGCTCGGCTCCATGGCCGGACACGACCCGCGCGACACGACCTCGGTCGATGTGCCGGTGCCCGACTTCGAGGCCGCGATTGCGCGTGGCGTGAAGGGTCTCACCATCGGCATCCCGCGGGAATACCGGGTCGAGGGCATGCCCGCCGAGATCCAGCGCCTCTGGGACCAGGGCGCGGACTGGCTGCGGGAGGCCGGCGCGACGATCAAGGACATCTCGCTGCCGCACACGCAATACGCGCTGCCGGCCTATTACATCGTAGCGCCGGCCGAGGCCTCTTCGAACCTCGCCCGCTACGACGGCGTGCGCTACGGCCTGCGCGTGCCCGGCAAGGATATTGCCGGGATGTACGAGAACACCCGCGCCGCCGGCTTCGGCCGCGAGGTGAAGCGGCGTATCATGATCGGCACCTACGTGCTCTCGGCGGGCTATTACGACGCCTACTACGTCAGGGCGCAGAAAATCCGCACGCTGATCAAGCGCGACTTCGAGGCGGCCTACGCCTCCGGCGTCGATGCGATCCTCACCCCCGCAACCCCGTCGGCGGCGTTCGGCATCGGCGAGATGGCGTCGGCCGACCCGGTCGAGATGTACCTCAACGACGTGTTCACGGTGACGGTGAACATGGCCGGCCTGCCCGGCATCTCGGTGCCGGCCGGCCTCGACGCGCAGGGGCTGCCGCTCGGCCTCCAGCTCATCGGGCGCCCCTTCGACGAGGAGACGCTGTTCGCCGCCGCGCAGACCATCGAGAATGCGGCCGGTCGGATCAGCCTGCCGAAGGCGTGGTGGGCGTGAACGCCGCCCCCGTCGTCCCGGTCTATTCGTTCTCGGTCTGGATCCTCGCCGGGTTCGATCCCCTTCTGATCCTGATCGCCGTGTTCCTCGGATGGAAGGCGGATCAGTTCGGCAAGGTCTTCATCGCGGCCATCGCCGCTTTGGGGATCTCGGTGCTGTTCGCGTGGCTCGTGACGCGGATCGGCCTGCCCTGGCCGGCCCCCGTCGCCGCTGACCTGCCGACGTTCTTTCCGGTGCGGACGGTCTCGGCGTTTCTCTGGGCAGTAGCCGGGTATGGCGCGCGGCGGGTTCTGAAGCGCTGAAGGCTGCCAATCCCGTCGTGATACCTGAAGGATCCTGCGAGGCCGCTTCGCGGCACCTCAGGATGAGGTGCTTGGGTTGGATGAACGGACGCGGGCGGACGGGCGCTTCGCCAGGAACTGCACCCTGTCCCAATCCTCTGCGATCAGCGCTTCCTTCTTGGCACGGCTCCAGCCCTTGATCCGTCGCTCGGCCGCGATCGCATCGGTGATGCGGTCGAACCACTCGGCGTAGACGAGCGACACCGGCCGACGGTGATAGGTGTCGCCGACACGCGTTCCGGCCTGATGCTCAGCCAGCCGCCCGTCGAGAGATTCACCTCGGGCCGAGCCGACATCGTCACTGCCGTCGGCGCAACGCAGCATGTCGACGAAGGCGGTCAAGGCGGCCTCAGCGGAAGAGAAGCGGCCCGGCAGCTTGTCGGATCCACCCTCCCGGCTCAACGGATATGGGATCCACCCCCCGCTCCTCATACTGAGGTGCGCGCGGCACGCGTACCTCGAAGCGCGCGCACCGCCCCTCCCATCCGCTACTCCGCCGGCACCGAGTGCCCCTGATGCGCCGGAGCGGGCACCGCCTCGGCGTTCTCACCCGCGGCGACGTCCTTGCGCCGGAACAGGCGCATCACCACCACGAAGAACACCGGCACGAAGAACACCGCGAGCACGGTGGCCGAGATCATGCCGCCCATCACGCCGCTGCCGATCGCCTGCTGGCTCTTCGAGGAGGCGCCGGTCGCGATAGCCAGCGGCACCACGCCGAAGATGAAGGCGAGCGAAGTCATCACAATCGGGCGGAAGCGGAGCGTCGCCGCCTGGATCGTCGCCTGGACGATGTTGGTGCCGGGCTTCCACAGATCACGCGCGAACTCCACGATCAGGATCGCGTTCTTGGCCGAGAGGCCGATGATCGTGATGAGCCCGATCTTGAAGTAGACGTCGTTGGGCATGCCGCGCAGATACACCGCCGCCACCGAGCCAATGACGCCGAGCGGAATCACCAGCAGCACCGAGATCGGGATCGACCAGCTCTCGTAGAGCGCGGCCAGACACAGGAACACGATCAAGACCGACAGCGCCAGCAGCAGCGAGGCCTGTGATCCGGCCTCCTTCTCCTGGAGCGACTGGCCGGTCCAGGCGTAGCCGAAGCCCTTCGGCAGGAAGGTCATCAGCCGCTCCATCTCCTTGATGGTGTCGCCGGAGGTGTAGCCGGGGGCCGGATCGCCGGTGATGCGCACCGACTGGTAGCCGTTGAAGCCGATGATCTGGGCCGGGCCGACGCCCCATTTCAGGTCGGCGAAGGACGACATCGGCACCATCGTCCCCTGCGCGTTCTTGACCGAGTAGTTTAGCAGGTCGGAGGCGTGCAGGCGCTGGAGATCCTCGGACTGCACGATCACGCGCTGCATCTTGCCGCGATTCGGGAAGTCGTTGACGTAGACCGAGCCGAGATTGACCTGGATCGTGTTGTTGATGTCCTCGAAATCGACGCCGAGGGCGGCCGCCTTCTCGCGGTCGATGATGAGTTCGGCCTCAGGCGCGGGCGGCAGGCCCTCGACATAGACCTTCGTCAGCACCGGGCTCTTACGCGCCAGCGAGAGCAGTTGCTCCTGCGCCGCCATCAGCGCCGAGTAGCCCTTCTGCGCCCGGTCCTGAAGGCGGAACGAGAAGCCCGAGGCGTTGCCGAGGTTGTCGATCGGCGGCGGCTCCAGCGCCTGGATCACCGCATCCTTGTAGCTCCCGAGCGCCTTGTTGGTCCCCTCGACCAGCCGGGCGGCCGAGTTCTCCGCGTCGCGCTCGCCCCACGGCTTGAGCGTCACGAAGGCCTGGCTCGTCATCTGGCCCTGGCCGGAGAACGAGAAGCCGTTGATGACGGTGATCGTCGCCACGCCCGGCTGGGCGAGGAGATGCTCCTCGACCCGCTTCACCGCAGCCTCGGTGCGGTTGAAGGAGGAGCCCGGCGGGGTCTGGATGTCGACGGTGAAGAAGCCCTGGTCCTCGAGCGGGAGGAAGCCCTCGGGCAGGCGCATGAAGGCGTAGGCCACGCCCGCCACCAGCACGAGATAGATCAGCATCACCCGGCCGGACTTGCCGATGAACCACGCCACCCCGCGGCCGTAGCGGGCGGTCTCCCGATCGACGAAGCGGTTGAAGACACCGAACACGCCGCCCTTGGCGTGGCCGTGCCCCTTCTCGATCGGCTTCAGCATCGTGGCGCAGAGCGCCGGGGTCAGCGACAGGGCGAGCAGGGCCGAGAAGGCGATGGAGGTCACCATCGCGATCGAGAACTGCCGGTAGATGATGCCGACCGAGCCGGGGAAGAACGCCATCGGGATGAACACGGCCACCAGCACTAGGGTGATGCCGATGATCGCCCCCGTGATCTGGCTCATGGCCTTGCGGGTCGCCTCCTTCGGAGGCAGCCCCTCCTCGTTCATGATGCGCTCGACGTTCTCGACCACGACGATGGCGTCGTCGACGAGGATGCCGATGGCCAGCACCATGCCGAACATGGTGAGCACGTTCACGGAGAAGCCCGCGAGCAGCATGACGGTGCAGGTGCCGAACAGCGCGATCGGCACGACGATGGTCGGGATCAGGGTGTAGCGGATGTTCTGGAGGAACACGAACATCACGATGAAGACCAGCACCACCGCCTCGACCAGCGTGTGCAGCACCTTCTCGATCGAGGCATCGACCGCGGGCGTGATGTCGTAGGGGATGTCCCACTTCACCGTGTCGGGGAAGAACTGCGACAGCTCCACCATCTTGGCGCGGATGGCTTTCGCCGTCTCGATGGCGTTGCCGTCGGGTGCCAGCGTCACCGAGATGCCCGCCGCCGGGCCGCCGTTGAGGCGGGTGGTGAACTTGTAGTCGTCGCCGCCGAGTTCGATCCGGGCGACGTCGCGCAGGCGCACGTTGGAGCCATCGGGATTGGCGCGCAGGACGACGGCGCCGAACGCCTCCGGCTCAGTCATCTGCCCCTTGACGACGATGGGGAAGTTGACGGCGTGGCGCTCCGGGCTCGGCTGCGCGCCGACCGCGCCTGAGGCGATCTGCACGTTCTGCCGGCCGATCGCCTTGGTCACGTCGGCGGCGTTGAGGGAGTAGCCGCGCAGCTTGTCCGGATCGATCCAGATCCGCAGCGCCCGCTCGGTCGAGTAGAGGGTCGCGCGGCCGACGCCGGGGATGCGGCGGATCTCGTTGATGACGTTGCGGATCAGGAAGTCGCCGAGACCCACCTCGTCGGTCTTCCCGTCGGTGGAGACCAGGGTGATGATGTTCAGCGTCGCAGCGGAGGCCTCCTCCACGAGGATGCCCTGCTGGCGCACCTCGGCCGGCAGGCGCGCCTCGACGCGCTTCAAGCGGTTCTGCACCTCGACGCCGGCATAGCCGGGATCGGTGCCGGGCTGGAAACTCGCGGTGATCTCGACAACGCCGAACGAGTCGGAGGCCGATTCGAAGCTCAGGATGTTGGCCGCGCCGTTGAGCTCGTCCTCGATGAGGCGCGTCGTGCCGGTGTAGAGATTCTCCACCGAGGCGCCGGGATAGGAGGTCGAGAGCGCGATCGCGGGGGGCGCGATGATCGGGTACTGGGCGATCGGCAGTTGCGGGATCGAGAGCGCGCCGCCCAGCAGAATGAACAGGGCGACGACCCAGGCGAAGACCGGCCGGTCGATGAAGAAGCGAGCCATGAGGCGCGTTGATGTCCTATGTCATCGGGCCGGCGTGGCGTCGGGACGCCCGCCGGCCGCGCGATGTTTGGGAAAGGATCAGTCGGCGAACTGGGCGACGGGCTGGGTGGCCGGATCGGTCGCAGCCGAACTTTTCCCGTTCGTCTCCTTGCCGCTCGTCTCCCGGCCGTCGGTGTCGTGACTGTCGGCGTCGATCGGCTTGCCCTCGTCGGCGGAGGTCTCCGTCTTCCAGGGGACGGTCTTCACCTGGATGCCCGCGGTGATCTTCTGGAAGCCTTCGACGACGACCTTCTCGCCGCCCTCCAGGCCCTCGCGGATCAGCCAGTTGCCGCCGACCACGGGGCCGACCTCGACCGGCTGGAGCATGACCTTGCCGTCGGGCTTGACCACCCAGACCTCGGGCTTGCCGTCACTGGTGCGCTGGATCGACTGCTGCGGCACGGCGATGGCGTCCGAGTCGATGCCCTGCTTGATCCGGGCGCGGACATACATTCCGGGAAACAGCTCGTTGTGCGGGTTGGGGAACTGCACCCGCAACGTGACCTGGCCCGTGCTCGGGTCGGCGGTGACGTCGGAGAACAGCAGGCGCCCGGCCGAGCCGTAGAGCGTGCCGTCGTCCATGATGAGGTGGACGTTGGCGGTGTCGGCGGCGAGCTTGGCGAGTTCGCCCGAGGCGATGTCCCGGCGCAGCTTGTTCAACTCGCCCACCGACTGGGTGATATCGACGTAGATCGGGTCGAGTTGCTGGATCGTGGCGAGCACACCGGTGATGCCGGATTCGATCAGCGTGCCCTCGGTGAGCAGCGCCCGTCCGATGCGGCCGGAGATCGGCGCGCGCACATCGGTCCAGGAGAGGTTGAGCCGTGCCCGGTCGCGGGCCGCCTTGGCGCCGGCGACTTCGGCCTCGGCCTGCTTCTTGGCGGCGAACGCCGTGTCGTACTGCGCCTGGCTCGCGGTGTTGCGGGCAAGAAGCGTTTCGAGGCGGTCGGCCTGCTGGTTGGCCAGCACGAGGGCGGCCTCCCGGTTGGCCAGCGTCGCCTCGGCGCTGGCGAGGTCCACCTGGTAGGGGGCCGGGTCGATCTTGTAGAGGACGTCGCCCTCGTTGACGTGGCTGCCCTGCTCGAACAGGCGCCGGATCACCAGACCCGAGACGCGGGAGCGCACCTCGGCGATGCGCATCGGCGCGACGCGGCCGGGCAGGTCGCGGACATAGGGGATCGGCTGCGGACGCACGCTGACGACGCTGACCTCCGGCGGGGGCAGCGGCACGGGTGCGGCGGCCTTCTGCTCGTTGCAGGCCGAGACGGCGACGAGGAGGGCACCGACGAGAAGAGAGGCCGGCAGGGACCAGCGGTTGCGGCGGCTTCCGGCCTTGGCGGGGCCGGGGCTGCTGCCGGGCGACTGGGGAGACGGCGTCACGATGGAATTACTCCTACGATGCTCTCGGCTCTTGTTTTCACATCGTCTGTTTCCGAAAGCCGGCGGCCACCTTTCGGGACGATGCCGTGACGCGGCCGGCGGTCTCCCGGAAGGAGAGCGTCACCGCGCGTCACGGATGACGGGGGAGGCCGGGTCGGCCTCGCGCGCCGTTGCAATCACCGGGCCGCCGCGACGATCGGAGATCGAAGGCCCTGGACGTAAGATGCCGGAGGCATCGGGAATCGGCTGTGCGGGACAGCCAACCATGGTCGCGGTGCATCCTGGGCGCGAAGTTTGGCAATCCGACGACGGCGCGGATCGGCACCGCGCCATCACCCCATCGCCTTGCAACGCCCGCACGACCGAGACGACGCACCTGTCAGACCCGGGGCGGACGCTCGGGCTGACCGCGCTCGGCGGCGGTGGGGCTTCGATCCGAGATGGGGCGGGGAAGGGACGATGCCTGCGCGCGGTCGAAACCCGGAACGATCGCGCTCATGCGCCCCACGCCCGCCACCTCGTCGAGATCGAGCACGGCGTGGCCGATCCGAACACTGGTGAGCGGGTCCGTGTCGGGGCGCTGCTCGAACGTCACCGCACCGCGGGCCTGCGGGATCCCACCGAGGGCAGAGCCGTCGGTCGGCAATCCGATGACGACGAGCAGGCTCAGCAGCCCGACCAGGGTCGACAGGACGATGCGGGCCGGTCGGTCGGCCGGGGCGCGGCCCGTTGTGGCGTGGCGGTTCATGATGGTCACGGTGACATCATTGTGGTGGATGAAACCTTCCCGCGCAATCGACTGCGGCGTTCTAGCCAGGGCCATCGCTCGAAAGCGATCGGTCTGGTTCTTTGCTGGCCTTATACCAAATCCGGCTGATCCCTTCGGGATGGCGGATTTGGGCTTCGCTCAAGCGGCTTCGAACAGTTGCACTGGCAATTTTGATCGGCCTCCCGGAACAGCCCTCCGGCCTTTCATCCTGCCGAGCATGCTTCGGCGGTGAGCCGATGTGCCGGGCCGCACCCTGTTCCAGACGGGTCGGACGTTTCGGCGCAGGCGTTGCCGAAAACCCACACCCTTGCCTTCCTCCTGCCCCGACGGCCGGCCCTAAAGCGCTCGATGCGCCTGCCGCTGCCCTCTCTTGCAGCGCAGCCCCTTCGAGGAGGACTGAACGTCTTGTCGACCCGATCCCTGCCTGGTCGCCTCCGGCCGAACCGCTCCGCGCTGCCGCGCCTGGCCGCAACGCTTGCCCTCGGTGGCGCCCTCGCGGCGGCCACCCTCGTGCCGGCCCGCGCCAATCCGCTCGACAGCGGGCCGCTCGCGGACTTCATCAACGTCTTCAAGACACAGGCCATCCCGCGCGACACGGTGGCCTATGCCGGTGGAGAGAAGCCCGGCACGATCGTGATCTCCACGAGCCAGCGCCGGCTCTACTACGTGCTCGGCCGTGGCGAGGCGATCCGCTACGGCGTCGGCGTGGGCCGGCGCGGCTTCTCGTGGTCGGGCACGAAGACGATCACCGGCAAGAAGGAATGGCCGGCCTGGCGCCCGCCGTCGCAGATGCTCGCCCGCCGCCCGGACCTGCCGCGCTACATGGCCGGCGGCCAGGACAACCCGCTGGGCGCCCGCGCCATGTATCTCGGCTCCTCGCTCTACCGCATCCACGGCTCCAACGAGCCGGAGACGATGGGCGCGGCGGTGTCCTCGGGCTGCATCCGCATGACCAACAAGGACGTGGTCGATCTCTACGACCGCGTGAAGGTCGGCACGAAGGTGGTTGTGAAGGACTGAATGTAGAACCTCCTCGCCGTTAAGAGGCGAGGAGGTTGGAAGTTCGCGTTCCGCCGGGGCCAGCCGAAGAGCTCAGCGCGGATCGGGCGGGCCTTCGCCCTTGCCGACGAAGGGGATGCCCTCGATCGGGCATTCCTCGGTGCCGACGCTGGAGCGGGTGATGGCGCGCACCGCGTCGCGGGTGCCGTCGGGGTCCTCGATCCAGCGGCGGTAGAAGTCGTAGGGGCATTCCGACATCCCGTGCCGGTTCTCCTTCGAGTTGATCATGCCCGTGTAGCCGCGGTGCAGCAGCTTGAAGAGGTGGTTCTCCGACTGGCCGTGGGCGCGGAAGTCGCGGATCAGGAACTTCGACAGCGCCGCGTACTGGATGCCCATCTCCTCCTCGCCGCACTCGCCGAGCGTGCGCCCGTCGAAGCCGATGATCGCCGAGTGGCCGAAGTAGCTGTAGACGCCGTCGAAGCCGGCGGCGTTGGCGACCGCGACGTAGGTGTTGTTGGCGAACGCCATCGCCTTCGAGATCAGAACCTGCTGTTCCTTGGCCGGGTACATGTAGCCCTGGCAGCGGATGATGAGTTCGGCGCCGCGCATGGCGCAGTCGCGCCAGATCTCGGGGTAGTTGCCGTCGTCGCAGATGATGAGGCTGATCTTGAGCCCCTTCGGGCCGTCGGAGACATAGGTGCGATCACCCGGATACCAGCCCTCGATCGGGGTCCAGGGCATGATCTTGCGGTACTTCTGCACGATCTCGCCCTGGTCGTTCATCAGGATGAGCGTGTTGTAGGGCGCCTTATGCGGATGCTCCTCGTGGCGCTCGCCGGTGAGCGAGAACACGCCCCACACCTTCGCCTTGCGGCAGGCATCGGCGAAGATGTCGGTCTCCGCACCGGGGATGGCGGAGGCAGTTTCGTACATCTCGCCCGCGTCGTACATGATGCCGTGGGTCGAGTATTCAGGGAAGATCACCAGATCGAGGCCCGGCAGACCGGCCTTCATCCCGATGATCATGTCGCCGATCTTCTTGGCGTTTTCCAGCACCTCGGCCTTCGTATGCAGCCGGGGCATCTTGTAGTTCACGACGGCGACGCCGACGCTGTCCTGACTCGACGAGATATCACCGTGCATCATGGCGGTGTTTCCTCCGGTTGGTATTGAGGGGAGGGGCTCGTCGCGCGAGCCCCTCTTTCTTCGCTTGCGGCGAGGACTAGCCCGGCGCGAGGCCGAGGAGAGTGCCGAGCGGGACGACGAGGGTGGCGCCGGCGTAGAAGCCGTCACGCGCCCGCCGCGCGGTGAAGGGGTTCCAGAACGTGTTCGGGTTGACCACGTACTGCACCACCGGCTCGATGATCACGCCCGCGCCGACGTCGAAGTGTGCGTTGGCTTCGAACACGAACTTGTCGCGTGAGTACGGGGCGCCCGAACCGCCCGAGATGAAGTTGGCATCCGCCAGGAACTGCGTGTAGTTCTCCGACAAACGCTGCCAGTTCATCTTCAGCCCGTAGCTGTCGTTGGGCCGGCTCTGGTCGGGCGCGTCGAGGCGCACGCCGACGAACGAGTTGAAGCGGATCGGCACGGTCGGGTCGAAGGAATAGCCCGTGCCGGTATAGAGCGAGATCGCGGTGGGGTGCGGGTTGGCGACGAGGCCGCCGTCGGCGCGCCAGACCGTCTGCGTGCCGGTGAGCACGATGCCGGACGTACCGTTCTTCTGCAGCACCGGGGCGCCGGGGTTCAGGCCCTTCGAGGTGCCGAACACCGTCTTGAAGTTGTCGTCGTGATCGGCGGTGTTGAAGAAGCCGGTGAGCGAGGCGCGGCCGGGATAGGCGGTCATGGTGTAGTCGGTCTTGGTGCCGATCTCGGTCATCACCAGCGCGCCCGAGAGCCGCTCGTAGCCGAAATCGTAGCCCGAGAGCGCGTTGGTGCCGGGGTTCACCGAGAAGGCGCCGGCCTGGACGTAGCTCGTCGGCGAGAGCTGGTAGGCGGCGTTGGCGCCCCAGACCGCGTAGAGCGGCGAGGTGAAGCCGGCATTGATGTAGAACAGGTCCTGGAAGCAGGAGTTGATCGAGTTGCACGGCGGCAGGCCGTAGTAGCGGTCCGGATGGGTGCGGCCGACCTCGATGACGAGGCGGTCGTCGAGGAGCTTCTGCTGGTAAGTCAGCAGCGAGAGGCGATTGTTGTTGGGGTTGAACGGCGGCTGGTAGCCGACCGTGGTGTCGCCGATGTCGGCGGCCATGTTGAGGTTGCGGACGTTTCCGAAGAAGGTCTGGGTGAACTTGATGGTGCCGCCACTGATGTTGGCGATGCGCTGCATGTCGGCGGTCATGGAGAGGACGAAGTAGGTCGAGTTCGACTGCTCGCCGGTGCGCAGGCCGGCCGACGGGTTGGCCTGGTAGAAGTTGTAGATGTTGATGTCGAAGGTGAGCCCGCGCTCGGCCATGTGGGTGGCCCACGG
>NZ_JAKSYB010000069.1:0-381 GCF_022829505.1 Methylobacterium sp. J-043 | reverse complement strand
AGCCCGCGACCGGCTGGGGTCTGCGGGCTTGGGATCGTGTGCGGGAATGTCGGTGTGTTCGTCTGGTGTATGCGTGTGTGTATTGGTTGCGGGGGCTGGATTTGAACCAGCGACCTTCAGGTTATGAGCCTGACGAGCTACCGGGCTGCTCCACCCCGCGCCAAGGAGTTTCGTGGGCCCGTTTTGCGGCCCGGGGTGCCGAGCGGCGGGATCGGGTCACGACCGGGAGCGTGCGTGAGGGTATGTGGGGGGTTTGGCGTGTGCTGGGCAGGCCTGGCGCCGACCGACGCGCCCGTGGCTTGAGACACAGTACCATTGGCGCTGGTGTCGTGAACGGCCGTGTTGGCGATGGGATCGTGTTTGTGGGAACCCGCTCATGCC
>NZ_JAKSYB010000006.1:0-540 GCF_022829505.1 Methylobacterium sp. J-043 | reverse complement strand
CGCGGGCGCGTAGCCCTTGCCCTTCTGGGTGACGACGTGGAGCAGGATCGGGCCCTGATCCGAGTCGCGCACGTTCTTCAGGACGGGGAGCAGGTGGTCGAGGTTGTGCCCGTCCACGGGGCCGACATAGTGGAAGCCCATTTCCTCGAACATCGTGCCGCCGCCGACGATCAGCGAGCGGGCATATTCCTCCGCCGCCGCCGCGCGCTGGTAGAGCGCCTTCGGCAGCAGCTTGCCGAGCTGCTTGGCGGTCTCGCGCAAGGAGCGGTAGGTGCCGCCGGAGGCGAGGCGGGCGAGATAGGCCGACATCGCGCCGACAGGGGGCGCGATCGACATGTCGTTGTCGTTGAGGATGACGATGAGGCGCGAGTGCAGCGCGCCGGCATTGTTCATGGCCTCGTAGGCCATGCCCGCCGACATCGAGCCGTCGCCGATCACCGCGATCATGTTGCGGCGCCTCAGAGCCGGGCCGCCCGCAGCCTTGGCGTCCGCCTCGTCGAGGTCGCGCGCCACGGCCATGCCGAGCGCGGCGGAGATCGA
>NZ_JAKSYB010000005.1:0-7404 GCF_022829505.1 Methylobacterium sp. J-043 | reverse complement strand
TCCGATCGGACAACGGGCCTGACTTCATCGCCAAGGCCGTTCAGGACTGGGTGGCGGCGGTGGCATCGACAACCGCCTACATCGAGCCGGGCAGTCCGTGGGAGAACGGCTATTGCGAGAGCATCAACGCGAAGCTGCGGGATGAACTGCTCAACGGCGAGGTGTTCTACACCCTCAAGGAGGCCAGGGTCGTGATCGGGCAATGGCGGAGGCACTACAACAGCATCCGGCCGCACTCGTCGCTCGGCTATCAGTCGCCTGCGCCCGAGGTCGTCATCTGGCCAACCAAACCGAGCGGCTCAGGGCCGCTCGCTCACCCCGCCATCGTCACGCGACCGACGATGCACTAACTTCGAACCTGGGCCACCGAATGGGGGCAGGCCATGCCCAGCTTCGGGATACGCAGCTCGACCGTGCCGGCACGCGTCTGCCAGTCCCGGTCGCGATAGCCGTTGCGCTGGACCAGACGTTCGGTGCTCTTCTCGCCGTGGGCCGCCCCGGTCTGGCCGGCCACCTCCAACTCCATCAGCCGTTCGGCGGCAAAACCGATCGTCTCGCGCAGAAGATCGGCGTCGGCGCTCTTCTCCATCAGCCCTCGTAGGGCCATCATCTCGTCGGTCATCGGTGGTTTCTCGGGTTCGAGGTTGGCTGTCGCAACCCGACACTACCCCGCAACCGCCGATGACCACCCCTCAGCTACATCACCACCCGGGACACGACCGCCTCATCACATTATCATCGGCCTTTCAACGCGATCCCCTTGAGTCATTATCACTATCATTTAGTATCAGTCAAAGTTATAGATATCACAGTTAAGGTGGCAGTCGGAAGGTTTAGATGGCTGGCATGCTCACGCCGGGAGCCTCCAACCTGAGCCATTCGTCGCAATGTCCTATCCTGCCGGCTCTGCCTGCGATAAAGCTCTGACGCAGGCTGCACGCATAATGCTTGCATCTGGTTTTGGTCGCGGAACAGGGGTTGCGGAATGAGTCGGCGGATCGCGATCATTGGGGGAGGTTGGTATGGTTGTCATATCGCCTCGTCGATGATGGCTCTTGGTTTTACGGTTCGGTTGTACGAGCAAAATGAAAGGCTTTTGCATGAAGCCTCTGGGAATAACCAGTTCCGGCTTCATCTTGGGTTTCATTATCCTAGGCATGCAGGGACACGTATACAATCGCGTGACGGATTTTCACGATTTATCGAACGATACGGAGATTTGAGTAAGCCAGTATTGGAAAATATATATGCTGTACCGAAAGACACATCCCTTATCGATTTCGACACTTACAAGCTTATCATGACCGCAACGGGAATACCTTACCGCTCCGTTGATCGGTGCAGCCTCAATCTGACGAATATAGATGGGATGATACGCGCTGAGGAACGCGTTATACTAATTGATAAAGCTCGACACTACTTTCAGCATCATTTGAGACATGTTACCAGCCTCTCAGTTGAAATCAAGTCGATCGAGAATTTCTCTGAACATATCCTGGTAAATGGCGAGCGGTTTGATTATGTTGTTGATGCCACGTGGGGGCATTTTGGCAAAAGTATAGTTTCAACTTATTACGAGCCAACGCTGCTTCTGTACTTCGAGGCGCCAGCTGGACTGCCTGCAATTACTTTTGTAGATGGGCCGCTCTACTCCATCTACCCAACGGAAGTAGAAACGATTTATACTTTATCAAGCGTCCCGCACACACCTCTCGGACGATTCAATAGCTCTGAAGAAGCTCGTTCGGTGCGCGACCACGTAAACTCAGAACAAGTAGAGGCCAAGCGCAGCTTGATGACCCGACAGGCGCAGGAAAATGTCCCGGAATTTCTTGATATTTATAAATTCATGGGACCGCAGATCTCAATCAAAACCAAACCTATAGGAAACAGCGACGATCGAAGCTGTTATGTTGGTCGGGACGGACGAGTTTTGACCGTCATGTCTGGAAAAATTGATACAATATTCTTCGCGACTGAGCGAATCCTGTCAATGATCGAAGCGGATCAGGACGAGGGTGTTGCAGACGTCCCGTCCTCGCTGCCTGCGTCCATCCGGGCGAAGGTCGAGTCAATCGGATTGAAACTGGATTAGCATATGCGCGCTTTGATTGGGCATACCGGCTTCGTTGGGGGAAACCTCATCCACGCCGGAAGGTATGACGCGCAATTTAACTCTAGCAACAGCGAAGCCATGCGCGGCGGCCATTTTAGAGAGGTCGTCTGCGCCGGCATTTCCGCCGTGAAATGGAAAGCCAACCAGGAACCAGAGATAGACCAAGCGGCCATCGACGTCCTCGTAGAAAACCTGAAACACGTCACTGCGGACCGCTTCGTGCTGCTGTCGACGACCGACGTCTATCAGGATGCCATAGGCGTGACCGAGCGCGATCCTACACCAAATGAAGGCGCGCCGTATGGCGTGCACAGAGCGGCCTTCGAACGCTTTATTGCAAAGACGTTCGCAAACCACCTCATAATCCGGCTCCCAGCGCTCTATGGTCGGGGGCTGAAGAAGAACGCAATCTTCGATCTACGCTACAACAATATGGTCGATGCGATCGACGCGCGCGGCAGCTTTCAATGGTACGACGTGCGGCGCTTAGAGCGCGATATCAAGATAATCACAGATGCAAACCTAACGCTCATTAATATCGCACCTCAGCCTGTCACCATGTCGGCTATCGCTGATCGATTTTTTCCGGGTAAGTTACGCAAACCAGACCTGAATAATCCCGCTGCATCCTACGACATGCGAACGATCTACGCAGGCGTTCTTGGCGGAGCCAATCAGTACCACTTCGATCGCGAGACCGTTCTTAATGGCATTGGTAGCTACCTGGAGAGCGGCGAATGAACCGCTTGTCTGTCTCTAATATCGCTTGGTCAGCCTCTATCACTGATCGGGTTTATGCTTCGCTTGCAGACGCAAACGTTGCCGGGGTCGAAGTGGCCCCCACGAAACTTGCGCCCTGGCAAAATCTTACTGAGGAGATCGCCCGCGTCGAAGGCCGTCGAATTAGTAGAGCCGGGCTTCAGGTTAGCTCGTATCAAGCGCTTTATTTCGAACGGCCAGACTGCCAACTTCTCGGTGATGCCACCTCATTCGAAGCGATGCGAGAGCATACAGTGCGGGTGGCGATTTTTGCCGAGCATTTGAGTAGGGGCGGTGCGGGTGTCTTTGGAGCCCCTCGGAACCGTCAACGCGGGCAACTTACCGTTGAGAATGCCTTCGAACTTGGCGCGCAGCGCTTCCGGTGCCTAGCAGAGGCTGTCGCTGCAACCGGCTTCATAATTGCCCTTGAGGCTGCCCCTAACGAGTACGGTGGGGACTTTCTGGAAACCACGGCGCAATGCGCCGCGATGGTGAGGGCTGTCAACCATCCATCCTTCAGGCTTCACATCGACAGCGGCTGTTTAGCTTTCACCGAAGAGGATATACAGGACATCATCAGAGAGCACCATGACATCATTGCGCACGTGCATCTATCAAAGCCGAAGCTGGCCCCGATCACGCGAGTAGATGCACCGCTGTATGCGCCACTGATATCAGTGCTGACTGAGGTTGAATATGTCGGCTGGACTGCTATTGAAATGCGAGAAACTGACGATTCTTTGTCAAATATCAATGAAGCTATATTGACTTTACAACTTCATGGAAGTGAATCTGATTGATGGGATTTTTATTAAGACCGAGGCGTTTTTATACTTGTTTAAAAATCGTGATTGATATCGATATCTAACTCAAAATCGTCAAAGTAAAATCAATAATGTGCTTGACAGGCTGTTATTCAGCGAACCTGACGAATCGTTGCCCGGCAAAACCAATGAGGATTCGGAGCACTTTACTCTTAGAGCGGCATCCGAGCGATCTGGAACGGGTCGGCGGCGTACGGATTAGGGAGGTTTGGGAGCCCCTCCATGACCTCGACCCTGTCGGTCGATATGCGTGAGCGTGTCGTGGCCGTCGTGGCGGCGGGGACATCACAGCACAAGGCGGTCGAACGCTTCGGCGTGAGCGTGGCGAGCGCGAGCCGCTGGTGCGGGCAGATGCGCGAGACAGGGGATGTCGCGCCCAAGCTGCGCGGCGGCGATCAGCGCTCGCTCAGGATCGAGGCGCAGGCCGACGTGATCCGGACGCTCTACGAGGAGCGGCCGACCCTCTTCCTGTGGGAGTTGCGGGATGCCCTGGCCGAGCGCGGCATCGCGGTCAGCCAGAGCAGCCTGTCGCGCTTCTTCAAGCGCCACGCCATCACGCGTAAAAAAACGCAGCCCACGCCGCCGAGCAGCAGCGGCCGGACGTGAAGGCCGAGCGCGAGGATTGGTTCGAGGCCCAGGACGAACTCGATCCAGACAGCCTCGTTTTCCTCGACGAGACCGCCACCGCCACCAACACGGCCCGCCGCTACGGGCGTGCACCGCGCGGGCAGCGCTGCCGGGTCGCCGTGCCCCTTGGGCACTACAAGACGACCACCGTCACCGCTTGTCTGCGCACCAGCGGCATCGTCGCCCCTTGGCTGCTCGACGGCGCCATGAACGGAAGTCGCTTCTGCTCTTACGTCGAGCAGGTGCTCGTGCCCGTGCTGCGGCCGGGCGACACGCTCATCTTCGACAACCTGCCGGCCCACAAGGTCGCCGGCATCCGACAGAGCCTGGCCAAAATCGGCTCGGGGCTGCTCTACCTTCCGCTCTACAGTCCCAATTTCAATCCGATGAGCAGGCCTTCGCCAAGTTGAAGGGCCGGCTGCGAACCGCCGCCGCTCGCACCGTCGCCGACCTCCACGCCGCCATCCGCCAGACGCTCATGCACTTCACCGCGAACGAGTGCCGGAACTACATCGAAGCGGCCAGATACGAAAACGACTTGGCCGTTTCAAAATGAGCGGATGCCGCTCTAATCACCCACCCCTGTGACAGTTAGGGGCTATTATGAACTTGCTTCGAGTAGAGTGGCCTTTCTGAGCACGAGGCAGACGAAGGCGACGATGCAGGTCTGCCAGCTTGGTGGCATAGCGCTCGTAGTCTTTGACGAGCCAGCGGAAGCGGGTGGCCCAGGCGAAGGAACGCTCGACGACCCAGCGCCGGTGCAGCAGCACGAAGCCGCGCTTGGCCTCGGGCAGCTTCACGACTTCCAGGTCGATGCCGTGCTTGCGCGCAGCCGCGGCCGGCTTCTCGCTGGTGTAGCCCTGATCGACGAAGGCGACTTCGACGCTGTCGCCCGTGGCCGCCTGCACGGCCTTGGCCAGACGCTCGACCGGGGCACGGTCATCGGCGTTGGCCGGCGTGACGTGCAGGGCCAGCAGATGGCCGAGCGTGTCCACCGCCATTTGCAGCTTCGAGCCCTGCTTGCGCTTAGCTCCGTCGTAGCCGGCCCGCTCGCCGCTCTCGGGCATCGCCCGCAGCGTTCGGCTGTCGAGGATGGCCGCCGACGGCTCAGGCTTGTGCCCGGCCGCCAAGCGCGCCGCTCGGACAGCCAGCGTCTGACCTGCTTGACGGTGCCGGCGAAGCCGCGGGACCGCAGCACGCGCCAGAGCTGCATGGCGTTCTCGCACCCTGCGGCCTGGCGGGCGTGTAGGTGATCGAGATGAAGATCGAGGATGCTGCGCCCCGGCCCGCGTGGGCCATGACATGGGAAGCGCTCGGCGAAGGCGTACTTGCGCACCATGGCCCGCGTCAGGCCGGTCTCTCGGTTGATCTGGCGGAGCGACTGCCCGTCTGCACGGCGGCGACGGACATCGTCGTAGAGTTCCTCCCACCGATCGACCGCCGCGGCGCGGGCAAGCATTTCGGCGGGTGCACGCGGCTAGGCTCTGATGCGCTGGGTCGAGGGCGCTGGCGCCGTGGTCGACGGCAACAGCCCTAGGCGTGGGTGGACACGGGCGAGCCAGCCCTCGATCATCTGGCGGGTGTTGAGCAGGAGATGCCGGCGGTCGGCGACCTGCACGGCCGTCGGCGCGCCCAGCGTGCTGCCGCGGGCGTACTCGGTCGAACGATTGTGCGCCACGAGCTGGATCTGCGGCTCGCGGCGGAGCCATGCGGCCCACGTCTCGGCCGAGCGGTCGGGCAGCAGGTCGAGAGGTCGTCGGCGTTCGAGATCGACGACGACGGTGCCGTAGGTCCGCCCCTTGCGTAGGGCCCGGTCATCGACGCCGACGACACAGGGTCGAGGTGGCTTCGGCAGCGGCATTCTCCGGATCGTCTGCAACAGGGTCGTGACACTGGACGGCATGGCCAGACGAGTGAGCAAGCGAGCGGCGGGCTGCCCACCAACTGCGAGACCGGTCCGGGCCTATGCCTCAGCCAGCCGGCGGGTGCGCTGGGCATGGCGGGCGAGCAGCTTCGGGAAGCGCTCGGCAAAAGTTTTGCGGGGGCAGGCTGGGTCGCGGCAGTAGAAGCGCCGAACCTCCAACTGCAGCCGGATGGCCGCGCCGCTGGCCGGCAGATCGGCGGGTCGTCGCCGATACCGGCTATGGACCGAGGCGCTGACCGCCCGACATGTCGGGCAGCGGGCGTAATCGCGATTCGCTTCGGCGAGGAGGGTGATCGCGGTGGGGCCGTACCGCACAACACGCACGAGGCGGCAGCTAGGCAGAAGGAAGAGCTGGGTCATACCCCGATTTGCGAGGCCAAACCCACCACGCCAAGACCCAGCTGTCACGCTCCTCGATCTACCAAACTCGCCGATGAACCGCTTCAATGGGGGCGTATAAACCTCGATCAGGTTCGCAGCGAATGGCGATGACCTGCACCGCTCTCAACCTCACCCGAGCCAACCCAGGAAAACGACGCCCTCTGCCCCAAACGAAAAGTCGCGCCCTGGGGAAGATGACTTCCTCGAAGCCATCGTGACAAAATGAAAAATTCATCCTGATTGCCCTGCCTCGACGCCGCGGTTGTCTGTCCGGTCAATGCGTATAAAAGCCCATGCCGGACCGACGCAGGGTTGGCGGCGACGAAGCTATAATCCTTGGCTAGCTTCGTAGATCACGTGGTTGCCTATGGTGGCTGCCTAGAGCATCGTCCCCAAAGGTGGACAGCTGCGATTGTTGGAGACGTGATGCGCATTCTGGTAACGGGCGGCTGCGGCTTCATCGGCTCCGCGCTCGTGCTGCATCTGGTACAGGATCTCGGCCACGAGGTGCTCACCCTCGATGCCATGACCTACGCGGCCAATCCGATCTCGCTGCAGCCGCTGGCGGACGACCCTCGACACCGCCTGGAGCAGGCCGACATCTGCGATCCGGCCCGCGTCCACGCCCTCTACGCCGATTTCAGGCCCGAGGCGGTGATGCATCTGGCTGCCGAGAGCCATGTCGATCGCTCGATCACCGATCCGGGTGCCTTCGTGCGCACCAACGTGATCGGCACCCAGGTGATGCTCGACGGCGCCCGCACCCACTGGGA
>NZ_JAKSYB010000068.1:0-457 GCF_022829505.1 Methylobacterium sp. J-043 | reverse complement strand
ACTTGTAGAAGCCGTCGAGGCCGGCCGCCATACGGTAGCCGAGGAAGTACGGCTCGGTGTCAGAGAGATCGCCACCGTGGCCATACTCGACCGCGTGCCCCGCAAAGAGGACATACGGGCAGCGGCCTAGGAAGGTCGAGCAGGAGACCGATGACTAGACGATGATGCGGGCATGGGGGGGGGAGAGCGCCGCCACGTAGAACGAGGACGACGGCGCGGACACGCAGCTTATGTAGACGACAACCCCAGCACCACCGCAACCGTCACCCCCCGCGAGCCCGATCGGACCGATGGCGATGCCTACAACCGCGGGCGGGTGGACCGCGCCGGGCGCCGGCTGAACGGACTGGGCTTCTTCAAGAAGGTGCGCTTCTCCAACGCGCCCGGTTCCGCGCCGGACCGGGTGGTGGTCAACATCGACGTCGAGGATCAGCCCACGGGCTCGTTCTCGGTGGCG
>NZ_JAKSYB010000055.1:0-770 GCF_022829505.1 Methylobacterium sp. J-043 | reverse complement strand
GGTGGCGATCACCGCCGCCACCTTCGGGTCGGCATCGGCCGCCTTGATCAGGCTCTCGCCGAACACCCTTGGATCGGCCTGGGCTTTCGCCTTTGCCTTGGCCTGCACGCCCGAAACCCCGTCCAACCTGAACACGCCGTGGTAGCGGTCGGCGGGTGCTTCCACCGGCGCGTAACCCTTGCCCTTCTGGGTGACGACGTGGAGCAGGATCGGGCCCTGATCCGAGTCGCGCACGTTCTTCAGGACGGGGAGCAGGTGGTCGAGGTTGTGCAGGCCAAGGCCAAGGCCAACGCCCCGGCCTATACAAGGGTGTTCGGCGAGAGCCTGATCAAGGCGGCCGATGCCGACCCGAAGGTGGTGGCGATCACCGCCGCCATGCCCGGCGGCACCGGCATCGACCTGTTCGGCAAGGCGCATCCCGACCGGACCTTCGACGTCGGCATCGCCGAGCAGCACGCGGTGACGTTTGCCGGCGGTCTGGCGACGGAGGGCTACAAGCCGTTCGTGGCGATCTACTCGACCTTCCTGCAGCGGGCCTACGATCAGGTCGTGCACGATGTGGCGCTGCAGAACCTTCCGGTGCGGTTCTGCCTCGACCGGGCTGGTCTGGTGGGTGCCGACGGCGCGACGCATGCGGGCGCGTTCGATCTGGCCTATCTCTGCTGCCTGCCGAACATGACGGTGATGGCCGCCGCCGACGAGGCGGAACTGGTGCACATGGTGGCGACCTGCCACGCGCACGATTCGGGCCCGATCGCGCTGCGCTACCC